>DATLME010000036.1:0-3419 GCA_035537395.1 Sphingomonas sp. | reverse complement strand
ACGGCGGCGGCATAGGTCTTGAACTCGAGGCTGGCGGGGACGCCCGGCGCGGTTGCCGGCTCGACGGCGACGGTGCCGCGCGCGATCGGCGCGCCGAGATGGTAGCGCACGACGTTGGTCGGCGGCAGCGGACCGGCGGTGGTGCAGCCCGCGAGCGTGGCAGCGGTAAGCCCGGTGAGGAGGAGATTGCGGGTGATCATGGGCGCGACTTTCCGACTTGTTGTGCCGGTATAACGTCCGGCGCGTTCCCGCGTTGCTTGACTATCGGGAGGCGCATCTCTACGCGATCCCGCTTTCCACCGACACCTAGATTTAGTCCCTTTTCTCTCCAAGCTAGCAAAGCGAACGTGATCATGAAGATCCGCAATTCCCTGAAGTCGTTGAAGGATCGCCACCGCGACAACCGCGTGATCCGTCGTCGCGGCCGTACCTATGTGATCAACAAGACCAACCGCCGTTTCAAGGCGCGTCAGGGCTGAGCGAGACGCTCTCCACGGCCGTCATCTTCGATGTCGGCCGGGTTCTTTACGACTGGAGCCCTCGGTTCCTCTACGAGCGCCTGATCGACGACGATCGGGCGCTCGACGCGTTCCTGCGCGACGTCGTGACGCACGACTGGCACTTTCAGCATGACGCCGGGCGTTCCTTCGCAGAGACGTCGGTCGAGCTGATTCGGGACCACCCGCACCACGAGGCGCTTATCGCGGCCTGGGGACCGCGGTTTCTGGAGAGCATCGGTGCGCCGATCGCCGGGATGCCCGCGCTGGTCGACGACCTGCACGCCGCTGATGTGCCCTTATTCGCGATCACCAATTTCTCGGGCGAGTTCTGGCCGCCGTTCCGCGCCCGGGAAGCCGCGATGTTCGACCGCTTCCGCCACATCGTCGTTTCGGGCGACGAGAAGCTGGTGAAGCCCGACGCCGCGATCTACCGGCTGGCAATCGAGCGCTTCGGGGTCGAGCCGGGGCGTACCGTGTTCATCGACGACAACGAGGCAAATGTCGCGGGTGCCGCAGCGGTCGGGCTGATCGCGCTGCACTTCACCGACGAACCGAAACTGCGTCGCGAACTGACGGACCTGGGGCTGCTCTGAGCTGACCAGCCCGCCCGTGCGCCGGCGTCGTTCCGCCCAGGTCACGGGCGGCCGTCACGCGTTGGCGGCGCTTCCCGTGTAGTTCTTCAGCTCGTCGCCGATGATGCCGACGACGTGGATGACGTTGGTCGAGCCCGGCGTCCGGAACGGCACCCCGGCCATCACCACGACCCGGTCGCCCGCCTTGGCGATTCCCTGACGCAGGGCAGTGCGTTTGGCCTTCGCCACCATTTCCTCGAACGATTCGACATCACGGGTGTGGACCGCGTGGGTGCCCCACAGCAGCCCGAGCCGACGCGCGGTCTCGAGCTTGGGCGTGAGCACCAGGATCGGCACCGCGGGCCGTTCGCGCGCGATCCGGCGGGCGGTCGACCCCGACGTGGTGAAGCAGATGATCGCGACCGCGGACACGGTACGCGCGATCTGCTTGGCCGCCTCCGACAGTGCGTCGGCGGTGGTCGGATCGGGACGCATCACGGTGAAGTGTATCCGATCGCCGTGCATCGGGTCGCGTTCCACCGCATTGCCGATCGCGTTCATCATCGTCACCGATTCGGTCGGCCAGTCGCCAGCGGCGCTTTCCGCGGACAACATGATCGCATCGGCGCCGTCATAGATCGCGGTCGCAACGTCGGACACTTCGGCGCGGGTCGGCGAGGGCGACTTGATCATCGATTCGAGCATCTGCGTCGCGACCACCACCGGGCGACCGAGCCGGCGCGAGGTCTCGACGATCCGCTTCTGCAGCGGGGGCACGGATTCGGGCGGCAGCTCGACGCCGAGATCGCCGCGGGCAACCATCACGCCGTCGCAATTCTCGACGATTTCCTCGAGCCGCTCGATCGCCTGCGGCTTTTCGATCTTGGCGAGCAGCGCCGCCTTGCCGCCGATCAGCTTGCGCGCCTCGGCCAGGTCCTCGGGGCGCTGGACGAACGACAGCGCGATCCAGTCGACGCCCTGCTCGATCGCGAACGCCAGATCGCTGCGGTCCTTCTCGGTCAGCGCTGCCATCGGCAGCACCACGTCGGGGACGTTGAGACCCTTGTTGTCGGACAGTGACCCGCCGACCTCGACTCGGGTCTCGATCCGGTCTGCGGCGTGATCGGTGACGCGCAGCACCAGCTTGCCATCGTCGAGGAGCAGCCGGGCGCCGGTTTCGATCGCGGCGAAGATCTCGCGGTGCGGCAGCTCGACCCGTGTCGCGTCGCCGGGCGTGCCGTCGCGATCGAGCACGAAGACGCTGCCGGTCGCGAGTTCGGTGCGGCCGCCGGCGAACTTGCCGACCCGCAGCTTGGGGCCCTGGAGATCGGCGAGGATCGTGGTCGGCCGTCCGAACTTCTTCTCGAGCCCGCGAATCGCCTGGATCACGGCGACCTTCGACGCCTGGTCGCCATGGCTCATGTTGATCCGGAACGCGTCCGCACCGGCCTGGAACAGCGTGGCGATCATCTCCGGGGTATTGCTCGCCGGACCGAGCGTGGCGAGGACGCGCACTTTCCGGGAGCGAGGCGCGATGGCTTTCGACATGGGGACGTGGCTCCTGGGGATTTGCCGCGTGCACCTCTAGTGGCTATCTCCTCGCGATCAACCTTCGAGGGCATAATGGCGGACAAACTCGATCAACTCGACGACACCGTGGCAGCAGCCGCGTTTCGCCGGCTCGTGCGCCATCTGCGGCATCGTACCGACGCGCAGAATATCGATTTGATGGGTTTGTCGGGCTTTTGCCGCAATTGCCTGTCCGACTGGATCGAGGAAGCGGGCGGGCTCGACAAGGCGGAGGCACGGGAGACCGTCTACGGCATGCCGCAGTCCGAGTGGAAGGCACGGTACCAGGCCGAGGCGACCCCCGAGCAGCTCGCGCGGATGGATGAGAGCCTGGCGAAGAACCCGGCTTGAGCCCCTGCGCGTAACCGCCTAGACGCGGCCGCCTACCGGGACCGGGCAAGGCCGGCCGGTATTCCATTCAACGATTATACAGGCCGTGGGGCGAACGCCGCGGCGGGGGACTGGCATGGCTGAAGAACGACAAGAAGGCATGGGCGGCGGACAGGTCGCGGCGGACGAGCTGCGGCTGCTGATCGAGCGCGCCGAGCGCCTCGAGGAAGAGAAGAAGGGCATCGCCGACGACATCAAGGACGTGATGGCCGAGGCCAAGGGCCGCGGCTACGACCCCAAGGCGATCCGCAAGATCCTCTCGATCCGCAAGAAGAAGAAGGAAGAATATCAGGAGGAGGAGGCGATCCTCGAGGTGTACATGCAAGCGCTGGGCATGATCTGAGCCAAGCGGCGTAACGTCGCAATCTTGCCTCACCACCCCGGCGAA
>DATLME010000035.1:0-6631 GCA_035537395.1 Sphingomonas sp. | reverse complement strand
GAAGAGCGGACGAACGCCTAAGGGTACTTGATTCCTTAGTACGTGGACGGCGCGTCAGCGCGTACGAACCAGCCGAGAAGAACACGATAGCCTGGCGCGAGCATGCGAGGATGGCGCTGCGTGAGCCAATCTCTCGTGGCTCCATCGGATCTACGTGGGCGTGTCGCGCGCTTGAGCATCTGCCTTCACGGCATTGATCGCCCCCTTAAACACGGAGACATGATTGACCTGGCTTCCCGACAAGCTTGAGGGCGGCTTGCCATATCCTCTCGGCGCCACCTTCGACGGCGACGGCATCAATTTTGCGGTGTTTTCTGCTTACGCTGAGCGGATCGTTTTGTGCCTGTTCGATCCGTCGGGCCGTCGCGAGCTGAAGCGGCTGGTGCTGCCCGAATGGACCGACGAGGTTTGGCACGGTTATCTGCCCGATGCGGGTCCGGGCCTGCTCTATGGCTATCGCGCGTACGGACCCTATGCGCCCGCCCAGGGCCACCGATTCAATCCCAATAAGTTGCTGCTGGACCCGTACGCGCGCAGGCTGGCGGGCGAGATCCGCTGGACCGACGCGCTGCACGGCTATCGGATCGGATCGGCGAAGGAGGACCTCAGTTTCGATCGTCGCGACAGTGCTGCGGCGATGCCCAAGGCGGTGGTGGTCGACGACCATTTCGACTGGTCGCGCGACAACCGGCCCAACACGCCGTGGTCCGAGACGGTGATCTACGAAGCGCATGTGAAAGGCCTGACCCGGCTGATGGAGCTGGTGCCGGCCCGCGAGCGCGGCACCTTTGCGGCGCTCGGCCATCCGGCCGTGATCGCGCATCTCAAGCGGATCGGCGCGACCGCAATCGAATTGATGCCGATCCAGGCGTTCACCCAGGACCGCTTCCTGAAGGAAAAGGGCCTCGCGAATTACTGGGGCTACAACACGCTGGCGTTCTTCGCGCCCGAGCGACGCTATCTCGCCGGCGACAGCCACGACGAGCTACGCCGCGCCGTCCGGCGGCTGCACTCCGCGGGCATCGAGGTCATCCTCGACGTGGTCTACAACCACACCTGCGAAGGATCCGAACGCGGGCCGACGCTGTCGTGGCGCGGCCTCGACAATGCCAGCTACTATCGTCACGTCGAGGGCGACGCGCGGTATACCGTCAACGACACCGGCACGGGCAACACGCTCAACCTGACCAAGTCGCGGGTCATCCAGATGGTGGCGGACTCGTTGCGCTATTGGGCGACGAGCTTCGGGATCGACGGTTTTCGCTTCGACCTGGGGCTGACGCTCGGCCGGGAACGTGACGGGTTCGACCCCGGCGCGGCGTTCTTCGACGTGCTCCGCCAGGATCCGGTGCTCGGCAAGCTCAAGCTGATCGCCGAACCCTGGGACGTCGGGCCGGGCGGCTATCAGCTCGGGAATTTTCCGCCCGGGTTTGCGGAATGGAACGACAAATATCGCGACACGGTACGCAAGTTCTGGCGGGGCGACGAGTCGCAGCGCGCCGATCTTGCCGCGCGCCTGTCCGGATCGGGCGACCTGTTCGACCGCCGTGCGCGGCGCCCCTGGGCGAGCGTCAACATGCTCGCCGCGCATGACGGCTACACGCTCGCCGACACGGTAATGTACGAAGAGCGGCACAACGACGCGAATGGCGAGAACAACGCCGACGGCCATTCGAACAATTGTTCGCGCAACTGGGGCGAGGAAGGCCCGACCGTCGACCCCATGATCGCCGCGGCGCGAGCACGGGTGATGCGATCGATGTTGACCACGCTGCTCGCCTCGCTCGGCACGCCGATGCTGCTGGCAGGCGACGAGTTCGGGCGAACCCAGCTCGGCAACAACAATGCCTATTGTCAGGACAACGAGATCAGCTGGCTCGACTGGTCGGCCGCGGACTCGGCGGACGGGCAGGCGCTGATCGAGTTCACGACGCGATTGACGGCGCTGCGGCGGCGCTTCGCGGTGCTGCGCTCGAACGCCTATTTCTACGGCGACGCCGACCAGGGCCACGGGATCAACGACATCGAATGGTGCGACGAACGCGGACATCCGCTATCGCCGGACGACTGGCAGAACCCGGAGGGCCGCGCCCTGGCGATGCAGCGTGCGCAGCGCCGCGACGACGGCAGCGTCGAAGCGGTGTCGCTGTTGCTGAACGGCTCCGAGGATCCGATCACCTTCGCGTTGCCAAGCGCTGCCACACGGACGCTCCTGATCGACAGCGCGCTGCCCGAACAGGAGGAGGCCGAGATCGGCGACAGCTATGAGGTCGCCCCGCAGGGAGCGGTGCTGGTCGCCTGGAGGATCGGCGTGGAGGAGGCCGCGTGAACTGGGGTGCGACCCCGATCGCGGCCGGAGGCACGCGTTTTGCGCTGTGGGCCCCCGACCGCGATGCGGTGGCGCTGGTGATCGAGGGGCGTGCGCCGCTTGCGATGTCGCCACGGGAGGCCGGCTGGTTCGTGGTCGAAACCGATGCGCCGGCGGGCACACGCTATCGCTTCCGCCTTGCCGACGGCCTGGAGGTACCGGATCCGGCGTCGCGTGCGCAGGCGGGGGGTGTCCACGGCTGGAGCGTCGTGGTCGATCCGACCAGCTTTCGGTGGCGTTCGCGGTGGTCGGGTCGCCCATGGCACGAGCATGTCATCCAGGAATTGCACGTCGGCGTGCTCGGCGGCTTCGAAGCCGCCACGCGCCTGCTTGCCGGTATCGCCGCGATGGGCGTCACCGCAGTCGAGCTGATGCCGGTCGGTGCGTTCGCGGGGAACCGGAATTGGGGATATGACGGGGTGCTACCCTACGCGCCTGCCGAGGCCTATGGCACGCCCGACGAGCTGCGCGCGTTCGTCGACGCCGCGCATGAACTGGGCCTCTCCGTCCTGCTCGACGTGGTCTACAATCATTTCGGACCGGACGGGAATTATCTCGGCGCCTATGCCGCCGGCTTCTTCGACGCCGAGGTCGCGACGCCGTGGGGCGGGGCCGTCGCGGTCGACCGGCCGGAGGTGGCGCGCTATTTCATCGACAATGCGCTGATGTGGCTGGAGGACTATCGGATCGACGGGCTCCGCTTCGACGCGGTACACGCGATCGGCAACGACGCGTTCCTCGATCTCATGGCCGCGGAGATCCGCGCGCGGTGCCCGGATCGGCCGGTCCACCTGATCCTCGAGAACGAGCATAACGACGCTGCGCGGCTCGCACCGGGAGGCTATGACGCCCAGTGGAACGACGATTTCCATAACGTGCTTCATGTGCTGCTGACCGGAGAGACCAGCGCCTATTATGGCGACTTCGCGGACCGGCCCGCCGAACGGCTCGCGCGCTGCCTTGGCGAGGGGTTCGTCTATCAGGGCGAGGCGTCGGCGAACGGTGGCGGCAAATGCCGCGGCACCCGCAGTGCCCACCTCCCGCCGACAGCCTTCGTCGCATTCCTTCAGAACCACGACCAGATCGGCAATCGCGCCTTCGGCGAGCGCCTGACCGGGTTGACGGACCAAGCGCGCTTGCGGGCGGCGACGGCGCTGCTGCTGCTCTGTCCGCAGGTGCCGTTGATCTTCATGGGCGACGAGATCGGAAGCGAGTCGCCGTTCCTGTTCTTCACCGATTTCGACGATGCGCTGGCGGACGCGGTTCGCGAAGGGCGTCGCCGCGAATTCGCCGGGTTCGCGGCGTTCGCCGACGAAGCCGCGCGTGCCAGGATTCCCGATCCGAATGCGATCGCGACCTTCGCGAACTCGACGCCACGACCGGGGCGCGATGCGGAGGCCTGGAGCGGAATGTATCGCGAACTGCTTCGTCTGCGCCATGCGGCGATCGTGCCCGCGCTGCCCGGGGCGGCAGCGATCGGCGCGGAAGCGATCGGCGACCGGGCGGTGATCGCACAGTGGCGGCTCGGCGACGGCGCCATGCTGACGTTGCTGCTCAACCTCGGCGACGACGCGGTGTCGGCGCGCGAGGACGTGCCGCTGTTCGCGACGGGCGTGCCGGGCGAGCCGGCGAGCCTCACCGCGTGGCTAGACCGATGACCGACCTCGATCGCCTGCTCGCAGCGGTCGGCGTGGCGGATCGCTGGCGCGATGCCGACGGCGTGGACCAGCTCGTGAGCCGCGACGCGGTGCTCGCTATCCTCGATGCGCTGGGCTGGCCGGCATGGTCCGACGCGGTCGCGCGTGACAGCCTGGCGCGGCATGCCGAGGCGGCAACGAGCGTGACGTTCGCCTCGGCGGATGTCGGCGAGCGGGTGACCTTGCCGCCCGCGGCCCGCCCGGGCGCGGCGACGATCGTGTTCGAGAACGGCGAGCGTCGCGCGACCATTGTCGAGGCCGCCGCCGGCGTGCCGGGCATCGCGGGGATCGAACGCGAGGGTTATCACCGGCTGGAGCATGACGGCGTGCCGATCGAGCTGGCGATCGCACCGAGGCGCTGTTTTGCGCCGCCGGCAGGTCGGCACTGGGGCGCGGCGGTCCAGATACCCGCATTGCGCGGCAGCGCCGGGGGCGAGTTCGGAGATTTCGTGGCGCTCGCCGAGGCCGCGCGTGCGTTCGGGCGGCGGGGCGCGGCGATGCTGGCGATCAATCCGGTCCATGCGCTGTTCCCCGCCGATGCTTCGCGGTTCAGCCCTTATTCGCCCTCGTCGCGCTCGTTCCTCAACGGATTGATGGCAAGTCCCGGTGCCGGTGAGGCTATCGGCGAGGCCGCCGGCGCGGGGCCGGCGTTGATCGCCTGGGACCGGGCGATCCCCGACCGCCTCGCCGCGTTGCGGGCCGCCTATGAACGCCGGACCGGAGGCGGGCTCGCCGCGTTCGTCGAGTCCGGCGGTGCCGGGTTGGAGCGTCATGCGCTGTTCGACGCACTCCACGCGCACTTCTTCGCGTCGTCGGGCGCGCAGGGCTGGCAGCAATGGCCGGCGGCGTTTCACGATCCCGGCTCGCCCGCGGTCGCGGCATTCGCTGCCGAACGGCGCGACGAGATCGACTTTCATGCCTTCCTCCAATGGCGCGCGAACGCCGATCTCGGTGCGGCGCAGGCGGCTGCCCGGGACAGCGGGATGGCGATCGGGCTCATCGCAGATCTGGCTGTGGGCATGGATGCGGGCGGAAGCCACGGCTGGAGCCGACGCGACGAACTGCTGCCGCTCAAGATCGGAGCGCCGCCCGATCCGCTCGGACCCACCGGGCAGGACTGGGGCATCGCGGCGTTAGACCCGGCGGCGTTGCGGCGTACCGGCTTCGCGGCGTTCCGGGACACGTTGCGGGCGGCGCTGGCGCATGCCGGCGGGCTACGCATCGATCACGCGCTCGGGCTGTCGCGGCTGTGGGTGATACCCGCGGGTGCCGGCGCCGGGGAGGGGGCGTACCTCGGCATGCCGCTCCACGACCTGCTGCGCATCGTGGCGATCGAATCGCATCGTCACCGCGCGATTGTGATCGGCGAGGATCTCGGCACGGTGCCCCCCGGCTTTCGCGACATCATGCGCGCGCGCGGGTTGCTCGGAATGGCGGTGCTGCCGTTCGAGCGCGGGGAGGGCGGGTTCACCCCGGCCGGTCAGTGGCCGGCGGGCGCGGTCGCGATGACGGCGACCCACGACACCCCGACCCTCGCCGGCTGGTGGCGCGGCAATGATCTGGGCTGGCGCGCGCGGATCGAGGGGCACGCGTCGGCGCAGATCGAGCGCGACGAGGCTGCACGCGCCGAGGACCGCGCGGCGCTGTGGCGCGCGATCGGCGACGGCAGCGCCGCCCCAGCGGATCCTGCACCGGTGGTCGACGCGGCGATCGCGTTCGTTGCGGCGACGCAATGCCCGCTGATCGTGGTGCCGTTCGAGGATCTGCTCGGAGTCGAGGAGCAGCCCAATCTGCCCGGTACGACGACCGAGCATCCGAACTGGCGACGCCGCGCCGCCGCCGAGACCGAGACCCTGCTCGACGATCCTGCCGTAGAACGGCGGATCGCCACTCTCAACCGGATCACGCCGTCATGACGCCGCGGGCGACCTATCGTCTTCAGTTCAATCGAGATTTCACGTTCGCCGATGCCGAGCGGATCGTCCCGTATCTCGCCCGGCTGGGGATCAGCCACATCTACGCGTCGCCGATCACGGTCGCGAAAGCCGGCTCGACCCATGGGTACGACGTGGTCGATCCGACCAGCGTCGACCCTGCGCTGGGCGGCGAAGCCGGGTTTCGCCAGCTGGTCGCGACGCTGCGCGAGCATGCGATGGGGATCGTCGTCGACATCGTGCCCAACCACATGGGCGTCGTCGGCGGCGGGAACCGGTGGTGGAACGATGTTCTCGCGAACGGCCCGGCGAGCACGTTCGCGAAGTATTTCGATATCGACTGGCATGCACCGATCATGCTGCCGGTGCTCGGCACCACGCTCGACGACGCGATCGCGGCGGGCGCGATCGAGGTGGTGCGCGAGGGCGAGGGGATCGAGGGGGAGGGGCTGGCGATCGTCGCCCATGGCGAACATCGCTTCCCGGTTCGCCCCGATGACCGCGAACTTCCCGGCGACAAGGCGGCGTTGCGGGCGTTGCTCGAGCGCCAGCACTACCGGCTGGCATATTGGCGCGAGGCCAACGACACGCTCAACTGGCGCCGGTTCTTCACGATCAACGAGCTGGCGGGT
>DATLME010000034.1:0-4991 GCA_035537395.1 Sphingomonas sp. | reverse complement strand
TCTGCGCCATCACCGGCCCGGCGGCGAAAAGCGCCAGCACGGAAACCGAATTCAATATCGAGCGTTTCATGTTCACCATTCCTTCATCGAGGGTTGGCCACGTGCGCTCTGCCAGGAGCGGCAAGTGGATCGTTCTTGGGTCTACGCACACTGCGCGTGCTTTGGTGCCAGCCGGGGCACGCGCTCTTTCTCCCGGATTTGCGTGGACGAGACTGCCGGGATCACCAGCCTCGCCTGTTCGATAGATCGTCCGGAATCGATCAGCCCGGGTCGGGTCGTGGCGGCTCACCGCCGCCGCGCGGCGTTGCCGCAGGACCGCGCAGGCGCAGCGCACCCGACGCATTGTCCATCGGCGGAACCTGCCCCGGCTTGACCTTCATCGGTGTCGTCGCACGCGACCGCGCCAGCGCGGAATCGACGTCGCCGGCCGAAAAGGTCCCGTCGCGCTCGTTGCGGTAATGCCAGAGATACGGCCAACCCGATTTGGGCTCGGCGAAATCCCACAGCTTGAGGTCGACGCCCTCGAGTACGAGGCCGTAGACCGCCTTCTCGATGGCCTGCTGCAGCGCCAGGTGATCGGGCTCGTTTGTCGTGATCCCGAGCTCTGCCTCCAGCAGCTCCTTGAACGCGACGAACTTGAAGGTGCTCGCGCCCAGGGATTGCGACGCGATCGTCTTGGACGCGGTAACGGTGGTCAGCACCTCGCCGGTCCGCACCGACACCGCGCGCAGGTACACGGTGACCGTGTCCTGACGGTATTCGGTGCGTGCACCGATGCCGAGGAAGCTCGCCCCGGCGCCGCCGGTGACGGTGTTGCTGTCATAGCCGATGATCCCGCCCTCGAGCAGCACCCCCGCGAACAACAGCGCGGGAAGCGCCTGCGCATTGACCGCGGTTTCGCCGAGATAGCGTTCGCGCATCTCGCGGATGATCTGGCGTTCGTTGAGCAGGTTGCGCAGCTGTTCGCGCTCGACGATCGTGAACCAGCGGCGATTGCCCGCGTCCTGCAGCGCCTTCACCAGGATCGACCCGGCGCCCTGCGTGACCGCGCGGGACAAGGTCTGCCCCGCCTCGCTCGGCTTGAACTGGCCGGTCTGGTCGGTGAAGCCGTAGACCGCGATCGCGACCGGCTTGGCCGGCGCCGGCAGCGCCGCCAGCGACGCCGCGGTCTGGGTACGCTTGGGGTAGACCGGCAGCTTCGACGTTTCGGGCAGGTTCGCGATCCGCCCGGCGGTCGCGCAACCCGACAACGCGACGGCGACGGCGAGTGTCGCCACGATACGCAACAGGGCCACGATCAGTTGACCTTGATGAAGGTCGGGATGACGATGTTCGTCACCTCGCCGGTCTCGTCGTTGGTGATCGTCAGCCGGACGTCCTCCAGGCTGCGGACGAAGCTGATGGTCTGGCCGCCGAAGCTGATCGTTCCGCTCTCCTGCGGGTTCTCGCCGAAGATCGCGTCGGTGATCTGCGAGCTCAACGCCGACAGCAAGCGCGACTGCAACTGGCGCGAGAAGATGTCGGCCTGGCTCTGCGTGCTGACGGCCTGCGGATCGCGGGTCTGGTTCTGCGCATTCGCGATGCCGAGCAGATGGCTGCTGTTGAATGGATTGCCGCCGAAGCTCGGATTGATCGGCTCGTAGGTCATGTCCTGCGCAGCGGCACCCGCGCTCAGCGACAGCAAGACCGCAGCCAGCGAAATACCCGCGGCGCGACGTGCGCCCCGTCGCGCGGAGACGACAACGCCCCGCGCCCGATCATCGACCGTATCTACCACGCATCCCCCGTTCCGGCACCAGGAAGCCACCGGCGCCGCGATCGGTAAACGACCGCGGGCGGTGACCTCCGGCCCCTGTTCCCCAGACGACCGATGCTGCCCTACCCCGATGAGGTAGCGGCCAGCCGATCGGCTCCCTTAATTTTTGATTACGAATTTAGACGGGGTCGGGTCTATCACCCGATCAGGTTAGCGAGCGAAATAAGCAGAAAAATGTCCCGTAATCTTACATGTTATTGGGCCTTACGCCTGGGAACATTGTGCAGCGAGGGGACAGCGTTCCCTCCGCCCGCGGGCAACGGCGCGCTGCCACCGGCGTAGCTGGTGCCACTCTTGCCCTAACGACGACGCTCTCCGTCAGAGGCGGACAAGTGCGCCGACATAGAAGGCCCGCCCGTTCTCGAGCTCTTCGCGCAACAGGCCGAAATCCGCTCCGAACATGCGTTGGGGCCGGAAGTTGGTCAGGTTTTTGCCCTGCGCCACGACCGTGAGGTGCCGGTTGACCGTCAGCCGCAGCTGCGCATCGAAAAGGTCGCTCGCCGCATAACGCCGGTCGCCCAGCGGATCGGTCGTCGAGATCGAAAAGAGGATCGGCGACAGGTGGTTCCAGGCGCCCTGCAGCGTCAGTGGCCCGGTGGTGTAGAACAGCTTGGCATTGGCGACCGTGTCCGCGCTCTCGAACAGGCCCGACAGCTGCCGTCGCGTGACGCCATCGGCGAGCGTTACGGAAGGCGGCGTCGGATCGAGCAAGGTCAGGTTGGCCGAAAAGCCGAGGCCGTCGAGCGGCCCTGGCAGGAACGGCATTCGGGCAACTACCGCGTTCAATTCGAGACCGCGCACCTTCGTGTTGTTGGCATTGATGGGCCGGATCCGCGTGACGAGCTGCTGGACGCCGTCGAACACCTCGGTCGCCTGGTTGCGCACGGTGACGATCTCGTTGGCGATGTCCTTCTGGAATATCGCCGCGGAGAACAGGACATCCTGGTTGACGTAATATTCCAGGCTTAGGTCGTAATTGTCCGAGCGGCGCGCCTGCAGCGTCGGGTTGCCCGAAGTGATGCTGACCGCGCCGGTCGAACTGTTGACGGTCACCGTCTCGCGCGCGGCGAGATCGTCATAATTGGGGCGCCCCAGCGTGCGGCTGAACGCAGCGCGGACGCGAAGCTGTTCGCTCACGTCCCAGTCGACTTGCGCCGAGGGTAGCCAGTTGGTGTAATGCTGGCGTTGCTGGCCATAGGTGTAGATGCCGCCGCGCAGCGTGTTCGAGCCGGTGGACAGCCGCGTGTCCTCGAAACGAACGCCGGCGCTGAACCGCATCGTGTCGGATGCGAAGCGAGCCATGACGTAGCCGGCATGGATGTCTTCGGTCAGGTCGTAATCGGACTGGACACTGCCGCCGGCGTTGGTGGCGGTCGCAGTGAAGCCGCTGCGGTTGGCGTCGAACGCCGTCCGCGCGGCATCGGGATCGATCAGCAGCAGCGTCTGCCCGCGGCCGTTATAGGGTTCGTAGGTTTCCGTCGCGAGGACGTCGGTCAGCAGGAAATTGGCCGCCGTGCTGGTGCGATAATTGTCGACCTGGAGATCGTAGCGGCGATCGAGGAAGCGCACATAGGCGCCCGCCGCAATGCCGATGCCGCGATCGTCGCCTTCCATGTTGACGCCGATGTTCGCGCGCCCGGTCAGCGCCGCTTCGCGATTGTCGTCGCGGGTGGTGCCATATTCGAACTGGCGATAGTTGGCGGCGTTGGCGACATAGCCCGGCTGCGCGAAGTCGAAATAGGTGAAGCTGCCTGGCGTGATCTGGTAGCTGTAGGCCAGCGCATTGGTGTTCGCGATCCGATAGGTGGAAAGCCGGGCGTCCTGCCGATAGGTGGCGATCGCATAGTTCAGCCCGGCATCGGCGCGCACGTTGCTGCCCGGGGTCAATTTGGCCTGGAAGTCGGCGTAGCGCATGCGCCGCTGCTGGTAATAGTTCACCAGATCGACCTGCGCATTGGCGTCGGCGACGTCGCCGCCGGTCGCTGTGACGTTGCTGAAACTGGTATATCGGTTGGTCGCCGCGTTTACCGCGGTGTTGGCGACGAGCAGGTTCGACTGGCGCTCTTCATCGTTGATATGGCGGAAATCGGCGAGCGTCAGTGCGGCCGAGAACATGCGGCGGTCGTCGAATTCGAGCTTGCCGAACGCGCCGTAGCGCTGACGAAGATTGTCGTAATGCAGCCAGCGGCGACGGTCCGGTGCGACGAACGCATCCGAGACGTCGTCCGCCGGCGAGGTCAGCCGCGTGCCGGACGCCTGATCGAAATAGAGGTAGTTGTCGGTCGCCGAATTCAGCGACGCCGAGTCGCGCCGGAAATAGCTGCCCGAGACGACCACGCCGAACTTGTGCTCCGGCCCGAATGTCGTCGCAGCGACGAGCTCGGCCTGCCCGGAGGGCGTCTCCTCGCCACGCGTCCGTTCGAACTCATATTTGCCGATGTCGAAACGCCCGCCAACGAACGGTTTGCCGCCGTCGTCGAAGGCGCTGCGGGTGCGCAGGTTGGCGATGCCGCCGATCGCGTTGCCGTTCATCGCGGCGGTCACCGACTTGTACACTTCCACCCGCGAGGCGAGTGACGAGGGGATCACGTCGAGCGAGACGTTGCGCCGTCCGATCTCGTTCGCGGGCAGCGTCACGCCATCGATCTGGACGAGATTGTAATCGGCGTTGAGGCCGCGGATCGACAGGAATTGCGCCTCGCCGCGGGCGTTGTTCTGGATCGTCGATACGCCCGGCACGCGCTGGAGTGCCTCGCCCAGGCCGAAGTCGGGCAACGTACCGATCTCGTCCGAGCTGATGCTGTCCGAGATGACCGCGATTTCGCGTTTCGCCTCGATCTCCCGCACCGCTTGCAAACGGGCGCCGGTCACGACGATATCCGAAGC
Source organism: Sphingomonas sp. (assembly GCA_035537395.1). Classification (GTDB taxonomy): domain Bacteria; phylum Pseudomonadota; class Alphaproteobacteria; order Sphingomonadales; family Sphingomonadaceae; genus Sphingomonas. The sequence goes on along the minus strand of DATLME010000034.1, from coordinate 289 downwards.
ATCGGGCAATCGCGACTGGGGCGCGACCGTCGAGGCTGCCGCGGCTGCGGTATCGCCAGCCGTTTCGGGCGTTTCGGACGGGATCTGCTGCGCCTGTGCTGCACGGGCGGGCGGCACGCAGGACAGCGCGCTGGAAACGAGCAACAGGCTACGCAAGGCAATCGGCATCATCGTGGCATCCCCCAAAATCGAACAGCTTCGACAGGCGCGCTTTTATTCACCTTGGGTGACATATCAATGACAATCAACTAAACCAACGGCCGGCACCACCGACCCGGAGGATTCGATG
>DATLME010000033.1:0-6876 GCA_035537395.1 Sphingomonas sp. | reverse complement strand
TTCCTGCCCGCATCGAACCGCGTCGGCGTCCCCGAGCGCCCGACCGCGGACGCATGGGACCGCATCGAGGACAGCCTCGACACGCTGATCCCCGCATCGGCCAACCAGCCCTACGACATGCACGAGCTGATCCGGAAGGTGGTCGACGAGGGCGACTTCTTCGAAACCCAGCCGGGGCATGCGGCCAACATCATCACCGGCTTCGGACGGATCGAGGGCCGCACCGTCGGCTTCGTCGCCAACCAGCCGATGGTGCTGGCGGGGGTGCTCGACATCAACAGCTCGAAGAAAGCGGCGCGGTTCGTGCGCTTCTGCGACGCGTTCGACATCCCGATCGTCACCTTCGTCGACGTTCCCGGCTTCCTGCCCGGCACCGCGCAGGAGCATAACGGCATCATCAAGCACGGCGCCAAGCTGCTGTTCGCCTATGCCGAGGCGACCGTGCCCAAGATTACCGTGATCACGCGAAAGGCCTATGGCGGGGCCTATGACGTGATGGCATCGAAGCATCTCCGGGGCGACCTCAACTATGCGTGGCCGACCGCGGAGATCGCAGTGATGGGCGCCAAGGGCGCAGTCGAGATCATCTTCCGCGGCAAGACCCCCGAGGAGATCGCCGAGCGCACCGCCGAGTACGAGGCACGCTTCGCCAATCCATTCGTGGCAGCAAGCATGGGCTTCATCGACGAAGTCATCCAGCCGCACTCCACGCGTCGCCGGATCGCGCTCGGGCTACGCAAGCTGCGCGGCAAGAGCCTAGAAAACCCGTGGAAGAAGCATGACAATATTCCGCTCTGATCCGATCAAGCCATGATGCTGGGGCTGCTTCTTTTGCTTCAGGCGACGCCCGGGCCGGGCGCGCCCGCGCCGGGATGGAAGCTGAGCGACCGGACAAATTCCGCCGGTGTTCGCAGCGTGGGCACCGCGGTGACAGGCACCGACGGCGTGTCGCGCCTGATAGTTAAGTGTGATGTGGCGGAGGAGCCGATCGTTTCGGTACAGTTCCTCCATCCTGCGCAGATCGGCGCGGGCCCCAAGCCGGTCGCGGTGCGGTTCGACAACGGCCTTGCCAACAGCTTCCTGTGGGAAGTCGCGAGCGCGGGCGCGTATGTCAGCGATCCGCAGGCGGTGACGACGCTGACGACCTTTCTCGCCAGGGCCAAGACCGTCAGCGTCGAAACCACCAACGCGTCGAACTTCGCGATCCAGGCGACGTTCCCGGCCCCCGGCGACGACCGGCTGATCCGCCAGGTGCTCGGCATCTGCGGCTATACGCTCGGCACCCTGCCGCCTGCGCCGGCTCCCAAGAACGCGAAATGATCGCGGGTCGCTTGTCTCTCGGCGACCTGCGCATTATCATGTCATGTGAAGGAGTGCCGAGATGCAGACCGAGCGCGTGACCTTTCTGACCACCCCGGACCACAAGGCTGCGCTGGACGCCTTTGCCGCGCAGAACGGCCGGTCGGTGGGGCATATCGTGCGAGAGGCGACGAGCCGGTACATCGCCGAACCCAGTTCGGACTATGACGAGGCGCTGGGCATGGCGCTGCCCGAGCTCGAGGCGGCGTTCGCCCAGATGAGCGTGACGATCGACAAGATGCACATGACCGTCGCACACGCCTGCGCCGCGATCGACGCCGCGCTGGCCGGCGATCCGCAATGAGCGCGGGTGAAAAGGCATTCGGCCTGATCAAGACCGTGTTCACCGTGAAGGACCAGGTCGAGGCGATGGGCCGCGACATCACCGCGCTCGGCGAAAAGGTGACGCGACTGGCGGAAAGCCATGTCGCGCTCCGCGAACGCGTCAGCCGCATCGAGGGCCTGATCGAAGGCGCCGCGATGGCGCGCGGCGTGCAGCCGCCCCGGATCGAGGGTTGAGCCGATGACCCTGGGTCGCCTCAACCATGTCGGCGTCGCGACTCCGTCGATCGAACGCTCGATCGAGACCTATCGCCTGCTGCTCGGCGCGACCGCGATCGGCGAGCCGTTCGACCTGCCCGCGCAGGGCGTGAAGGTCTGCTTCATCGACGCCCCCAATACCCAGATCGAGTTGATCGAGCCGTTCGACGACACCTCGCCGATCGCCGGGTTCCTGCGCAAGAACCCCGCGGGCGGACAGCATCACGTCTGTTTCGAGGTGGCCGACATCCACGAGGCGGTCGCCGAGCTGAAGGCCAAGGGTGCCACGGTGCTCGGCGAGCCGCGGATCGGCGCGCACGGGACGCCGATCGTCTTCGTCCATCCCAAGGATTTCGGCGGGCTGCTCGTCGAGCTGATGGAAACGCCGCAAGGAGATCATCCATGACCGAGCAGATTCTCAGCGAACGCCGCGGCGACGTGCTCGTGCTGACGCTGAACCGCCCCGAACGGCTCAACGCCGCACCGCCCGCGATGTTCGAAGCGCTGCGCGAGGCGCTCGGCGATCTCGGCGGCGCGCGGTCGGTGCTGGTCACCGGGGCGGGTCGCGCCTTCTGTTCGGGTGCCGATGTGGGCGGCGGCGCACTCGGCAGCGACGATCCAGGCAATGCGACCTATGCCGCGCTGACCGGAAGCTACAACCCGACGATGCTCGCGCTCGCCGGGCTTGCGGTACCGGTCGTCAGCGCGGTGCGCGGGCCTGCGGCGGGGATCGGGTGCAGCCTCGCGCTGGCCGCCGATTTCTGCGTAGCCAGCGAGACCGCTTATTTCCTGCAGGCGTTCGTCAATATCGGGCTGGTGCCCGATGGCGGCGCGTCGTGGATGCTGCCGCGACTGATCGGCAAGGCGCGCGCGACCGAGATGATGATGCTGGGCGAGAAGATACCGGCGGCGAAGGCGCTCGACTGGGGAATGATCCACAAGGTCGTCGCCGACGACGCGCTCGACGCGGAAGCGCTGGCGCTGGCCGAACGGCTGGCGGCGGGGCCGACCGTGGCGCTGGGGCTGATGCGGCGCGGGCTCGCGGCGGCGCTCGACGGCGATTACGCGGCCGCGATGTCGCAGGAGGCGGAGAACCAGCGGGCGGCGCGCGGGAGCGCGGACTCGATGGAGGGCGGCATGGCGTTCCTGCAGAAGCGCAAGCCGGCGTTCGCGGGCAAGTGATGGCCGAGATCGAGACGAATATCGGCGAGGATAGCGGCGCGGCCCCGGTCGAACCGCGCCGGCCCGAACCGATGACGGCGCCCGCGTTGAGCGATTGGGAAGCCGCCGCCGCCAAGGAGGTCAAGGGCGCCGACCTGACGTGGCACACCCCCGAAGGCATCGCGGTCAAGCCGCTCTATACCGCCGAGGACGTGCGCGAGGACCCCGGCCTCCCCGGCTTCGCGCCGTTCACCCGCGGAGTCCGCGCGTCGATGTACGCCGGTCGCCCCTGGACGATCCGCCAATATGCGGGCTTCTCGACCGCCGAGGAATCCAACGCCTTCTACCGCCGCAACCTTGCCGCGGGGCAGAAGGGGCTGAGCGTCGCCTTCGATCTCGCCACCCATCGCGGCTATGACAGCGATCATCCTCGCGTCACCGGCGACGTCGGCAAGGCCGGGGTCGCGATCGACAGCGTCGAGGACATGAAGATCCTGTTCGACGGCATCCCCCTCGACAAGATGTCGGTCAGCATGACGATGAACGGCGCGGTGATCCCGATCCTCGCCTTCTTCATCGTCGCGGGCGAGGAACAGGGCGTACCCCGCGCGCAGCTCGACGGGACCATTCAGAACGACATTCTGAAGGAGTTCATGGTCCGCAACACCTATATCTACCCGCCCGAACCCTCGATGCGGATCATCTCGGACATCTTCGGCTACACGTCGCGCGAGATGCCCAAGTTCAACAGCATCTCGATCAGCGGCTATCACATGCAGGAAGCCGGGGCGACGCAGCTCCACGAGCTTGCCTTCACGATCGCCGACGGTCGCGAATATGTGAAATACGGCGTCGCGAGCGGTCTCGACATCGACAAGTTCGCCGGGCGACTGAGCTTCTTCTTCGCGATCGGCATGAACTTCTTCATGGAGATCGCCAAGCTGCGTGCCGCGCGCGTGCTCTGGCACCGCGTGATGACCGAACTCGGCGCCAAGGACGAGCGGTCGAAGATGCTGCGCACCCATTGCCAGACGTCGGGCGTGTCGCTGACCGAGCAGGACCCGTACAACAACGTCATGCGCACCACGATCGAGGCGATGGCGGCGATGCTGGGGGGCACCCAGTCGCTCCACACCAACGCGCTCGACGAGGCGATCGCGCTGCCGACCGACTTTTCCGCCCGGATCGCACGCAACACGCAGATCGTGCTCCAGGAAGAGACCGGGATGACCAAGGTCGTCGATCCCCTGGGCGGCAGCTATTATATCGAGAGCCTGACCCAGCAGCTGGTCGACGGCGCGTGGGAGATCATCGAGCGCGTCGAGCGCGAGGGCGGGATGGCCAAGGCGGTCGCCGCGGGCTGGCCCAAGGCGATGATCGAGGAAGCGAGCGCGGCGCGCGCGGCGCGGGTCGATCGCGGCGAGGACGTCATCGTCGGGGTCAACAAGTACAAGCTGGCGCAGCAGGACCCGATCGACATTCTGGACGTCGACAATCATGCGGTGCGGCTCGGCCAGATCGCACGGATCGAACGCACCAAGGCGGCGCGGGATCATGGCGCGGTGACAGCGGCGCTCGATGCGTTGCGCGAGGGCGCTCGGGGCAGCGCCAATTTGCTCGAGCTGGCGGTGGAATGCGCACGGGCGAGGGCAACGCTCGGCGAGATCTCCTCGGCGCTGGAGGATGTGTTCGGGCGCTACGGGACGCAGCCGACCCCGGTGAAGGGCATCTATGGCGGCGCCTATGCCGACGACATCCGGTGGGACCGGCTTACGGACGGGGTCGATGCCACCGAACGGCGCCTGGGGCGCAAACCGCGGATGCTGGTCGCCAAGATGGGGCAGGACGGCCATGATCGCGGCGCCAACCTGGTCAGCTCCATGTTCGGGGATCTGGGGTTCGAAATCGTGCCGGGGCCGCTGTTCCAGACGCCGGCCGAAGCCGCGGCGCTGGCCGTCGCGCAGGACGTCGACGTGGTCGGGGCCTCGTCGCTGGCGGCGGGACACAAGACGCTGGTGCCCGAGCTGATCGACCTGCTGAAGGACGCCGGTCGCGGCGACATCAAGGTCATCGTCGGCGGGGTCATCCCGTCGCAGGATTACCAGATGCTCCGCGACGCCGGGGTCCAGGCGATCTTCGGCCCGGGGACGAATCTGATCCAGGCGGCGGAGGAGGTGCTGCGCCTGCTCGGCCACAACATGCCGCCGCAAGAGGAAGCTGCCGAATGAGTGACACCCTATCGCGTCATCCCGGACTTGTTCCGGGATCCAAGGTGCCACACACCGAGCGCTCGCGATTAGCGGAGTGGGTGCCGGAACAAGTCCGGCATGACGGGGTGAGGACCGACTGGAGCCGCACGGACATCGCGGCGCTGTTCGACCTCCCCTTTGCCGAACTCCTCTACCGCGCGCAGACCGTCCACCGCGCGCATCACGCAGCCGGTGAGGTCCAGCTCTGCACGCTGCTGTCGATCAAGACCGGTGGCTGCCCCGAGGATTGCGGCTATTGCTCGCAATCCGCGACCGCGGACAGCGGCCTGAAGGCCGACAAGCTGATGGACGTCGACGCGGTGCTCGCCAGCGCCGCGGAGGCGAAGGCGGCAGGGTCGCAGCGCTTCTGCATGGGCGCGGCGTGGCGCAACCCCAAGGACCGCGACATGACCGCGATCGTCCGCATGGTCGAGGGTGTCCGCGGCATGGGGCTCGAGACCTGCATGACGCTCGGCATGCTCGAGCCGCACCAGGCGCAGCAACTCGCCGCGGCCGGCCTGGATTACTACAACCACAATATCGACACCTCGCCCGAGAATTACGGCAACGTCATCACCACGCGGACCTTCCAGGACCGGCTCGACACGCTCGGTCACGTCCGCGACGCGGGGATCGCGGTGTGCTGCGGCGGGATCGTCGGGATGGGCGAGACCCGCGACGACCGGATCGGCTTCGTCCACGCACTGGCGACGCTGCCGCGCCACCCCGAGAGCGTGCCGGTCAACGCGCTGGTGCCGGTCCGCGGCACCGTGCTGGGCGACATGCTCGCCGACACGCCGATGGCGAAGATCGACGACATCGAGTTCGTCCGCACCGTCGCGGTCGCGCGGATCGCGATGCCGCTCAGCATGGTGCGACTGTCGGCAGGGCGCGAGAGCATGAGCGAGGCGACGCAGGCGCTGTGCTTCATGGCGGGCGCGAACTCGATCTTCACCGGTGACAAGCTGCTGACCACCGGCAATGCCGGCGGCGGCGCGGATGCGGCGCTGTTCGCCAAGCTGGGGCTGGTGCAGATGGCGAGCGCGGAGCCGATGCGCAGGGATGGCGGATGCTGCTGATCCTCGCGTTGCTCGCCGCGGCGCCGCAGACCCAGGCGGAAATGACCCGCTCCGCCGGTACCGAGTTCACGGCTGCCGACGCCGCGATGACCCGTCAATGGCGCGCGACGCACGCCGACATGAAGCGGCGCGATACGCAGGATCGCTCGCGCGGGGGCGGCTTCGGCTATGCCGCGGCGCTGCTCGCCAGCCAGCGCGCGTGGTTGCGCTATCGCGACGCCGAGTGCGTGATCGAGGGCGGTCAGTTCGCCGGGGGCTCGGCGCAATCGATGGCGACGGCGTCCTGCAAGGCCCGACTGACGAGGGCGCGCACCGCGCAGCTCAAGACCCTGATCTGGAGTCGATAGTGTTCAAGAAAATCCTGGTCGCCAATCGCGGCGAGATCGCGTGTCGGGTGATGCGCACCGCCAAGCGGATGGGGATCGCGACCGTCGCGGTCTATTCGGATGCCGATTCGCGCAGCCCGCATGTGTTGATGGCCGACGAGA
>DATLME010000032.1:0-3571 GCA_035537395.1 Sphingomonas sp. | reverse complement strand
TAGTCGACACCGACCCCGGGGCTGTAGCTGATCCCCGACAGCGGCGGCATCGCGAGCCATCCGGTCTGCGCGAATTCACCGACGAACAGGCTCATCATGATCGTCGCGGCACCCGCGGCGGTCATCCAGAAGCTGAAATTGTTGAGGAACGGGAAGGACACGTCACGCGCGCCGATCTGCAGCGGGACGATATAGTTCATCAGGCCCGTCACGATCGGCATCGCCACGAAGAAGATCATGATCACGCCGTGCGCGGTGAAGACCTGGTCGTAGTGATGCGCGTTGAGATAGCCCTCGGAGCCGTTGAACGCGATCGCCTGCTGGATCCGCATCATGATCGCGTCGGAAAAGCCGCGGACGAGCATCACCAGCCCGAGGATCATGTACATGATCCCGATTTTCTTGTGGTCGACGCTGGTGAACCACTCGGTCCACAGATAGCCCCACAGCTTGTAGTAGGTCAGCGCACCGACGAGCAGCACGCCACCGAGCGCGACAGCGGCGAAGGTCGCCATGACGATCGGTTCGTGGAGCGGCAGCGACTCGATCGTGAAGCGACCGAAGAACGGGCTGACGGAGAGCGGCGAGGGGGCTTGCATGATGGCGGCCATCTAGAGGGCGTTCTGCTTGGGGAGCGTGGAGCGTTCGGGCGCGGCGGGGCTGCGCTGCTTGGCATCGGCTGGATTCGCGGGCGGGGCACCGCCGGCATTGCCGGTGGTCAGCGGTGACTCCGCCTTGGGGGCCTGGGGCGCACCCTGGTTGGGACTGTGCTTCATGGCCGCCGAGTCCCCTGCGTCCTTGCGCATCATATCGGCCATGCAGGTGGTACCCGGGCGGACGCACTGGTTGACCACCGCGTCGAACAGCCCGGGCGCGACGCGGGCGAAGCGGATCACCGGCACCTTCTCGCTCGGGCGTTCCAGCTTCAGGTAATTGGCACGCGTCAGCGGCAGGCTCGCCGCCCGATTGCGCGCGACCCAGCCGGCGAAACCCGCATCGTCGAGCCCGTGGAACCGGAAGCGCATGTTCGAGAAGCCGGCGCCGCTGTAATTGGCGCTGAACCCCTCATAGTTGCCGGGCTTGTTGATGACCGCGTGGAGCTTGGTCTCCATCGACGGCATCGCATAGATCATTCCCGCGAGCGTCGGCACGTAGAAGGTGTTCATCACCGACGATGCCGAAATGCGGAACACGATCGGACGATCGACCGGCGCGGCCAGTTCGTTGACCGTGGCGATGTTGTATTCCGGGTAGATGAACAGCCATTTCCAGTCGAGCGCGACGACCTGGACCTCGAGCGGCTTGGTGTTGGCAGGAACCGGGCGTCCCTTGGCGATGCGTCCGATCGGGCGGTAGGGATCGAGCAGATGCGTCCCCGTCCAGGTCACCGCACCGAGGCAGATCACGATCAGCAGCGGCGCCGCCCAGATCAGCAGTTCGAGCTGGGTCGAGTGATCCCAATCGGGCTCGTAGCGCGCGGCCTCGTTGCTGGCGCGATACTTCCACGCGAAGAACACCGTCGCCGCGATCACCGGCAGCACGATCAGCAGCATCAGCCCCGTCGCGATGAGCACCAGATTGCGCTGCTGGAGCGCGACGTCGCCCATCGGGTTCATCACCACCATGTCGCAGCCGGTGAGCGCAAGGCTCGCGAGCGCAACTCCGGCCGCCTTCGCCACCCCAGCCGTCACCCCGGACGTGTTCCGGGGTCCACCGACCGGCTTTGTCGCCGCATCATTGTACGAGCGCCGCGCGTGCGGCACCGTGGACCCCAAAACTGGTCCGGGGTGACGGGGAAAGGTACGTACGAGAGAACCGACTGGCATGTCCGGATAGCTAGGCGCGCGTGCTGCACTGCGACATTGGACATTTTGTCCAATGTCGACGTTGGTCCGGCAGGTGCATAGACTGGCAGCAGCCGCTTCCTCGCCCGGGCCCAGAAAGACGTCTTCGATGATCGCCAAGACCGCCTCCCACAACGCCGAGCGCGACGCACGCGCGATCAACGCGCGTCATGGCGATATCGCGCCGAGCGAAATCGCGATCGGGGTGGTGATCGGGCGGACGTCGGAATTCTTCGATTTCTTCGTCTATGCGATCGCGTCGGTGATCGTGTTTCCGGCGCTGATCTTCCCCTATGTCGACCGCGTCACCGGCACCTTCTACTCGTTCGCGATCTTCGCGCTCGCGTTCATCGCGCGGCCGATCGGGTCGCTGATCTTCCTGCGCATTGACGAGATCCTCGGCCGCGGCACCAAGCTGACGATCGCACTGTTCCTGCTCGGCAGCTCCACCGCCGCGGTCGCGTTCCTCCCGGGCTACGAGACGATCGGCATCTGGGCGGCGGTGCTGCTGGCGCTGTTCCGGATCGGGCAGGGTATCGCGCTCGGCGGGGCGTGGGACGGCCTCGCCTCGCTGCTCGCGCTCAACGCGCCCGAGAATAAGCGCGGCTGGTATGCGATGATCCCGCAGCTCGGCGCGCCGCTCGGGCTGATCGTGGCGAGCGCACTGTTCGCCTTCTTCGTGTCGACGCTGTCGCCCGCGGACTTCCTCAGCTGGGGCTGGCGCTACCCGTTCTTCGTGGCCTTTGCGATCAACGTCGTCGCGCTCTTCGCGCGGCTGCGGATGGTGTCGACGCCGGATTACACCGCGCTGTTCGAAAGCCGTGAGCTGGAGCCGTCGCGAGTCGTCGACACGATCCGCAGCGACTGGCGCAACATCATCATCGGTGCGTTCGCGCCCCTCGCCAGCTTCGCGCTGTTCCACATGGTCACGGTGTTCCCGCTGTCCTGGGTCTATCTGTTCACCAAGGCGAGCGTCGCGCGTTTCCTGGTGATCGAGATCGTCGGCGGCATCGTCGGGGTGCTCGCGGTGATCGCCTCTGGGCTGATCGCGGACCGGGTCGGGCGACGCTATGTGCTCGGCGCCTCGGCGGCGGGGATTGCGGTGTTCAGCGGTTTCGCGCCACAGCTGCTCGACGGCGGCGAGCTCGGCGAGGTCGTGTTCATGGTCGCGGGCTTTGCGCTGCTCGGGGTGGCGTTCGGCCAATCGTCGGGCGCGGTCGCGGCGAACTTCGCCACCGCCCGCCGGTACACCGGCGCCGCGCTCACGTCGGACCTTGCCTGGCTCGTGGGCGCGGGGTTCGCGCCCCTGGTCGCGCTGGTCCTCGCGAGCCGGTTCGGGTTGGTCGCCGCAGGTGCGTATCTGCTGTCGGGGGCGATCGGGACACTGGTGGCGCTGGCGATCAACAAGGAACTCGCGCACCGGCATTGAGGGATCTTGGTGGACGGCCCCGATGACCACTACCCACACCGTCATCCCCGCGAAGGCGGGGTTCCAAACCGGCAGCGCCTGCGCTTCTGTTGCTAACGCAAGCCAATCTGGATCCCCGCCTACGCGGGGATGACGGCATTGTGGAGCCTACCGGGCTTCCCGGATCGCCGCGAGCACCGCCTCGGCGAGTTCCGCCCGGCAGATCAGCAGATCGGGAAGCAGCGGGTTCTCGCAATTATAGGCAAGCACGCTGCCGTCGATCCGCGACGCGTGCAGCCCCGCCGCCAGCGCGACGGCG
>DATLME010000031.1:0-3068 GCA_035537395.1 Sphingomonas sp. | reverse complement strand
GAGGACTTGCTCAAGTTCGGCCTGATTCCCGAGTTCATCGGCCGCCTGCCGGTGATCGCGACGCTGGAGGACCTGGACGAGGAAGCGCTGGTCAAGATCCTGATCGAGCCCAAGAACGCGCTGGTGAAGCAGTACCAGAAGCTGTTCGACATGGAGGATGTCGAGCTAGGCTTCTCCGACGACGCGCTGCACGCGGTGGCCCGCAAGGCGATCGAGCGCAAGACCGGGGCGCGCGGGCTGCGGTCGATCCTGGAGGGCATTCTGCTCGACACCATGTTCGACCTGCCAAGCATGGATGCGGTTGACGAAGTCCACGTCGACAAGGAGGTTGTTGCCGGCACCAAGGAGCCGGTGCGGGTGTACGCGGAGAAAGCCAAGCAGGGGGATGCTGCCTAGCATCGCCGCGTGGGGAGCTTCCCGGACCATTTCTCCGGTCACGCGCAGCTCTATGCGCAGGCTCGTCCATCCTATCCCGAGGAGCTGATCGCCGAGCTCGCGGCGCTCTCACCTGGCCGTGCGCTTGCCTGGGATAGCGGCACCGGCAATGGGCAGGCGGCACGCCTGCTGGCGAGGCACTTCGCCCACGTGCATGCCACCGATGCTAGTGCGGAGCAGATCGCGGCTGCCGATCCCGCGGAGCGCGTCCACTATGCGGTCGAGCCGGCCGAGCGATGCTCATTGCCGGATGGAAGTGCCGACCTCGTGGTCGCGGCGCAGGCGCTGCACTGGTACGACCTGGAGCGCTTCTATCGTGAGGTACGGCGCGTGCTTCGCCCGGACGGATTGCTTGCGGCGATCGGCTACGGGTGGTTCTACGTCGACCCGATCATCGACGAGATCGTGGGCAGGACCTTGCTGAAGCCGGTCGAGCAGCACTGGGCACCCGGCAACTGGCTGCTGATCGACGGTTACCGGACCATTCCGCTTCCGGGTGAAGAGGTGCGGCTGGCACCTGCCGCGATCCACCTCCGGTGGACCCGAGGCCAGTTCGAGGCCTATGTGCGCAGCTGGTCGGTCGTGCAGCGGCTTGGTGAGCAGGTTGCTGAGCGGGGCTTCGCTGCGCTAGCGGAGGTATGGCCTGACGAACAAGTGCGCCAAGTTGTGATGCCGCTCACCGTTCGCGTCGCGCGGCTCTAGGCCGGCACCTTCTCCCGCGCCGGCTCGGCCTTCTTCTCACCCGCGGCTACGACCCGCGCCAGCCCCCGCGAGATCTGCAGTGCGCCGTTGAGGCGTGCGCTTGGGCTCGCCCAGTCGCGGCTGACGAGAAGCTTGCTGTCGGGTCGGAGCTTGGCGGAGCCCTTCAGTCGATCGACGTAGCCGAGCAGGCCGGGGAGGTCGGGAAAGCCGCCCTCGGCGAAGGTCACCACCGCGCCGCGGGCACCGGCGTCGAGCTTGGCGATGCGCGCGCGGCGGCAGTTGATCTTGGTCTCGACCACCTGCAGCAGGTTCTGGGTCTCGTCCGGCAGCGGGCCGAAGCGGTCGATGAGCTCGGCCGCGAACTCTTCCACGCCGCGGGCGTCCTCCAGCTCGCCCAGGCGCCGGTAGAGGCCCATGCGAAGGTCGAGGTCGGGGACGTAATCCTCGGCGATCATGACCGGCGCCTCGACATTGATCTGGGGCGAGAACTCCTCCTCGCGCCGCTCGGTGCCGCCGCTCTTCACGTCCATGATCGCCTCCTCCAGCATCGACTGGTAGAGTTCGAACCCTACCTCCTTGATGTGCCCCGACTGCTCGTCACCGAGCAGGTTGCCGGCGCCGCGGATGTCGAGGTCGTGGCTGGCGAGCTGGAATCCCGCACCCAGGCTGTCGAGATTGGCGAGCACCTGCAGCCGCTTTTCCGCGGTCTCGGTGATCTGCCGGTCGGGCGGGGTCGTCAGATAGGCGTAGGCGCGGGTTTTTGACCGGCCGACGCGCCCGCGCAGCTGGTAGAGTTGAGCGAGGCCGAAGCGGTCGGCGCGGTGCACGATCAGCGTGTTGGCCGACGGGATGTCGAGCCCACTCTCGACGATGGTGGTCGACAGCAGCACGTCGTATTTGCGGTCGTAGAAGGCGCTCATCCGCTCCTCGACCTCGGTCGGGGAGAGCTGGCCGTGGGCGGAGATGAACTTGACCTCCGGCACCTCCTCGCGCAGCCATTCCTCCATGTCGGGCAGGTCGGCGACGCGCGGCACCACGAAATAGCTTTGCCCGCCGCGGTAATGCTCGCGGAGCAGCGCTTCGCGGACCACGATCGGGTCCCAGGGCGTGACGTAGGTCCGGGTGGCCAGCCGATCGACCGGCGGAGTCTGGATCACCGACAGCTCGCGCAGCCCCGACATCGCCATCTGCAGCGTCCGCGGGATCGGCGTGGCGGTGAGCGTCAGCATGTGGACGTCGTGCTTGAGCGCCTTCAGCCGCTCCTTATGGGAGACGCCGAAGCGCTGTTCCTCGTCGACGATGACCAGACCGAGTTTCTTGAACTTGATGCCCTTCGCCAGGATGGCGTGGGTGCCGACGACGATGTCGACATGGCCGCTTTCAAGACCGTCGCGGACCTTCTTCGCTTCACCCGCGGGCACCAGGCGGGACAGGCGGCCGACCTCGACCGGGAAGCCCTTCATACGCTCGACGAAGTTGCTGTAGTGCTGGCGGGCAAGCAGCGTGGTGGGGCAGACCACGGCGACCTGGTAGCCGGCCATCGCGGCCACGAACGCGGCCCGGAGCGCCACCTCCGTCTTGCCGAAGCCGACGTCGCCGCAGACCAATCGATCCATCGGCTTGCCGGCCTCCAGGTCCTCCAGCACGTCGCTGATCGCGCGCTGCTGGTCGTCGGTCTCCTCATAGGGGAAGCGGTCGACCATGGCGGGGTAGGCGCTGTCGGGCTCGGCCACGACGCCGGCGCGGGTCACGCGCAGCGCGGCGGTAGCGATGAGCTCGTTCGCGATCTCGCGGATGCGCTCCTTCATCCGCGCCTTGCGCCGCTGCCACGCCTCGCCGCCAAGGCGGTCGAGCGTCACGCCCTCCTCGCCCGAGCCGTAGCGAGAGAGGACGTCGATGTTCTCGACCGGCACGTAGAGCTTGTTGCCGCC
>DATLME010000030.1:0-3956 GCA_035537395.1 Sphingomonas sp. | reverse complement strand
ATGGACGAGCGTGACGAGGCGACGGACGAAGGGCTGGAGCATTGCCAGGGCCCGGCGCTCTACCCGCTGGGGCGGGCGTTGCGGACGACCTTCCACGCGGAAAATCACGACAGCCTGAGCGCCGACGTCACCGCGTTAATGCTCGATCTGTCGCGGGTGCCGTTCGAGCCATGCGCGACCAATCCAGCTGGCTCGGTCGGCGCGGTCGGCGCGGCGGCCAAGGCGGCGCCGTTGCCGGTGGTGGCGCCGGCGACAGCACGCGCGGTGGCGCCGTCGTTTTTCGCGCGGGTGCGGATGCTGCTGCTGGGCTGAGTGCGACGGGGCGCCTCGCCGCGCCAAGCTATCGCCATTGCAGGAGCAGGTCGTGGCAGCGATGCAGGAGGGTGACTGGTGCGACTGGCGCGGGCATAGCGGCCGCATGCGAACATTCTTTCCGATCCTCGCCGGGGCGACCCTCGGCGATCGGCTGCTCGGCTGTCTCGGCGCGCTGGTGGCAATCGCCGCGACCGGACTGATCAGCGCGCGGCTGCTCGATCCTGCGGCGGCGCTGTTGCTGGTCGCGCCCATGGGAGCGTCGGCGGTGCTGGTGTTCTCGGTGCCGGCCAGCCCGCTCGCGCAGCCATGGCCGGTGATCGGCGGCAACGTGATCTCGGCATTGATCGGGGTCGCGGTGGCGCGCGTGGTGCCGGTGCCCGCGGTCGCCGCAGGAGTCGCGGTGGCGGCAGCGATTCTCGGCATGTCGCTGACGCGGTCGCTGCATCCGCCGGGTGGCGCGACCGCGCTGTTCGCGGTGATCGGCGGCGCCGGCGTCGCGCAGGCGGGCTATTGGTTCGCGCTGGTCCCCGTGGGCGTCAACGCGGTGGTGCTTGCGGCGATGGGGGTCGCGATCCACCGGTTTACCGGGCACAGCTATCCGCATCGAGCGGTGGCGGCTGGCGGGCGGACGCTGACACCGGCGCGGGTCGTCGTCGACCCGGCAGACCTCGACCGCGCGCTCGCCGATGTCGGCGAGACCTTCGACGTCAGTCGCGACGATCTCGCGCTGCTGCTTCGCAGGGTCGAGCACCATGCCGCCCTGCGCGAGACATCGGCAACCAAATAGGTACAAAGTACTTGACAGCGTCACGCTGTTCTGGCACATAAAGGGAACATCGAAAACCAGCGAGTCGGGCCGGGGCGGCGGAGGGAACATCCCTTCGCTGTGCCGGCCCGACGCGCGTCCGGCGCGGGGTGGCGGCATGGCGAAGACGGACAGGCGCGGTGACCGCGGGGCAGCCGATCGATCGGCAGGATGCCACGGCGGACGCCGCGATCGCCCCAGCGACCTGTCGACGTCGAATGGGCAGGGACAGGAGCTGGGGGCGGATCCGGAGCGAGCGACCGCAGCGACGCGGCCGGGCCAGTGGACGCAGTGGACCGAGGCACGCAAGCGGTCGTTCCTGGATGCGCTGGTGGCCACCTGCAACGTGAAGGCGGCGGCGCACGCCGCGGGGGTCGACCCTACCGCGGTTTACCGGCTGCGACAGCGCGACGCGGCGTTCTCGGCGGGGTGGGCCGTAGCGCTCGACGCCGGCTTTCAGCTGCTCGAAACCCAGCTGCTCGGCCAGGCCCTGGCGCTGAGCGGCGCGGTCACGGAGGCGGACGGGATCGAGATGCCCGACCGCGAGCGCGACTTCGAACCCGGGTTCCGGATGTTGCGGCATCGCGCGGCGTTGCGCGAGCGGCGGCCGATGAAGCGGACCGAGCCGCGGCTCGCGACCCGCGAGGAAACCGATGCGGCGATCCTTCGCAAGCTCGACATCCTCGCCAAGCGGGGACGCCCGTCGTGACCGGGGCACCGGACGATATCGTCGCCAGGCTGGTCGCGCTCGATCCGGTCGCGCGCAAGCGATTGCTGGCGTCGCTGAGCGTCGCGCAACGCCGCGAACTGAACGAACGCTGGTTCGGCGGCTGGGCGCAGCGCGGTCAATATCCCGATCGCAGCGACTGGCGGGTGTGGCTGATCCGCGCCGGGCGCGGCTTCGGCAAGACACGGGCGGGGGCGGAATGGGTGAGCCAGGTCGCGCGCGCCAATGCCGATGCGCAGATCGCGCTGGTCGGTGCGACCGCGGAGGATGTCCGCAAGGTGATGATCGAGGGACCGAGCGGGATACGTGCGGTGGCGCGGACCGGCGAGACGCTGCTGTACCGGCGCGCGGGCGGCGAGGTGGTGTTCGCGTCGGGGGCGCGCGCCTTCGTCTATTCGGCTGCCGCGTCGGAGGGGCTGCGCGGACCCGAACATGATGCGGCGTGGTGCGACGAGCTCGCGAAATGGCCGAACGGCGATGCCGCCTGGGACAATCTGATGATGGGCATGCGGCGAGGGACCAATCCGCAGGTGCTGGTGACGACGACGCCGCGCCCGACCGCGCTGATGCGGCGGATCATGGCACTGCCCGGGCTGGTCGAGACCGGCGGGCGGACCCGCGACAACGCGTATCTGCCCGCCGCCTTCGTCGCCGCGGTCGAGCAGGATTATGCGGGCACCCGGCTGGGCCGGCAGGAGCTCGACGGCGAGATGATCGACGACCATGCCGGCGCCTTGTGGACCCGCGCGGGGATCGAGGCGTGCCGGGTCGCGGCGGTGCCGGCGCGGCGGCGCACCGTGATCGGGGTCGATCCGCCGGCCGGCACCGCGAGCGGGCGCGGTGGCGACGCCTGCGGGATCGTCGCGCTGGCTTATGGCGAGGATGGCCGCGCCTATGTGATCGAGGATGCCAGCGTGATCGACGCCGCGCCGACCGAATGGGCGCGCGCGGTCGCGGCGTGCGCGGCGCGGGTCGGCGCGGACCGGGTGGTGGCGGAGGCGAACCAGGGCGGCGAGATGGTGCGCACCGTGCTGCTGGCAGCGGACGGCGTGTTGCCGGTGCGGCTGGTGCGCGCGACCCAGGGCAAGGTGGCGCGCGCGGAGCCGGTAGCGGCGCTCTACGAGGCGGGCCGGGTGCGGCATGCGGGGGTGTTCCCGGCGCTGGAGGACGAGCTGTGCGGGCTGATCGTCGGCGGCGGCTATGAAGGGCCGGGCCGGTCCCCCGACCGCGCCGACGCGCTGGTGTGGGCGGTGACCGAGACGATGTTGCGGCGACGCGAACCGCGCGCGGCGGTGCACGAAATCTAGGCCTGAAAGGAACGGCGATGAAGAGGTTCGGGTGGAAATCCGGGCGCGACGGCGCGCGCCCGGCATTGTCGCGTGCGGGATCGGTCGCGACCGCGGGCGCGTGGCATGGCGGCGAGTGGCCGCAGAGCTACGAGGCGCAGCTGCGCGCAGGGTATCTCGGCAATGCGGTGGCCCAGCGCGCGGTGCGGCTGATCGCGGAAAGCGTCGGCGGGGCGCCGGTGGCGGCGAGCGAGCCGGCGCTGGTGGCTCTGGTGGCGGCGCGCAGCGGCGGGCAGTCGCTGCTCGAGACGGTGGCGGCGCAGCTGCTGCTCCACGGGAATGCGTATGTGCAGGTGCTGCGCGACGCGGCGGGCGGCGTTGCCGAGCTGTTCGCACTGCGCCCCGAGCGGGTGACGATCGAGGCGGACGCGGCGGGCTGGCCGGCGGCGTATCGCTATGCGGTCGGCGCGCAGGTGCAGCGGCTGGCGGTGGATCCGGTGCGGCCGGCAGTGATCCACCTCAAGCGGTTTCACCCGGCGGACGATCATTACGGGGTCGGCTGCCTCGGCGCGGCGGCAGGAGCGGTGGCGGTGCACAATGCCGCGGCGCGCTGGAACAAGGCGCTGCTCGACAATGCGGCGCGGCCGTCGGGGGCGCTGGTCTATGATCCGGGCGACGGATCGACGCTGTCGGCGGAGCAGTTCGCGCGGCTGCGCGGCGAGATGGAGGCGGGGTTCGCCGGGAGCGGCAATGCCGGGCGGCCGATGCTGCTCGAGGGCGGGCTGACGTGGCAGGCGCTGTCGCTGTCGCCCGCGGAGATGGA
>DATLME010000029.1:0-41047 GCA_035537395.1 Sphingomonas sp. | reverse complement strand
CATGTGTCGAACGTGCTCGGTTCGGTGCTCGATGCGAGGCGCGCGACCGAGCTGGCGCATGGCGTCGGCGCGAAGATCCTGCTCGACGGGTGCCAGGCGGTGCCGAGGGTCGCGGTCGACGTCGCGGCGATCGGCTGCGATTTCTACGTGTTCTCGGGGCACAAGCTCTACGGCCCGACCGGGATCGGCGTGCTTTGGGCGCGTGGCGAGTTGCTCGACGCGATGCCGCCCTACCAGGGCGGCGGCGCGATGATCGACCGGGTGACCTTCGCCAAGACGACCTATGCGCCGCCGCCAGGCCGGTTCGAGGCGGGAACGCCGCACATCGTCGGCGCGCTCGGGCTCGCCGCGGCGATCGACTATGTCGAGGAGATCGGGCTGGACCGGATCCACGCGCACGAGACTGCGCTGGTCGCAGAGACCCGCGCGGCGCTGTCGGCGATCAATTCGGTACGTCTGTTCGGGCCGGCGGACTCTGCCGGGATCGTGAGCTTCACGATCGAGGGGGTGCATCCACACGACATCGGCACCATCTTGGACGAGGAACGCGTCGCGATCCGCGCCGGGCATCATTGCGCACAGCCGCTGATGGAACTGCTCGGGGTCGACGCGACCGCGCGCGCGAGCTTCGGTGTCTATAATGGCCCTGCCGACGTCGAGGCGCTGGTGCGGGGGATCGAACGGGTCACGAGGATTTTCGGATGAGCGACGGGTTTCGCGTGGAAGAGGTCGAAGCGGTCGAGCCGCCGCCCAAGGCGCGTGTCGAGACGGCGGGCGAGACGTTCGAGCGCAAGCGCGACTATCTCGAGGGATTTCTCGCGCAGAAGCCGCAGGCCGACGCGCCGGGCGTTCCCGGTGGGGCGCTGTACGAGAGCGTGATCGACGCGTTGAAGGAAATCTTCGACCCGGAGATCCCGGTGAACATCTACGATCTCGGGCTGATCTACGGCGTCGAGGTGTCCGCGGACGGCCACGCCGTGGTGATGATGACGCTGACCACGCCGAATTGCCCGGTCGCGGAGTCGATGCCGCAGGAGGTCGAGCTGCGCGTGAGCGCGGTTCCGGGTATCTCGTTCGCCGACGTCAATCTGATCTGGGATCCGCCCTGGGATCCTCAGAAGATGTCCGACGACGCCAAACTCGAACTGGGGATGCTGTGATGGCGACGACCTTGCGCGAACGTCCGGCGGCGCTGAACCTGACTGCGGCGGCGCATGCGCGGATCGCCGACCTGATGGCGCGCGCGCCTGCCGACGCGGTCGGGGTCAAGTTGTCGACGCCGCGGCGCGGCTGTTCGGGGCTGGCCTATTCGGTCGATTACGTCACCGAAGCCAAGCCGTTCGACGAGAAGATCGTGACGCCGGGCGGCACCCTGTTCGTGGATGGCGGATCGATCCTTTACCTGATCGGGTCGACGATGGACTGGGTCGAGGACGATTTCACCGCGGGCTTCGTGTTCGCCAATCCGAACGCCAAGGGTGCATGCGGCTGCGGGGAAAGCTTCACGGTTTGAGCCAACTGGCGCTCCGTAAGAGCTGAGCATGCTTCGTCATCCCGGGCTTGACCCGGGACCCAGAGCCGCGGGCGCATCGGTACTTGGCTCTGGGTCCTGACTTGCGTCAGGATGACGGGAGGGAGTGCGAGACGCGTTTGCTTCGCTGTCATGCCGGACTCGTTCCGGCACCCACCGTGCCGCGGATCATCGGGCTCTCGGCAGGCTCGATCCCCAATCGAGACGAAACGGCAGTGGTTGCCGCGGCGTGGTGGACCCCGGAACAGGTCCGGGGTGACGCCGTGGGGATGCCGACGCTTTACAGCGCGACGCTCTAGCCCCTAACCCTCCCCGCAAAAGGGGAGCCACGCATGAGCCTGTTCCGGCGCAAGATCATCACCGACCAACCCGTCGAGCACCAGCTCGCGCGGACGCTCTCGTGGCCGCATCTGGTCGCACTCGGGGTCGGCGCGATCGTCGGGACGGGGATCCTGACACTGATCGGCGTGGGCGCGGATCGTGCGGGTCCGGCGGTGATCCTGTCGTTCGTGATCGCGGGCGCCATCTGCGCCTGTGCGGCGCTGTGCTATGCCGAGATGGCGACGATGATCCCGGCATCGGGCTCGGCCTACACCTACAGCTATGCCGTGCTCGGCGAGGTGATCGCCTGGGTGGTCGGCTGGTCGCTGATCCTCGAATATTCGCTGGTCGTGTCCACCGTGGCGGTCGGCTGGTCGGGCTATGCGGTCGGGTTCCTGAAGGGCCTCGGGATCGTCGTGCCGGCCGCTCTCAGCAACGGGCCCGCGCTCGGCGGCGTGGTCAACCTGCCCGCGATCGCGATCATCGCGGTGGTGGCGGGGCTGCTGACGCTGGGGACGCGCGAAAGCGCGCGGGTGAACATGATCCTGGTGCTGCTGAAGATCGTCACCCTGGCCTTGTTCGTCGGGGTCGCACTGCCGCATTTCGATGCGGCGAACCTGCAGCCGTTCGCCCCCTATGGCTATGGCAGCGCGGCCGGCGAGGGTGGGGTGAAGTATGGCGTGATGGGCGCTGCCGCGATCATCTTCTTCGCCTTCTACGGCTTCGACGCGATCTCGACCGCCGCGGAGGAGACCAAGCGGCCCGAGCGCGACCTTGCGATCGGCATCGTCGGATCGATGCTCGCCTGTACCGCGATCTACATGATCGTCGCTGCGACCGCGGTGGGTGCGCTGTCGTTCACGCGGTTCGCGGACAGCCCCGAGCCGCTGGCGCTGATCCTGCGCGAACTCGGCAGCCCCGGCGTCGCAACGGTGGTTGCGGCCGCCGCGGCGATCGCGCTGCCGACGGTGCTGCTCGCCTTCCTGTACGGGCAGAGCCGGATCTTCCTCGTGATGGCGCGCGACGGCTTCCTGCCGGCAAGCCTCGCCAAAGTATCCGCACGGGGCGTGCCGGCGCGGATCACGATCATGACCGCAACCTTCGTCGCGATCATCGCGGGTCTCGCGCCGCTCGACACGATCGCCAGCCTCGCCAATGCGGGCACGCTGTGCGCGTTCGTCGCGGTGGCGGCGTGCGTGCTGGTGCTCCGTCGGCGCGAGCCCGAGACCCGGCGCCCGTTCCGTACTCCGCTTGCCTGGATCGTCGCCCCTGCCGCAATCCTCGGGTGCGTCTATCTGTTCACGAGCTTGCAGTCCGTGACGCAGATCTGGTTCTTCGCGTGGAACGCGCTCGGGCTGCTGGTCTATTTCTTCTATGGTCGCCGCCGCGCGACGATGGCGTAACAGAGCGCCGGAGTAACCGTCATCCCGGACCCCGGATCAATCCCGGGGTGACGGGAGTAGCGGGAGCTCGAGCGGAGCGTTGGGGTTGCCCCGCTCTGCCCCGCTCTGCCCCGTGCCAGTCCGCCGCAACGCCCTAGCGCGCCGCGGTCCACACCTGGGTGCGGCAGAAGGGGCCGACGCATCCCTTCACCTTCAGCGTGTTGCCGTCGCGGATCAGTTCGGAACGGTAATTCTTGCCGCTTTCGGGATCGTAGATCCGGCCGCGCCAGCGGTCGCTGCCGGGCGCGAACCCGGTGAGGAAGACCATGCCGACGATCGGACGCGTGCGCAGCGCCTGATCGGGATTGTTGGCGTCGACGGTCGGCTTGGTCGGATCGACCTTCAACACGCGGACGATACGGCCGCAGATTTGCGCGCCGCAACCGCCGATCTCCACCAACGCCTTCCCGTCGACCGTGATCCAGCGTCCGGCGATCGGCGCGGGGACGGCCGCCGCAGCGACCGACGCCGCGCCGAGCAGCGCCAGGCCGAACAGCAACCTCACGCCGCGAGCTTGCGCAGGACGTAGTGGAGGATGCCGCCGTTGAGGAAATATTCCAGCTCGTTGACGGTATCGATGCGGCAGCGGGTCGCGAACGTCTCGGTGGTGCCATCGGCGCGGGTCAGCTGGACGTCTACCGACTGGCGCGGGCGCAGTGCGCCGACGCCGGTGATCGTGAAGGTCTCCGAGCCGTCGAGGCCGAGCGTCTCGCGCGTGATCCCTTCCGCGAACTGCAGCGGCAGCACGCCCATGCCGACCAGGTTCGAGCGATGGATACGCTCGAAGCTTTCGACGATGACCGCGCGGACGCCGAGCAGGTTGGTGCCCTTCGCCGCCCAGTCGCGCGACGAGCCGGTCCCATATTCCTTGCCCGCGACGATCACGAGCGGGGTGCCGTCGGCCTTGTAGCGCATCGCCGCGTCGTAGATCGGCATCACCTCGCCCGCGTAGCGGGTCATGCCGCCTTCGACGCCGGCGACCATCTCGTTCTTGATGCGGATGTTGGCGAAGGTGCCGCGCATCATCACGTCGTGGTTGCCGCGGCGCGCGCCATAGCTGTTGAAATCGGCCTGGCTGACCTGATGCTCCTGGAGGAACACGCCGGCGGGGCTCGCCGCCTTGATGCTGCCGGCGGGGCTGATGTGATCGGTCGTGATCGAATCGCCGAGGATCGCGAGCGGCTTCGCGTCGACGATGTCCTGCACCGGCGACGGCGTCATCGACAGCCCGTCGAAATAGGGCGGGTTGGCGACATAGGTGCTGCCCGCGCGCCACTGATAGGTGTCCGAGCCGGTGACCTCGATCGCGCTCCACCGCGCGTCGCCGGCATAGACGTTGCCGTTACGGGCGCGGAACATGGTGTCGTCGATGTTCGCGTCCATCATCGCGCGAACCTCGTCGTTGGTCGGCCAGATGTCCTTCAGATAGACGTCGGCGCCGTCGCTGCCCTGTCCGAGCGGGGTCGTGACCATGTCGGAGGTGACGCTGCCCTTGATCGCATAGGCGACGACGAGCGGCGGCGAGGCGAGGAAGTTGGCGCGCACGTCGGCGGAGACGCGGCCCTCGAAGTTGCGGTTGCCCGACAATACCGAGGCGGCGACGATGTCGTTCTCGTTGATCGCGGACGAGATTGCGGGCGCGAGCGGTCCCGAATTGCCGATGCAGGTGGTGCAGCCATAGCCGACGAGGTTGAAGCCCATCGCGTTGAGGTCTTCGCTGAGGCCGGCCTTGTCGAGATAGTCGGTGACGACCTGGCTGCCGGGCGCCAGCGAAGTCTTGACCCAGGGCTTGGAGGTGAGGCCGAGCGCCCGCGCCTTGCGGGCGACCAGACCCGCGGCGACGAGAACGCTGGGGTTCGAGGTGTTGGTGCAGCTGGTGATCGCGGCGATCACGACGTCGCCGTCGCCGATCCCGTGGGTCTCGCCCGCGACGTCGACGCGGGTGGGCTGCTCCTTGTGGTAGATCTTGAACAGGTCGCCGTTGAACACCTCGTCGACCTTGCCGAGCGAGACGCGATCCTGCGGGCGCTTGGGGCCGGCGAGCGACGCGACGACGCAGCTCATGTCGAGCTCGAGCGTGTCGGTGAAGATCGGGTCGGGCATGTCGTCGTGACGCCAGAGGCCGTTCGCCTTGGCATAGGCCTCGACCAGCGCGATCGTCTCGGCCGGCCGCGCGGTGAGGCGCAGATAGTCCATCGTCTTGTCGTCGATCGGGAAGAAGCCGCAGGTCGCGCCATATTCGGGCGCCATGTTGGCGATCGTCGCGCGGTCGGCGAGCGTCATCGACGCGAGGCCGGGGCCGTAGAACTCGACGAACCGCCCGACCACGCCCTTGGCGCGGAGCATCTGGGTGACGGTGAGCACCAGATCGGTCGCGGTGATGCCCTCGTTGAGCGCGCCGGTCAGCTTGAACCCGACGACCTCGGGGATCAGCATCGACACCGGCTGGCCGAGCATCGCCGCCTCGGCCTCGATCCCGCCGACGCCCCAGCCGAGCACGCCGAGGCCGTTGACCATCGTCGTGTGGCTGTCGGTGCCGACCAGCGTGTCGGGATAGGCGATCATCGCGCCGTCATTGTCGGACGACCAGATCGCCTGACCGATATATTCCAGGTTCACCTGGTGGCAGATGCCGGTGCCCGGGGGCACGACCTGGAAATTGTCGAGCGCCTTCGAGCCCCATTTGAGGAACTCGTAGCGCTCCATGTTGCGTTGATATTCGAGATCGACATTGTCCTCGAACGCCTTGGGCGTGCCGAACTCGTCGACCATCACCGAGTGATCGATGACGAGGTGGACCGGGACCTGCGGGTTGATCTTGGCGGGATCGCCGCCGAGCTTGGTGATCGCGTCGCGCATCGCGGCGAGGTCGACGACGCAGGGCACCCCGGTGAAATCCTGCATCAGCACGCGCGCGGGGCGATACTGGATCTCGCGGTCGCTGCGGCGCTCCTGCTGCCAGTCGACGATCGCCTGGATATCCTCGCGGGTGACGGTGACGCCGTCCTCGAAGCGGAGGAGATTCTCGAGCAGCACCTTCATCGAGAAGGGCAGGCGGCTGATGTCGCCGAGCTGCGCCGATGCCTTCTCGAGCGAGTAATAGTCGTAGGACTTGCCGCCGGCCTCGAGAGTCGAGCGAGTGTTGAGGCTGTCCTGGCCGATGGCGGTCATATGCGTCCTTCCTGATCGACGCCCAGAACGCTCGGGGAGGCGGCGAAGGGCCGCGCGGGCGGTGCGGGCGCATGCGAATGCGGGTGTCGCGCGGGCCTTAGCAAGGGGGGCGGAGCGGGGGAAGGGTGCGTGGCGCGTTTCCGCGGGTACCGGCAAAGCTGATCCGAAGCGGAGCGGATCGCACGCCTGCCCGGTCGGTCGCCGTGCAAACCATTGCTTTGTACAGGCAAGCATCGGAAAGCCGTGGCGATGGAGTCCACTCGATTCGACCGGCTGACCAAACGCCACCGCGAGTGCCTGCAGGGCGTCCGCCAGCTGAAGGGATCCAAGGAGATCGCCGACGAGCTGGGGATCGAGAAATCCACCGTCGACAGCTACCTGACCGAGGCGGTGCGGGTGATCGGCGCGCGCAACCGGCGCGACGCCGCGCTACAGCTCGAACGCCACGAGCAAGAGCTTGCTTCGGTAGCGAATACAACGACTTATCCCGACCCCGATAAAGTCGGGGGTGACTCTGCACGGCTAGTCCCGCCGGCCGGACCGCTGCCAATACCCGGCTCGCCGGACGAATTGGTCGTCGGGCAATCCGGGGGCAGCGCGGAACGGCCGGCGACGGTCGCGAGCACTGGCTTCCGATTGCCCTTTCGGCGGAAAGGACAAGCGGGGAACGATCTCTCTGTCGGCGACCGGTTGATATGGATTCAGGTGATCACCTTGGGGCTGGCGATTGGGTTCGGCATGCTCATGACGGGTCTCCAGATCCTGACCGGCCTCGTGGAGGGCGTTTCGCGCCACCTTTCCTGATCGCGAACAGGCACCCCGCCGGGGTGGAAGGATGGCCATGTCATACGCGAATCCCATGCCCGCCGCGGACGCCCTGGCAGCATTGCTGTGGCGCCTCGAAGCCGAGCTCGACGAAGCGTTCGCCACCGGTGGCGAGCTCCTCACCGCGCTTCCGCGGGCCCGCCTTGCCTCCAACCTGCCCGCGGTCGCGGGTCAGGCCGCGTTCGAACAGTTCAGCCAGGCGCTTCTCGCGATCGGCACCGCCCGCGGCCACATCGTGGCCGGGCACCGCGTCGTCGAGAAGGTCGGCAAGCAGATCGGGTACGAGACCAGCTTCGGCGATGAAAAGCCGAAGGAGGTTTTCGGCCCGACGGGTAGCAGCGCCAGTCACCTGCGCGTTGCCGCCTAGGCGTCATGGCTTGGCCTCCTGGTCGCTCCTTTGCGAGGCCAAGTCATGACCCACATCATCGTCTTCAACCTGTTGCTGGTGGCAGCGTGCGGTTACGCGTTCGTCGCCGGCGGCGCGCCCGAGCGCTTGACCGCGGCAGTGTTTCTCGTCGCCGCGGCGGCGACCTATGTCGCGCCCTACCGCCAGTTCCGCGAATGGGAGATCGCGTTGTTCGCGATCGATGTCGCGACTCTCGTCGCGCTAGCGGCGATCGCGGCCAGGGCGGACCGGTTCTGGCCGCTCTACGTCAGCGCGCTGCAATTGCTGACGCTCGGCATCCACGGCGTGAAAGCCTATCAGCCGGCGCTGGTGCACTGGATGTACGGCGGCGCGAGCGGGAAGATCGCCTATCCGATGCTCGCGCTGCTCGCGGTCGGCGTGCTGCGGCATCGTCGCCGGTTAACGCAACATGGCAGCGATCCGGACTGGTCGCTGCGGACCGATCGGCCGGCGCCATGACCGCGGATATCAGATTGCTGCGCTGGCCCGACCGCGATCGCGACGATTACGAGCGCCTGGCGAGCGCGCTGGCACGGGTCCGGACGATCGCCGCGCATACCCGCGGTGAACTCACCGCGACGGTACCGTCCGGACCGGAGGAGCCGAGCGATCTCGAGCGCGCCCGCATGCTCTGGGCGCAACGCCGCGCGCGCGACGCCGCGGCGGGGCCGAATGCCGACCTGTTCGGCGACCTCGCCTGGGACATCATGCTGTTGTTGTTCATCGCCGGCGAAGAGGACCGGGCGATCGACACCGCAACGGTGGGCGGGCTGGCGCAGTTGTTGCCGCAGACGGTGGAGCGCTGGCTGACGGTACTCGAAAGCCGCGAACTGCTCAGCCGGACCATCGCCGATAGCGGCTCGCGGACCGTCAGGCTTACCGATCAGGGCCTCGCCTTCATGCTGCGCTGTCTCAGCGCGGTGTGACCGGGTGATCAGTCCGTCAGGATCAGCCCGGCCTGCTCGGCATAGGCGCGCATCAGCTCGACGCCCTGGCAGATGTGATTGCCCGCGACCGGCTGGCCGAGATCGTCGGCGAGTCGGACCAGCTCGTCGCCCAAGGCGACCGCGCGACGCATCAATTCTACGCGGATCTGATCTTCAACGGTCATCACGGCTCCCGATTACGCTTGTATCGCCCGTATGTTGCAGCGCAACCGGCAACCGCCGCGATCAAGTCGCATCGCGGGACGCATCGCGACCCTCGTCGAAACCGCTCGACGGCTTGCTGCCCGCAATGGCAGTGACGACAGCAGGAGATTGATCATGTCGCTTGCCCTGACGTTCGTCGTCGCTCTCGCCGCAACCCCCGCCTTCCTCGCTGCGACGACTGTGTCGCCGCCGCCGATCCAGGGGATGATGTGCACCGAGCCATTGCCCGCGGGAATGGAAAGCTGGATCGATCCGATCTTTCTGAAGAGCGGAGACGTGCTGCCGGTCGGGACCGCGGCACGCGCGACGATGACCCGCGACAGCAAGCCGATCGTCGCGCCCGAAAAGGCGGCCGCGACGGGCAGCCATGGCGGCACGCTCCGCTTCCAGATCGCGCGTTCGGGACGGTACCGGGTGTCGCTGGGTACCCCCGTCTGGGTCGAGGTCGTACGCGGCGGCAAGCGGGTAAAGTCGATCGCGCACGGGCATGGCGGCGAGTGCGCGCCGGTCAAGAAGAAGGTCGACTACACGCTGTCGCCGGGCGCCTACACCCTCCAGTTTTCGGGTTCGGTGCGCGCAATCATTCCGGTGTTCGTCGGCCCGGCCCGGTAGGACCCTGGCGCGGAGAAGTTGCACGCCGGCACCGGCTGTGATGGAGTATGCCCGAGAGGACAATAATGGCCGAAGCCCCCGCTGCCCCGTCGATCCCGAGTCCGAAGGGGCTTCCGGTCGTCGGCCACCTCCACCAGATCGCACGTGCGGGTCTGATCGGGCATCTGCTGAGCGTCAGTCGCGACTTTCCCGAGGGTATCTTCAAGCTGAAGTTCGGTAGCCGGGTCGGGGTGTTCGTCACCGATCCCGATCTCGTCGCCGAGCTTTCCGACGAGACGCGGTTCCGCAAGATGCCGGGGCCCGGCCTGCGCGTCGTCCGCCGTTTCGCCGGCGACGGCCTGTTCACTGCGTTCAGCGAGGAGCCGAACTGGGGCAAGGCGCACCGCATCCTGCTGCCGGCATTCAGCCAGCGCGCGATGCGCGGCTATTTCGACATGATCGTCGAGGTCTGCGACCAGCTCGTCGCGAAGTGGACGCGGGCAAGCGGCACCGACGTCCTCGTCGCCGACGACATGACCCGGCTGACACTCGATTCGATCGCGATCGCCGGATTCGGCCACCGCTTCGACAGTTTCGAGAAGGAAGAGCTCGACAGCTTCCTGCTCGCGCTCGGCCGCGCGCTCAGCGAGTCGCTGTCGATGATCACGCGGATGCCGCTGCAGAACCGCTTCGCCAAGCGATCGCAGCGCCAATTCGATGCCGACATCGCGGAAATGAACGCGCTGGTCGACGGGCTGATCGCCGAGCGCCGACAGACGCCCACCGACGGACGCGACCTGCTCAACCTGATGCTTACCGCGGTCGATCCCGAGACCGGCGAGATGCTCGACGACGTCAACATCCGGTACCAGGTGCTCACCTTCCTGATCGCGGGACACGAGACCACCAGCGGGATGCTGACGTTCGCCTTCAGCTATCTGCTGCGCAACCCGAGCATCCTCGCCCAAGCCTATGCCGAGGTAGACCGCGTCCTGCCCGGCGACGTCCGCCCGGATTATGCGCAGGTCGCACAGCTCGAGGTGATCGAGCGCATCCTGAAGGAAGCACTGCGGCTGTGGCCGACCGCGCCCGCATTCAGCCTGGCGCCCTTCGAGGACACCGAGATCGGCGGCTATCGGCTGAAGAAGGACCGGCCGGTCAACGTCTTCACCCCCGGGGTACACCGCAATCCGAAGGTCTGGGACGACCCCGAGGGCTTCGACATCGATCGCTGGCTGCCTGCAAACGAAGCACGCCATCATCCTCATGCCTACAAGCCGTTCGGCAATGGCGAGCGCGCATGCATCGGACGGCAGTTCGCGATGGTCGAGGCGAAGATCGCGATGGCGATGATGCTGCGTGCGTTTTCGATCAGCGATCCGCATTCGTACAAGCTGCGCATCAAGGAAACGCTGTCGATCAAGCCCGACGAGTTCTTCATGCGGATCAGGCTGCGCCAGCCGCATGAGCGGATCAGCGCACCCGCCGCCGAGACCAGACCGGTCGAGGCGGTCGGCTCGGTCACCGGATCGGGGCAGAAATTCGCGGTGCTCTATGGATCGAGCCTCGGCACCGCGCGCGACATCGCCGAAGAGATTGCGGAACGCGCGCGGCTCGACGGCTTCGAGGTCGTCGTTCGATCGATGGACGAGAGCTTCAAGGGCGGTGCCGAACCCGAGGACAAGGTGATCGTGATCGTCACCGCGACTTATAACGGCCGGGCGCCCGACACCGCGATCGAGGTCGAACGCGCGCTGGACGCCGGCGCGTTCGAGGGTGCCGACTGGTCGGGGGCGCGGTTTGCGGTGCTCGGCGTCGGCAATTCGCAATGGCCCAATTTCCAGGTGTTCCCGAA
This sequence comes from Sphingomonas sp., assembly GCA_035537395.1. Taxonomy (GTDB): domain Bacteria; phylum Pseudomonadota; class Alphaproteobacteria; order Sphingomonadales; family Sphingomonadaceae; genus Sphingomonas. The sequence continues at coordinate 29,754 of DATLME010000029.1, read as the reverse complement.
ACGGATCGATGCGGCGATCGAGCAAACCGGCGCGACCCGGCTGGTACCGCGCGCGGAGGCCGATGGGCAGGGCAATTTCGACGGTGCGGTCGCCGCGTTCGTTCGTGACCTGTGGAAAGCGCTCGGCAGCGAGGCAGTCCCGGAGGAGGCGCCGAGCTCGCTCTCGCTGACGCGGGTCGACGCCGTTGCGACTCGGGCGGCGGCATTGCCCGAGCATGCCCAATTGCTCGAGATCGTCGGCAACGACGAGCTCGTCCGGCCTGCCGACGGGCTGTGGGATTTCGCGAAGGAGCCGCCACGACCCTCGACCCGGTTGATCCGCATGCGGCTGCCCGAGGGGCAGGTCTACCACACCGGCGATCACGTCGCGGTCTATGCGCGCAACCGGCCCGATCTGGTCGCACGGGCGATCGAGCGACTGGGGGTGGACGGCGCGACCCAGCTGCGGGTCGATGCGCAGGGCAACCGGTTCCGGCATCTGCCGGTCGGCCAGACCGTGACGATCGGGCATCTGCTCGCCGATTTCGTCGAGCTTTCCGATCCGCTGCCGCGACGCGCGCTTGCCGTGCTCGAGGCAGCGACGCGCTGCCCCAACACGAAGCGCGATCTGGCGCAGCTCGATGCCGCCTATGACGAGGCGGTGGCGGCGAAGCGAATGACCTTGCTCGACCTGCTGGAGGCGCACCCCGCGGCGGAGCTGGGGTTCGAGGCGTTCGTCGAGCTGTCGGCACCCATCGCGCCGCGCTTCTACTCGATCGCGTCGAGCCCCTTGGTGGACCCGCAGGTCGCCGACCTGATCGTCGGGACGAGCATCGCGCCGGCCTGGTCCGGCCTCGGCGAGCACCGCGGCTTCGCCTCGAGCTACATGGCCAACGTCGCGGTCGGGGAGCAGGTGTTCGGCTATGTCCGCCGGCCCAATCCGCCGTTCGCGCCGCCGGCCGATCCGGCGGTGCCGATGATCCTGATCGGGCCCGGCACCGGCTTCGCGCCGCTCCGCGGTTTTCTTGCCGAACGGGCCGCGCAGCCGGGGGCGACCGCGAGCCTGTTGTTCTTCGGGTGCCGGCATCCCGATCATGACTGGTTCTGTCGCGACGAAATGGAGCGGTGGCAGGCGGACGGCACGATCGCGCTGTTTCTGGCGTTTTCGGCGGTGGAATCGCATCCGTGGAAATTCGTCCAGGATGCGCTGTGGGCCGAACAGGAGAAGGTCTGGGCCGCGATCCAGTCGGGTGCGCAGATCTACCTGTGCGGAGACGGCCGGTTCATGGCGCCCGCGGTGCGCGACACACTGATCCGGATCTGGATGCAGCAGGCGGGCGGCGAGCATGCGCAGGGCTCCGTGTGGCTCAACGAGATGATCGAGCAGGGACGCTTCCACCAGGACGTGTTCGGGTTCGGCAAGTGACGGATGGCACAAGCAATGCCGTTCGTCCTGAGTAGGGATCGAGTGACCCTCGCAGCTTCCTTTCGGAAGCCACTCGGTCTCTACTCAGCACGAACGGTGTAATAAGACCGACGCGCGTCCGAAGTGGGAGAGAGAAGAATGCAGCAGCTATCCGCGCAGGACGCGTCGTTCGTCTATCTCGAGACGCCGCACACGCCGATGCACATCGGCTCGGTGGGGATCTACGACCCCTCGACCGCGCCCGGCGGGTTCGTGCGCTTCAAGGACATATTGGGCTTCATCGAGACCCGGCTCGGCGGCGCGCGGAGCTTTCGCCAGCGGCTGGTGCGGGTGCCGTTCGATCTCGATCATCCGTACTGGATCGAGGACCCCGAGTTCGATCTCGAATATCATGTCCGCCACATCGCGTTGCCGAAACCGGGGGACTGGCGGCAGCTCTGCATCCAGGTCGCGCGGCTGCACGCGCGGCCGATGGACCTGTCCAAGCCCTTGTGGGAGTTCACGATCGTCGAGGGGCTCGACAATATCGAGGGGCTGCCAAAGGGGTGTTTCGCGCTCGTCAGCAAGGTGCATCATGCCGCGATCGACGGAATGAGCGGGGTCGAGATGTCCGCCGCGGTCCACGATCTGGATGCGTCGATGACGCCGCCGGAAGCCGCGGACGCGTGGAAGCCCGAGAACATGCCCAAGGTCGCGGACCTGCTCGCGCGCAGTTATCTCAACGGCCTCGTCCAGCCGATGCGGGTGATGGAGACGATCGGCCGGTCGCTGCCGGGCGTGGCCAAGCTCGGCATGCAGGTCGGCAAGGGCGACGTTTCGATCAAGAATGCCCGGCCCGCGCCGAAGACGTGCTTCAACGGCAAGGTGTCCGCCCACCGGGTGTGGGACGCGGTGCCGTTCCCGCTCGGCGAGATCCGCGCGATCAAGGCAGCGGTGCCCGATGCGACGGTGAACGACGTCGTCCTGTCGATCGTCGGTGGCGCGCTGCGCAGCTATCTGGAGGGGCGCGGCGAGCTGCCCAAGGAGACGCTGACCGCGATGGCGCCGATCTCGGTGCGCGGCACGGGCGAGAAGGCGGCGCTCGGCAACCTGGTGTCGGCGATGGTGGTCGGGCTCGGTACGCAGATCGAGGATCCGCTCGAACGGCTCCGCTTCGTGCATGACGAGGCGGTCAATTCGAAGGCGATGACCAACGCGGTCGGCGCGAAGAACCTTGCCGATTACAGCCAGCTGATGCCGTCGGGTCTCGCCGGGCTCGCGGCACGGCTCTACACGCGGGTCGGGGCCGCGAACGCGCACGCGCCGGCGTTCAACTGCGTCGTCACCAATGTGCCGGGCAGTCGCGTGCCGATGTACTTCTGCGGCGCGCAGATGGTGGGCATGTACGGCACCGGGCCGGTGTTCGACGGGATGGGGCTGATCAATCCGGTCTACAGCTATGGCGACACGATCGCGATATCGTTCACCGCCGATCGCGCCGCGATGCCCGATCCGGATCGCTATGCCGACGCGCTTCGTAGCTCGTTTGCGGCGTTGCAGCGCGCCACGGTGAAACCCGTGCCGGTGCCGGCGGTTGAGATCAACGACAACAAACCGGTACGCAAACCGGCCACTTCACGGAAAGGAACCAAATAATGGCAGACGAGATGAAGAGCGCGATCGACGAGGGCGCGAACCGCGCCAAATCGGCGACCGATCAGGCCGCCAACGCAGCGAAGACCGCGACCGATGCGCTGCGCAATGCGGGCGAGCAGGCCCGCGCCGGCTTTAGCGAGCGCGTCATCGACCCGGCGAAGCGCGCGGGCGAGGCGATGAAGGCCTCCGGCCAGAAGGTCGCGGAAGGCGGCGCCACGATCGGCACGCGGATGATCGACCAGGCCGAACAGAATGCGCGCGAGGCCTTCGCCGCGATGCGCGAGGCGGCGAGTGCCAAGGATATCTCCGACGTGATGCGCATCCAGGGCGATTACCTGCGCGAACAAAGCCAGCGCAGCATGTCCCAGGCTCGCGAGATCGGCGAGCTGATCATGCAGTTCGGCAAGGATGCCGTCGCACCGCTGCGTAGCGGCGACCGGTAGGAGACGCTCGGGCCGCCGCCCGTCGCGGCGGCGGCCCGATCAGCGCGTCAGTTCGTGATCAGGCGTGCCCGGCCGAGGGGTATACCAGGCCCTTGAGACCGGTCCGCTGGAACGGCAGCCAATTGTCCTGCGGCTGCGCCAGCCGATCGGCGACCGCATAGAGCACGGCCGGATTGACGCCGAGCCCGATATGGCTGCCATGAACCTCGATATTGTCGGTCTCGGGGCCCGACGCTTCCATGCAGTTCTGCCATGCGACGACACCGTCCTCGCGCGTGTAGATCGCAGTCGACGGCACCGGCGGCGGAACCGCAACCTCGGACAGCTGCGTCCGGGTATGCTCGTCGTCGATCTTCTGACCGGTCAGATATTCATAGGCGCGCCAGACGTTGGTGGCGCGCGGGCTGCCGGCGAAGGGCGAGCCGAGCGTGATCACCTGGCGCACCGCATCCGGCGCGCGGCGCGCGACCAGCCGTGCCATGATGCCACCAAGGCTCCAGCCGATGATGCTGACCTTCTGGCCGGTCAGGTCGTGGATCGCGTGGAGCCGGTCGATCAGCTTCTCGCCCTCGACGCCGATCGCCTTCGGCCCGAGATTGCGCCCGAGTTCCCAGGCGTGCGCGTCATAGCCGAGACGCTTGAGATAGCGGCGGAGAACCCCGGTCGACGTATCGCTGGCGATGAAGCCCGGCAGCACGAGCACCGGATGGCCGTCGCCGCGTGGCGCACTGGCGAGCATCGGGGCGGCGAACGGCAGCGAGCCGAGCTCGACGAGCGCGCGCGGCAGCTCGGTCAGCGCGAGCAGCGCCGATGGTGCACGCACGGTATCGTAACGCTCTGAGGTCTTGAGGGCGGCAGTCGCCATTCGGGTCGTCCTTTCTTGCAGTGCAGCATCAATGCGCAAGCGCTTGATAAAGTTCATTCTGCCCTGAATGCCTGGTGACGTGCCGCGACCCGGGCGGCGTCGTAGGCGAGGATCGCGAGGTCGTGCGCGGCGCCGTCACGTCCACGGACCTGACCCTTCAGCAACGCCTCCGCGCGAAAGCCGAGGCTCTCGAACAAGGCGATCGAACCGTCCTGGTCGGTGGTCATCTGCGCGGTGAGCTTTTCCAGACCGCGCTCCGCAGCGATCGCGAAGATGCCTTCGAGCAGGTCGCGACCCAGCCCGGCGCCGCGGCGCTCCCCCGACACCAGCAGCCGGACCTCGCCGACATGCGCGCTCCAGCCGAGCGGATCGCGGACCAGCGCCGCGGTGCCGACGATGATGCCGTCGTCTTCGGCGACGAGGCTGTCGATCCACCCCTCCGCGATCGCCGCCTGCCATGCCTCGACGACCCGCGGGTGACGAAGGTCGCGGCCGAGGAACAGCAGGTCGTGCTCGGCAAGCGCGCCGGTGAACGAAAGCATCGCCTCGCGGTCGCCCGGCTGGAACCGGCGAATGGTGTGGCTCATGTCGATCTCGCTCCCAACCATTGCACGAGCCGCGGCCAGAGCCGGCGGATCGCGTTGCCCCCGGCGACCAGGCTGACATGGCCGCCTTTCAGCACCACCTCCTCCTTGTCGACCGAACCGACCATCCCGAGCAGCGGCGCCGACGCGGCGGTCGGCACGATATGGTCGTGCTGCGCGGCGACGTGGAGAAACGGCGCGGTGATCGCGGCGAGATCGATCACGTGCCCGTCCACTGCCATGGTGCCTTGCAGAAGCCGGTTTTCCCACATCAGCTGGTGCGTGGTCTGGCGGAAATATTCGCCTGCGAGGGGCAGGATGTCGGCGGCCCAGCGATCGAACATGCGGAAGGACTTCACGAACTCGTCGTCGTGCAGGTTGTCGATCAGGCGGACCTGGCCGGCCGCGCGGCTGCCGGGGCGGAGTAGATCGAACGCTGTGTAGAGATAATCGCCCGGGCAATTACCGAACGTGTCGACCAGCCGATCGACGTCGAAGAAGCGCCGATCCGCCCAGGCCTGGAACATGTCCATCTTGGAGAAGTCGACCGGCGTGGTGAAGGTCACCAGATTGGCGAGATTGCCGGGATGAAGCGCGGCCCAGAGCAGCGACAGCACGCCGCCGAAGCAGTAGCCGATCATGCTGACGTCCGGCTCGCCGGTCTCGCGCGCGACCCGCGCCACCGCCATCGGCAGGAAGTCGAGGACATAATGCTCGAGCGCCAGCGTCTTTTCGTCGGCGCGGGGCGCCTCCCAGTCGAGCATGAACACGTCGAAGCCAGCGTCGAGAAGATATTCGACCAGGCTCTGCCCGGGGACCATGTCGAAGATATAGCCGCGGTTGGTGGTCGCCATCACGAGCAGGATCGGCACGCGATAGACGTCGGCGACGCGGGGACGATAGTGATAGAGCCGCATCGTGCCACGTTCGATCAGCACGTCCTTGGCACTGGCGCCGAGTTTCGGACCCGACGTCGTAATGTAGTCCAGGCCCTTCAGGTTGCGTTGCATCGCCCGGTCGAATTCGGCGCGGGCGGTGGCAAGGAGATCGGGCGCCGTCGCCATCAGCGCGCGGTCGGCTCGGTCGGCGGGATGGCGGGCGGGGGTTGGCGCCCGCGGGTCGGCTTCGGCTTGGCGGGGCCCGCTACCGGATTGTCGCCCGTCAACAGCGCCTCGATGCGGAGCAGCGACGCCTCGATCCGCCCGATCCGCGCGGACAGATCCTCGATCTCGCCACGGCTCGGCATGTGCGCGGCGGCGAGCCCGCGCTCCATCACCTGCTTCAGGGCGGTCTGGGCGTTCATCGTGGCCGCGTTGGCACCGTGCATCGTCTGCGACCATTGGTCCGACTTCAGCATCTGGCCGCCAACGCTGTTGGCCATCTTCTCCCATTCGCCCAGCATTTCGCGAAAGAACGCGGCCGGATCCTGTGTCGTCATGCTGCGCAGCATCGGCGCGGCAAGAGGTGGCGTCAAGCCATCGAGGATTAGCGATCCGCTCCCGGCGTCACCGGCATTGGGCCGTCCGGCGTCACGACCAGCAACGAATCCCCGCCGAGCGCGCGGTAGAGCGAGACCTTGTTGCTCGCGCCGACCAGCTGCGTCTGCACGAGGGTGCGTTGCGCGGTGTAGAAGGCGCGTTGCGCATCGAGGCTGGTCAGGAAGGTGTCGATACCCCCGCGGTAGCGCAGGTTGGTGAGGTTCAACGTATCCTGCGCGGCAGCCCGGAAATTCGTGTTCGCGCGCAGCTGATCGGCGAAGGTACCCTGGCGCGCGAGCGCATCGGCGGTTTCGCGGAACGCGGCCTGGATCGCACGTTCATAGGTGGCGAGCGCGAGATCGCGCTGCGCCTGGCTGAACTCCACCCCGCCGACGCCTGCACCGCCCTGGAACAATGGCACGCTGACCTGCGGCGAGACCGAATAATTGAACGCCCCCCCGCTGAACAACGAGGTGAGCGCATTGCTGGCGAAACCGAGCAGCCCGGTCAGCGAGATCCGCGGGAACAGCGCGGCCCGTGCCGCACCGATTTCCGCATTGGCGGCGCGGAGCTCATATTCCGCCTGCACGACGTCGGGTCGACGCAGCAGCACCCGGCTGTCGAGCCCGGCCGGCAAGGTCGCGACGCTCGTCTGCGCTTCGTCGATCGAACCGGGAAGGAGCGCCGGAGCGACCGGCGCGCCGACCAGCAGCTGGAGCGCATTCACGTCCTGCGCCAGTGCGGTGCGTTGTTGTGCGAGATCGGCGTTGGCGGTCTCCAGCACCTGTTCGGCCTGCCGCAGGTCGGTTCGCGGCGCGATCCCGCCCTCGAGCCGCTGGCGGGTCAGGCGGACGCTTTGCGCCGCGCTGGTCGCCGTATCCTGCGCGATCCGGAGCAACGATGCGTCGGCGGCGTAGGTCAGCCACGCGTCCGCGATGTCGCCAACGAGCGTGATCCGCGTCGCCCGTGCCGCGGCCTCGGTGGCGAAATACCGGTCGAGCGCCGCCCCTGTCAGCGAACGGACCCGCCCGAACAGGTCCAGCTCGAACGCAGTGACGCCGAGATTGACCGAGAAAGCGCTGCCATTGCCGCCGCCCGAGCTGATGACGGAACCGCCATTGCCGTTACCGCCGGTACCGCCGGTGCCGCCGGTGCCTCCGGTACCGCCGGTGCCTCCCGTCCCGCCGGTGCCCGTTCCGCCGTTGCCGCCCGTGCCGGTGCCGCCGGTTCCGGTGCCGCCATTGCCCGCTACGGACGTCGTGCCGTTGCCGCCACCCGAATAATTGTACCGGCCGTTCGCGTCCAGGCGCGGCAGCAGATCGGCGCGCTGGATGCGATATTGCGCACGCGCCGAGGCGATGTTCGCTGCCGCGATGCGCAGATCGCGATTGTTGGCGAGCGCCTGGTCGATAATCGATTGAAGCCGGGCGTCGCGGAACACGTCGCGATAGGTGACCGCCGGCAACGCCGCCTCGGACTGCCGGAGATATGCGTCACCGACCGGCCACGACGGCGGGGTCGGCAAGGCGGGCGGGGTATAGACCGGTGCAAGCGAGCAGCCGCCGATGGCAAGCGCCGTGAGCGCCATTGCGAGAAGGGAGGCGGTGCGACGCATCATGCGGGCTCCGACGCAGGGTGGGTGGGTGGCATTGGCGGCGCCGGCGGCCGATCGTCGCCATGGTGTCCGGTCGGCTTGCCGCGCAGTTTCGCGACACCGTCGCGAACGCCGCGGCGGACCAGCACGAAGAAGAACGGGATGTAGAAGATCGCGAGCAGGGTCGCGGTCAGCATGCCGCCGATCACTGCGGTACCGATCGCGATCCGGCTGTTGGCGCCGGCGCCGGTCGATATCGCCAGCGGCAGGACGCCGAAGATGAAGGCGAACGACGTCATCAGGATCGGACGCAAGCGGATTCGTGCGGCTTCGAGCGCCGCGTCGATCACGCGCGCTCCCGATCGCTCGGCCTGTTCGGCGAACTCGATCATGAGGATCGCGTTCTTGGCGGCGAGCCCCATCGTCGTGAGAAGACCGATCTGGAGGTACACGTCGTTGATCAGGCCGCGCATCGTCACGAACAGCACCGCGCCGACCAGCCCCAGCGGGATCACGAGCAGCACCGCCACCGGGATCGACCAGCTTTCGTAGAGGGCGGCGAGACACAGGAACACCACCAGCAGCGACAAGCCGTAGAGGATCGGCGCCTGCCCCGAGGAGAGCCGCTCCTGGTACGACAATCCCGACCATGCGACGGTGGTGCCGGGGATCTGCGCGGCCAGCGCGGCGATCTTTTCCATCGCCTCGCCCGAACTGGTGCCCGGCGCGCCCGAGCCCGAGAATTCATAGGAGGGGATGCCGTTGAATCGCGACAGCGTCGTCGGCGCCTGCGACCAGCTGGTCTGCGCGAAGGCGGAGAACGGGGCCATCTCGCCGGACGAGCCGCGAACGAACCATTGCGACAGATCGCTCGGCGACGAACGATAGGGCGCGTCGCCCTGCACATACACGCGCTTGACGCGGCCACGATCGACGAAATCGTTGACGTATTGCCCGCCCCAGGCGGTCGACAGCGTGCTGTTGACGGTGGTCTGGCTAAGGCCGAGCGCGCTCAGCTTTTCCTGATCGACCTCGACCTTCAGGGTCGCGACGTCGGGGAGTTCGGTCAGCCGGATCGAGGCGAGCGCAGGATCGGCGCGTGCCGCGGCCAACAGCTTCTCGCGGGCGGCGGCAAAGTCGGTCTGGCTCATGCCGCTCGAATTCTGCAGCTGCATGGTGAAACCGTTCGACTGGCCGAGCCCACGGATCGCGGGCGGTACGAGCGCGAAGACCTGCGCGTCGCGCTCGCCGCGGAACGCCGCCGCGGCACGCGCCACGATCGCGTCGGCGGCATTCTCCTTGCCCTTGCGATCGTCCCAGGGGGCCAGCGCGATGAAGCCCTGACCGGTGTTCTGGCCGCTGGTGCCACCGCCGCCGCCGCCCGAGACGGTCAGCATCGTCTTGGTGTTGGCGGCTTCGTTCTCGAAGAAATACTGCTCCACCTCGCGCTGGACTGCGCCGGTCCGCGCCGCGGTAGCGCCGGCCGGGAGCTGAAACTGGACGAGCGCGGTGCCCTGATCCTCGGTGGGCAGGAAGCCGGTAGGCAGCCGCAGGAACATTACCGCCAGCAACGCGACGGTCCCGGCGTAGATCAGCAAGAACAGCCACTTGCGATTGATCACCGTGGTGACGCCCCCGGCATAGCGCTCGATGCCCTTGTCGAAGGTCGTGTTGAACTTGGTGGAGGCACGCGTGAAGAAGCCGGCGACCTTCGGAAAGCGCCTCTTGAACCAGCCGCCATCACCCTGGTCCTGCTTGCGCTTCAGCAACGTCGCAGTAAGCGCAGGCGACAGGATCAGCGCGACAAGCACCGACAAGATCATCGCCGAGACGATCGTAATCGAGAACTGGCGATAGATAACGCCGGTCGACCCCCCGAAGAACGCCATCGGCAGGAATACTGCGGAAAGTACCAAGGCGATTGCGACGAGGGCGACGCTGATTTCGTCCATCGAGCGAATCGTCGCGTCGCGCGGCGACAGCTCGGGATCCTCCTCCATCAGCCGTTCGACATTCTCGACGACCACGATCGCGTCGTCGACCAGCAGGCCGATCGCGAGCACCAGCCCGAACAGCGTCATCGTGTTGATCGAGAAGCCGGCGAGATAGAACACGCCGAACGTGCCGAGCAGCACGACCGGGACCGCGATCGTCGGGATCAGCGTCGCCCGCCAGCTCTGCAGGAAGACGAACATGACGATGATGACGAGGATGATCGCCTCGATGAGCGTCTTGATGACGTCGTCGATCGACAGCTTGATGAAGTCGGTCGAGTCGTTGGCGTAGGCGTATTCGAAGCCGGCCGGGAACGACTTGGACTGTTTCTCGACGAAGCTCTTGACCAGCTCGGCGGTCGCGAGCGCGTCCGCGCCGGGCGACATCAGGACGGCGATGCCGGCGCCGGGATGGCGATTGACCCGGCTGGTCGCGGCGTAGCTTTCCGCACCGAGTTCGATCCGCGCGACGTCGCGCAGCCGCACGGTGGCGCCGTTGTTCTGCGTCTTGACGATGATGTTGGAAAATTCCGCAGGCGTCTGCAGGCGGCTCTGCGCCGTCACCGTCGCGTTGAGCATCTGTTCGCGCGACGAGGGCTGGCCGCCGAGTTCGCCCGCGGCGACCTCGGTATTCTGCGCCTGGATCGCGGCCACGATGTCGCTCGGCATCAGCTGGACGCGGGCGAGCTTGGCCGGATCGAGCCAGATCCGCATCGCATATTGCGAGCCGAACACGTTGGTGTCGCCGACGCCCTCGATCCGGCCGAGCGGATCCTGGAGATTGGAGACGAGATAGTCCGACACGTCCTGGTTGGTCAGCTTGTCGGTGGAGTCGTAGACGCCGACGATCAGCAGGAAGTCGGGATTCGACTTGCGGACCACGAGCCCCTGCTGCTGGACCTGTTGCGGCAGCCGCGCGATCGATTGCTGGACCTGGTTCTGGACCTGAACCTGCGCGATGTCGGGATCCACGCCCTTGTCGAAGGTCGCGGTGATCGTGACCTGCCCGCGCGAACTCGACGACGACTGGAAGTAGAGCAGGCCGTCGATACCGGTCAGCGACTGTTCGACGATCTGGGTGACGCTGTTCTGGATCGTCTGTGCATTGGCGCCCGGATAGGACGCGCGCACGCTGACCTGCGGCGGTGCGACGTCCGGATATTGCGCGATCGGCAATCCCAGGATCGCGCCGACGCCGCCGAGCATGACGATGATCGCGAGCACCCATGCGAAGATGGGCCGGTCGATGAAGATGCGCGACATCATGAGGGCGTCAGCCGCCCTTCGCCGCGGCGCCGCTCTGCCCGGACTTGCCCGCTTCGCCCTGCTTCGGCGGCTCGATCCGTTGGGGCGTCTTCGCGGGAACGGGCTTGACCGACTGCCCGGGCAACAGCTTGCCGAGGCCCTGCGTGATCACGCGGTCGCGGGGGTCGAGGCCCGCCGTCACCACCCAGAAGGCGCCACGCGTGCGATCCGCGGTGATCGTCTTCTGCTGCGCCTTGTTGTTCGGGCCGATCACCATCACCCGGGCATTGCCCTTGGCGTCGCGGGTGACGGCCTGCTGCGGCACCAGGAACGCGCGGGTATTGATCGCCTGCGCAAAGGTGGCACGGACGAACATGCCCGGCAGCAACAATCCCTGCGGATTGGGGAAGCGCGCGCGCAGCGTCACCGTGCCAGTGTTGGTATCGACGACCGCTTCGGCGAACTGCACCGACCCGGTCGGGCCGTACTCGCTGCCGTCCTCGAGCTGGAGCTTTACCACGGCGGTGGTCGGGATGACGCCGTCGGTCGCGAGCGAGCGACGCAGCGCGAGGAGGTCCGCCGAGCTCTGCTGGATGTCGACGAACATCGGATCGAGCCGCTGGATCTGCGCGAGCGGCTCGGCCTGGCTGGCCGAGACCAGCGCGCCGACGGTGAACAGCGATCGCCCGATCCGGCCGGTGATCGGCGCGGGAACGGTGGTGAAATTGAGGTTGATCCGCGCCGTCTCGAGCGCGGCGCGGGTCTGCGCGACCGAGGCGGTAGCCTGCCGCGACGACGCGATCGCGTTGGTATATTCCTGCTTGCTGATCGCCTCGGCCGCTGCGAGCGGACGATAGCGTTCGGCGAGAATGCCGGTTGCCTGGGCATTCGCCTGCGCGCTCTGCAGATTGGCGCGGGCTTCGTTGGCGGCGGCGCGATATAGTCGCGGATCGATCTCGTAGAGCGTCTCGCCGGCACGGACGAGCTCGCCTTCGGTGAACAGCCGACGGCGAATGATCCCGGAGACCTGGGGGCGCACGTCCGAACTCTCGAACGCGCTGGTCCGGCCGGCCAGCTGGGTCGTGATCTCGACGTCGGTAGGGGTCAGCGTCACGAAGCCGACTTCGGGTGTGCCCTGTCCGGGAGCTTGCTTACCAGCGCCTTTCGGCTGGGACGCACCATCCCCACATGCGGCAAGCGCAAGGGCCAACGCCGCAAATGCGGCTCCGCCGGCGATGCGCCGGCTTGTTTCACGATGGTTGGTCAATGCACGCGATCCGTTCGCCTGAAGACCGGCGAACGACCGGTCGGGGGACAAATGCGTGAAACCCTCGCCGGTTTCATTCGCTCGTCGATAATGCTGTGCGCGTACCGGTAACTTGGCTCAAGCACGCAATTGTATGAAAGTGTAACAGTGGATCGCAGAGAGTTGCTCCTGGCGGACGACAAGCGACTGGCGGGCGAGGCGGCGGCGCTCGAAGTCGAAACCGGCATGCTCGTCGGGCTGGGCACCGGATCCACCGCGCATTTCGCGATCGCGGCGCTGGGCCGGCGGGCGCGGGAAGGATTGCGATTTCGCGCTGTCGCGACATCATTGGAGAGCGAGCGGCAGGCGATCTCGCTCGGCCTTTCGGTCATCGCGTTCGACGATGTGGCGTGTGTCGACCTGACGATCGATGGCGCCGATGAAATCGACTCGCGGTTCTTCGCGATCAAGGGCGCGGGCGGGGCGATGCTGCGCGAGAAGGTGGTGGCCGCGGCCTCGACGCGGATGATCGTCGTCGCCGATGCCACCAAGCGGGTCGCCGCGATCGGGCAAGCGCGGGTGCCGGTGGAAATCCTGCCGTTCGCGCGCGCCGCCGTCCTGGCCCAATTGGGCCAAAGCGCGGTGCTGCGCCGCGTCGACGGCGTGCCCTTCGTCACCGACAACGGCAACAATGTCGCCGACTGCGCGCTGTCGCTCGCCGACCCCGCGACCGTGGCCGCAAGCCTCGCCGCGATCCCCGGGGTGCTCGGCCACGGCTTGTTCCTCGACGAGGTCGATGCCGCCTATATTGCGACAGATGGCGTCGTTACGCGACTGGAACGCTTTCGCGCATCTGCGTAAAGGGCGGCATCTTGGCAACCGGATCGGGCGCGCGGCGTTCGGTCATCGCTACAGCGAGGCTTTTCATGTCAGACACCCAGACCGTCCCCGCCGCGGCGGATCCAAAGCTGCACGAGGACGGTTCGCTGCCCCGGCTGGCGATCGACACTATCCGCACGCTGTCGATGGACGCAGTGCAGAAGGCCAATTCCGGGCATCCCGGGACGCCGATGGCGCTGGCGCCGGTCGGCTACACGCTGTGGACGCAATTCCTGCGCTACGATCCTGCCAATGCCGACTGGCCGAACCGCGACCGTTTCGTCCTGTCGGTCGGCCATGCGTCGATGCTGCTCTACGCGCTGATCCACCTTGCCGGGATCGAGGAGATCGATGCCGACGGCAACAAGACCGGCAACGAGGCGATCAGCATCGATGACATCGAGCAGTTCCGCCAGCTGTCGTCACGCACCCCGGGTCATCCCGAATACCGTCACACCACCGGTGTGGAAACGACCACCGGGCCGCTCGGCCAGGGCTGCGGCAACTCGGTCGGCATGGCGATCGCCGAGCGCTGGCTCGCGGCGCGTTACAATCGCGACGGTTTCCCGTTGTTCGATCACGACGTCTATTCGCTGTGCGGCGACGGCGACATGATGGAAGGCGTCACCGCGGAGGCAGCCAGCCTTGCGGGTCACCTAAAGCTGTCGAACCTGTGCTGGATCTACGACAGCAACCACATTTCGATCGAAGGCGGAACCGATCTCGCGTTCGACGAGGATGTCGGGTTGCGCTTCCAGGCCTATGGCTGGAACGTCATTCACATCGACGACGCCAACGACGTCGCCGCGCTCGCCAAGGCGTTCGAGACCTTCAAGGCGACCAACGATCGCCCGACCTTCATCGTCGTGCATTCGGTGATCGGCTATGGCAGCCCCAAGGCGGGCAGCGAGAAGGCACATGGCGAGCCGCTGGGCGAGGATAACATCCGCGCCACCAAGCGTGCTTATGGCTGGCCCGAGGACAAGTCCTTCTACATCCCCGACGGCGTGCTCGACCATTTCCGCGGCGCGTTCGGCGGACGTGGCAGCAAGCTGCGCGACGAGTGGGTCGCGATGTTCGAACGCTATCGCGCCGCGCAGCCCGAATTGGCCGGCGAGCTCGAGCTCATGCTGAAGGGCGACCTGCCGGCAGGATGGGACGCGGACGTTCCCGTGTTCCCCGCCGACGCCAAGGGGCTCGCCAGCCGCGACTCGGGTGGCAAGGTGCTCAACGCGATCGCCGGACGGGTGCCGTGGCTGATCGGCGGGTCGGCCGACCTCGCGCCGTCGACCAAGACCGACATCAAGGGGGCGCCGTCGTTCGAAGCATCGAACTATGCGGGGAAGAACTTCCATTTCGGCGTGCGCGAACATGGCATGGGCGCGGTCGTGAACGGCATGTCGCTGTCGCACCTGCGCGGATACGGTTCGACGTTCCTCGTCTTCGCGGATTACATGCGCGCACCGATCCGGCTGTCGTCGATCATGGAGATCGGCGCGATCTGGGTTTTCACGCATGATTCGATCGGGGTCGGTGAAGACGGGCCGACGCACCAGCCGATCGAGCATCTGGCGACGTTGCGTGCGATCCCGGGGCTCGACACGATCCGCCCCGGCGACGCCAACGAAGTCGCCGCGGCGTACAAGGCGGTGCTGACCGATGCGACCCGGCCCGCGGTGCTGGTGCTGTCGCGCCAGGCTTTGCCGACGCTCGATCGGGAGAAGTACGCGAGCGCCGATGGCGTCGTGAAGGGCGGCTATGTGCTCGCGGATTGCGACGGTACCCCCGAGGTGATCCTGATCGCGACGGGCAGCGAATTGTCGCTGGTGGTCGAAGCACATGAGCGGCTGATCGCGGAAGGCGTGCGCAGCCGGGTCGTGTCGCTGCCGAGCTGGCATCGCTACGAGATGCAGGACGAGGCGTACAAGGAAAGCGTGCTGCCAAAGGCGGTCGGTGCGCGGGTCGCGGTGGAGATGGCGGGCGAGATCGGCTGGGATCGCTATGTCGGGCTCGCCGGACGGACGATCGCGATGTCGACCTTCGGAGCCTCGGCGCCGATCACGAAGCTGCAGGGCAAATACGGGTTCACGGTCGACAATGTCGTCAAGGTGGCGCGTGAGGCGATGGGCGAGGCATTGTCCACATCCGTTCGTGGTGAGTAGGGACTGAGCCTGGCGAAGGCCCGTATCGAACCACCGGGTCCTTCGATACGCGTCTTCGGCTTCGCTCAGCCGCTACTCAGGACGAACGGCATTTCAGATGGAGACTATTCGATGAGCAAGCTGAAGGATCTTGGCGCATTGGGCCAAGCGGTGTGGCTCGACTTCGTCGATCGCAAGTTCCTGGAGGCCGGCGGGCTGAAGAAGCTCGTCGACGACGACGGGCTCACCGGGGTGACGTCGAACCCGTCGATCTTCGAAAAGGCGATGGGGCATGGCGACGCCTATGATCAGACGCTTGCCGCGTTCGATCGCGAGTCGCCGGACGCCGCGACGATCGACCGGTACGAACATCTCGCGATCCAGGACATCAAGGCGGCCGCGGAGACGCTCCAGCCGGTCTACGAGCGGCTCGACGGCAAGGACGGTTATGTCAGCCTCGAAGTGTCGCCCTATATTTCGGACGATACCGACGCGACGATCGCCGAGGCAGCCAAGCTGTGGGGCGCGGTGGACCGCGCCAACCTGATGATCAAGATTCCCGGGACGCTGGCGGGCGGCCCGGCGATCGCGGCGACGATCGCGGCAGGGATCAACGTCAACGTCACGCTGCTGTTCGCGCTCGACGCCTATATTCGCGTTGCCGAAGCCTATGCGATGGGGCTCGAGGAACGCGTGAAGCACGGCCTGCCGATCGATCGGATCGCGAGCGTCGCGAGCTTCTTCGTCAGCCGCATCGATTCGACGATCGACAAGGAAATCGATCGCCGGATCGCCGAGGGCGATGGCGAGGCCGACGCGCTGAAGGCCGTGCGCGGCAAGGTCGCGGTCGCGAACGCCAAGATGGCGTATCAATGGTATCTCGACTTCCTCAAATCCGACCGCTGGCAGGCGCTGGCTGCGAAGGGCGCACAGCCGCAGCGGCTGCTCTGGGCCTCGACCGGCGTGAAGGATCCCGCCTATCCCGACACGCTGTACATCGACACGCTGATCGGCGCGGACACCGTCAACACCATGCCGCCCAAGACGATGGACGCGTTTCGCGATCATGGCACCGCGGCAGTGACGCTGACGGCGGAAATCGACGAGGCACAGCGGGTGCTTGCCGAGGCCGAGCGGCTCGGGCTCGACCTGAACGGCGTCACCGGCACGCTGGTGCAGGAAGGCGTCGCCTCGTTCGTGAAGGCGTTCGACGATCTGCTCGGCTCGATCGCCGCGAAGCATCCTGCGGCGGTTTGAAACGATAATCCGTCACCCCGGACTCGTTCCGGCATCCGCCGAGCCCCACATCCTTTGCCGTCGGGACGCGGTGGACCCCGGAACTAGTCCGGGGTGAGGGACTTGGTACGCCCGTAAGCTCCCCGGAAGGACCACAGCATGAAGATCGGAATGATCGGCCTCGGCCGCATGGGCGGCAATATCGCGCGGCGACTGCTGCGTGACGGCCATTCGGTCGTCGCGTTCGATCGAAACGCGGGCTCGGTCGCTGCGCTCGTCACCGATGGTGCCGAGGGCGCCGACTCGCTCGATGCGATGTGCGACCTGCTCGGCAAGCCCGCGATCTGGTGGGTGATGCTGCCCGCCGGCGCGCCGACCGAGGACACGATCGCGGCGATCGCGGAGAAGGCGTCCGCGGGCGACATCGTGATCGACGGCGGCAACAGCTTCTACAAGGACGATATCCGCCGGGCGAAGGCGCTCGCGGAGAAGGGGCTTCACTATGTTGACGTCGGCACGTCGGGCGGGGTCTGGGGGCTCGAGCGCGGCTATTGCATGATGATCGGCGGCGACAAGGCGACGGTCGAACTGCTCGACCCGATCTTCGACACGCTGGCGCCGGGGCTCGGCACGATCCCGCGGACGCCCGACCGGGTCGATTCGAACGAGGATCCGCGCGCAGAGAAGGGCTATATCCATGCCGGGCCGGCGGGGGCGGGGCATTTCGTCAAGATGGTCCATAACGGCATCGAATATGGCCTGATGCAGGCCTATGCCGAGGGCTTCGACATCCTGAAGGGCAAGTCGTCGGACAATCTCGCGGAGTCCGAGCGGTTCGACCTCAATCTCACCGACATTGCCGAGGTCTGGCGGCGTGGCAGCGTGATCTCGTCCTGGCTGCTCGACCTTACTGCGGCCGGGCTCGCGCGCGACCAGGACCTGGCCCAGTTCAGCGGCCATGTCGCCGATTCCGGCGAGGGCCAATGGACGATCGACGCCGCGATGGAGGAGAAGGTCCCCGCCAACGTGCTCACCGCGGCGTTGTTCGCGCGCTATCGCAGCCGGGTCGACCACACGTTCGGCGACAAGCTGCTGTCCGCGATGCGGTTCGGCTTCGGCGGGCATGTCGAGATCCCGCAATGATTGTCACCCATCCCGTTCCGTCACCCCGGACTCGTTCCGGGACCCATGGCGCGGCGCACTCACGTCTCTCGGATAGCGGGTGGGGTGGACCCCGGAACACGTCCGCCGTGACGAATTCAGTCTGGTGCGTGCAATGATCCGCCTCGTGGTATCCGACGTCGACGGCACATTGGTCGACAAGCAGAAGCAGCTCACCCCCGGCACCATCGCCGCGGTGAAGCGCCTCGAGGCTGCGGAAGTCGGCTTTACGATCATCAGCGCGCGCCCAATGTCGGGGCTTATGCCGATCGCCGACGCGCTCGGACTCGACGTGCCGCTCGCCGCGTTCAATGGCGGGATCGTGTTTCATCGTGACGGCCGCGTCGAATCGCACGTCACGATCGAGCGGGACGTCGCCGAGGCGGTGCTCGCCGCCGCTGCCGGCGTCGCCGTCGACATCTGGGTGTTCGCGGACGACCAATGGTATGCGACCAGCGACCACGGCACGCATGTCGAGCACGAACGCGTGGCTTCCAACCAGGCGCCGTTCGTCACCACCGACTTCGCTGCGGTGATCGATCGAATCGACAAGATCACCTTCGTCAGCGACGACGAACCGGTGTTGCGCGATCTGCACGCGCGGATCGACGGCATGTCGGACCGGGCGACGATCGCGCAAAGCCAGACCTATTATCTCGACGTCACCGCGCTCGCCGCCAACAAGGGCGACGGCATCGCTGCGCTCGCGGCGGCCTTCGACGTGCCGATGACCGATATCGCCGCGATCGGCGACCAGGCCAACGACGTGCCGATGCTCGAGCGCGCCGGTGTCGCGATCGCGATGGGCAATGCGCCCGACCGCGTGAAGTCGGCGGCGCACCACGTCACCACCGGCAACGACGTCGACGGCGTTGCGCATGCGATCGACACCCTGATCCTGACCTCCACCGGAGCTGCCGCATGAAAGAACTCGTTGCCTTCGACCTCGACGGAACCCTGGCCGAGAGCAAGCAGCCGCTGAAGGAGCCGATGGGCGAGGCGCTCGCCGACCTGCTCCAGGTCGCGCACGTCGCGGTGATCTCGGGGGGTGACTGGCCGCAGTTCGACAAGCAGGTCGCGAGCCGGCTTCCGGCGCGAGCCGACTGGTCGAAGCTGTGGCTGATGCCCACGACGGGAACCAAGCTGTTCCGCTTTCGCGATGGCGGCTGGGCGACGGTCTATGCCGAATTGTTCGACGACGCGCTGAAGGCGAAGATCCTGTCGGCGTTCGACGAGGCGCTGGCCGCCACCGGGTTCACGCCCGAGCAGACCTGGGGCGAACGGATCGAGGATCGCGGCAGCCAGATCACCTTTTCCGCGCTCGGCCAGCAGGCGCCGCTCGACGCGAAGGAACATTGGGATCCAGATTTCGCAAAGCGCAAGGTGATCCAGGCCGACCTGCGGACGCGGCTGCCGGGATTGTCGATCAACATGGGCGGGGCGACCTCGATCGACATCACCCGCGAGGGGGTCGACAAGGCCTATGGGCTGAAGAAGCTGCGCGACGAGAGCGGTATCGCGCTCGATGCGATGATGTTCATCGGCGATGCGATCTTCCCGGGCGGCAACGACTATCCTGCCAAGGAACTCGGGCTCGACACCGTGCGCGTCCGCGATCCGGAGGAAACGCTGTCGGTGATCGCTGCGATCGTCGCCTGCCAGAAGTAAGCGACTGAAACTGGAAGGGACGCCCGGATCGCTCCGGACGCCCCCTGCTGTCCCCGCCCGACGGGCGGTAACGGCGACGGCCTACCACGTGATCGGGACGGTGTCATCGATTGTGGGCTTCGATCCGTCGCATTGCGGCGCGAGGCGAGTGCCGCCTCACTGTGGCGTCGCCTCGTCTCCGGCCTTGTTCGCGGCGATCGAGGGCGACGCGGTGCTCGGCAGCACGGCGGCGGCGGGTGAGGCCGGTGCGGTGGTGTCGTCGCCGGCGCCCTCCGCGGTCTTCTTCAGCCCGCCCAGGTTCACCTTGTCGGTGACGGTGTTGAGTTCGCGGCGTTGTTCGCCGGCGGACTGATCGAGCAGCGCCTTCATGCCGAGGAACGAACACAGATTGGCGTAGCGGAGGATGGCGGTCTGCGCGCTGGCATAATCCTCGGGAAGCTCGGCATTGCGGGCCAGGGTGCGTGCGCGCAAATTGTCCTGCGCGGCAACGACCAGGGACTGGACGTTGCTGAGATCGGGCGAGATGATGAACGAGTCGTCGTAGTTGCGCCATCCGGAGTCAGCGAAGCCGACCCCGGCGGCGACCCCGGTCACGATGCCTTCGCCCGCCTTGGCCAGTCCCAGGATCGTCGCGACGGCGGTGCCGACATCGTTGGTGAGCGTCCTGCCGAAGCGCCGCCGCCGATACGCCTCGTCGGTCTTGATGAAGAACTGCGCGCAGTAGATGTCGGACAGCGCGAAACCGGCGGCTAGGTAGCGACGGATATCCTGCTCCGACGCGGTCTTTGCCAGCACGTCGCCGGCATCGTGCGCCTCGAGCAGCACCTTGTAGAGCGGACGGATGATCGCGTCCTGCGACGCCTGCTTGCCCTTGCCGATGACCGGATCGGTGAAGATCGGGGTCGGGTTCTTCGGTGTGCTCAGGGCCGAGCGGAGCGATGTGCTGGTACAGCCCGCAAGTGACACGGCCGCGAGCGTCACGGCCGCGAGCGTCACGGCAAGGCTCGGATGACGGATCATGATCTTCCCCCATGTTGGCGAGCGATCCCCATCGCCCGGGCGGAAAGACTACAGCGGCATCCGGACGTGAGAAGGGGAAGCCACCGTATCGGTAGCTTCCCCTCGAATGCGCAGCGATATGGATCAGATCAGGCGCTGTAGTACATGTCGTACTCGACCGGGCTCGGCGTCATTTCCCAGCGGGTGACCTCGCCGAACTTGATCTCGATATACGCCTCGATCTGGTCCTTGGAGAACACGTCGCCCTTCAACAGGAAGTCGTGATCGGCGGTGAGGCAGTCGAGCGCCTCGCGCAACGATGCGCACACGGTCGGCACTTCGGCGAGCTCGGCAGGCGGCAGGTCGTAGAGGTTCTTGTCCATCGCCTCGCCGGGATGGATCTTGTTCTGGATGCCGTCCATTCCCGCCATCATCAGCGCCGCATAAGCGAGGTACGGATTGGCCATCGCGTCCGGGAAGCGGACCTCGACGCGCTTCGACTTGGGGCCGGTGCCGTAAGGGATGCGGCACGAGGCCGAGCGATTGCGCGCCGAATAGGCGAGCAGCACCGGTGCTTCATACCCCGGCACCAGGCGCTTGTAGCTGTTCGTGGTCGGGTTGGTGAAGGCATTGATCGCCTTGGCGTGCTTGATGATCCCACCGATGAAGAACAGGCACATGTCGCTGAGCCCGGCATAGCCGTTGCCGGCGAACAAGGGCTCCTTGCCGTTCCAGATCGAGAAGTGGGTGTGCATGCCAGAGCCGTTATCTTCCTTGATCGGCTTGGGCATGAAGGTCGCCGACTTGCCATAGGCATGCGCGACCTGGTGGACGACGTATTTGTAGATCTGCATGCGATCCGCGGTCGTCGTCAGCGTGCCGAAGGTGAGCCCGAGTTCGTGCTGCGCGGCGGCGACCTCGTGGTGATGCTTGTCGCAGGGCAGGCCCATTTCGAGCATCGTCGACACCATCTCGCCGCGGATATCGACCGCGGAGTCGACCGGCGCGACGGGAAAATAGCCGCCCTTGGCGCGGGGACGGTGGCCGAGATTGCCGCCTTCATAGGCGCGGCCGGTGTTGGTCGGCAGCTCGATGTCGTCGATCTTGAAGTAGGACTCGGCGTAGTTGGTGTCGAACTGGACGTTGTCGAACATGAAGAACTCGGCCTCGGGGCCGACATAGACGGTGTCGCCGATCCCGGTGGTCTTCAGATAGGCTTCGGCGCGCTTGGCCGTTGAGCGGGGGTCGCGGGCGTAGAGTTCGCCGGTCGACGGTTCGACGACGTCGCAGAACACGATGAGCATCGGGGTCGCGGAGAACGGATCGGTGTAGACCGCGTCGAGATCGGGCATCAGGACCATGTCGGATTCGTTGATCGCCTTCCAGCCCTCGATCGACGAGCCGTCGAACATCAGCCCATCGGTGAACTCGTCCTCGCCCATGATCGATGCGACCATGGTCAGATGCTGCCATTTACCCTTGGGATCGGTGAAGCGCAGATCGATCCACTCGATCTCCTCTTCCTTGATCCGCTTCAGGATGTCGCCGGCGGTGCTTGCCATGTCCTAGTCTTCCTCTTGCGTTGTCCCGGCGCGTCCGGGTTCGTCTGGTTAGATGGCGGCGTCGTCGCGTTCGCCGGTGCGGATGCGCAGCGCGGCCTCGACGGGGATGACGAAGATCTTGCCGTCGCCGATCCGACCGGTCTGGGCCGCAGCGGCGATCGCCTCGACGACGCGATCCGCGAGCGAATCTTCGACGACGACTTCGAGCTTCACCTTGGGGAGGAAGTCGACGACATATTCGGCGCCGCGATACAGTTCGGTGTGGCCTTTCTGGCGCCCGAAGCCCTTGGCCTCGGTCACCGTGATGCCCGACACACCGATCTCGTGGAGCGCTTCCTTGACCTCATCCAGCTTGAACGGCTTGATGATGGCTTCGACCTTCTTCACGTTCTGCTGCCCCTTGCGTCACGATCGACGCCCCACGGGCGCCTTGCACCAAACGTGCCAGCAGCCGCCCCTGCGGGCAACCGCTGAATCAGCGAATTGGGTGCCTGTGAAACGGGCAGATGGCGGTGCTGTGCCTGTTAGTCCGGCATGATGGGGAGAAATGCAGGAACCAGTTCAGCCTTGCTTGGCGAGCCATTCCTCGAGCCACTTGATCGTGTAATCGCCTTCCTGGAACTCCGGATCGTCGAGGAGCGCGCGATGCAGCGGGATCGTGGTCGTGATCCCGTCGATCACGAACTCTTCGAGCGCTCGCCGCAAGCGCCGCAGGGCGCCAGCGCGGGTCGTCCCGTAGACGATCAGCTTGGCGATCATGCTGTCGTAATAAGGAGGCACGCGGTAACCGGCGTATAGCCCGCTATCGACCCGGACATGCATGCCGCCCGGCGCGTGGAACAGCTTCACCAACCCCGGGGAGGGCGCAAAGGTGCGCGGGTCCTCGGCGTTGATCCGGCATTCGATCGCATGGCCGCGGAACTGGACGTCCTGCTGGCGCAAGGTCAGCGGATGACCCTCGGCAACGCGGATCTGTTCGCGGACGAGATCGAGCCCGGTGATCATCTCGGTGACGGGATGCTCGACCTGGAGCCGCGTGTTCATCTCGATGAAGTAGAACTCGCCGTCTTCCCACAGGAATTCGATCGTCCCGGCACCGCGATAGCTCATGTCGGCCATCGCCTTCGCGACGATGCCGCCCATCCGGTCGCGTTCCTCCGGGGTGATGATGGGGGAGGGCGCTTCCTCCAGCACCTTCTGGTGGCGACGCTGGAGCGAACAGTCGCGCTCGCCCAGATGGATCGCGTGGCCGTTGCCGTCGCCGAACACCTGGAATTCGATGTGGCGCGGGTTGCCGAGATATTTCTCCATGTAGACGGTCGCGTCGCCGAATGCCGCCTTCGCCTCGGTTCCCGCCTGCTGCATCAGCGTTTCGAGCTGATCCTCGGAGGTGCAAACCTTCATGCCGCGGCCGCCGCCGCCCGACGCCGCCTTGATGATTACCGGGTAGCCGATCTCGTCTGCCAGCCGCTTGGCTTCGGCGACATCGCTGATTGCGCCGTCGGAGCCAGGGACCAGCGGCAGCCCGAGCGCGCCCGCAGTGCGCTTCGCCTCGACCTTGTCGCCCATCGTCCGGATATGTTCGGGCTTCGGTCCGACGAAGATGATGTTGTGGAGTTCGACGATCTCGGCGAAGCGCGCGTTCTCGCTGAGAAATCCGTAGCCGGGATGGATCGCGTCGGCGCCCGAGATTTCGGCCGCCGAAATGATGTTGGGAATGTTCAGATAGCTGTCGGTCGCAGCCGGCGGCCCTATGCAGATCGCCTCGTCCGCCAGGCGGACGTGCATCGCATCGGAATCGGCGGTGGAATGCACCGCGACCGTCTTGATCCCCATCTCATGGCAGGCGCGGTGAATACGCAGCGCGATCTCGCCGCGGTTGGCGATCAGCAGCTTCTTGATCTGGGGCATGCGGTTACTCGACCACCACGAGCGGCTGGTCGAACTCGACCGGCTGGCCGTTCTCGACCAGGACCGCGCGCACCGTACCCGCAGCAGGAGCGACGATCGGGTTCATCACCTTCATCGCCTCGACGATCACCAGCGTATCGCCTGCGTTGACGTGCTGGCCGACGATCGCGAACGCCTTCGCGCCCGGCTCCGCCGACAGGTAGACCGTCCCGACCATCGGCGACTTCACCGCGCTGACCGACGCGGCGGGTGCCGACGCGCCGACTTCGGCAGCGACAGGCGCGCTTGCGGGCGTCGGCGCGGCGGCAGGCGGCGGCGCGGGTGCGTAATGCGGTGCGGCCGCGATCTGGGCTGCCTTGCGTGCTACGCGGATCCGGCGGTCGCCGTCCTCCACTTCGATTTCGGTAAGCTGGGTCGCGTCGAGCATTTCGGCGAGCTGGCGAACCAGTTCGACATCGACCTGCATGGAGCCCTCTTTGGTATCGGTCATGAACGGCCTCCTGTCAGAAGCGCGCGGCGGCTTCAAGCGCGAGCAGGTACGAAAGCGCCCCGAAGCCCGCGATCGTTCCGCGCGCGGCCTGACCGACGAGGCTGACGTGGCGGAAGGCCTCGCGGGCGTGCGGGTTGGACAGATGCACCTCGATGACCGGCGTCCTCACGCCTTTGATCGCGTCGTGGATCGCGACCGACGTGTGGGTGAAGCCGCCCGCGTTGAGCAAGACCGCCTTCACCTTGCGTGCCTGCGCCTCGTGAAGCCAGTCGACCAGATGCCCCTCGTGGTTCGACTGGCGCAGGTCGATCTCGAAGCCCAGTTCGCGGGCGCGATCGTCCAGCTGCGCGGCAATGTCGTCGAGCGTGTCGTGCCCGTAGATTTCGGGTTCGCGGACGCCGAGCAGGTTGAGATTGGGGCCGTTGAGGACGAAGATGGTGTCGGGCACGCGCGCCTCCCGGTTGCGGGGCTTGGCAGGCGCCCCCTATATGGCTGGTCCCGCCTTACCCGTTCGTGTCGCGCGAAGTCGAGACATGGGCCTGCCGATGGTGAAAACGCTGATGCCGCATGTCGATGGAACCGTCTCGATCACCGTCAATGGCGAGCACAAGCGCGTGTCCGCGGGCATGACGATCGCGGCGCTCGCGAGCGAACTGGGCCTGGTGCCCGAGAAGATCGCGGTGGAACGCAACCTGGAGGTGGTGCCGCGGTCGACGCTCGGCGAGGTGATCGTCGACGACGGCGACGATCTGGAGATCGTCCACTTCGTCGGTGGCGGCGACCATGCCCGCGCGATCGACGAGGATCGCTGGACGGTGGCCGGGCGCAGCTTTCGCTCGCGGCTGATCGTCGGCACCGGCAAGTACAAGGATTTCGCGCAGAACGCCGCCGCGCTGGAGGCATCGGGTGCGGAAATCGTCACGGTGGCGGTGCGTCGCGTCAACGTATCGGACCGCAATGCGCCGATGCTGACCGACTTCATCGATCCCAAAAAGGTCACCTACCTGCCCAACACGGCGGGCTGTTTCGATGCAGAGTCGGCGATCCGGACGCTGCGGCTCGCCCGCGAGGCGGGTGGCTGGGACCTGGTCAAGCTCGAGGTGCTCGGGGAGGCGAAGACGCTCTACCCCGACATGGTGGAAACGCTGCGCGCGACCGAGGTGCTCGCGAACGAGGGCTTTCTGCCGATGGTGTACTGCGTCGACGATCCGATCGCGGCGAAGCGCCTGGAAAACGCCGGTGCGGTGGCGATCATGCCGCTGGGTGCGCCGATCGGATCGGGGCTGGGTATCCAGAACCAGGTGACCATCAGGCTGATCGTCGAGGGGGCTGGCGTGCCGGTATTGGTCGACGCCGGGGTGGGCACCGCTTCGGATGCGGCGGTGGCAATGGAACTCGGCTGCGACGGCGTGCTGATGAACACCGCAATCGCCGAGGCCAAGGACCCGGTGATGATGGCCGCGGCGATGCGGGCGGCGGTGGAAAGCGGGCGGCTCGCCTATCGCGCGGGCCGCATGGGTCGCCGGCGCTACGCCGACCCGTCCAGCCCGCTCGCTGGCCTGATCTAAGATCGGCGGACGGAACTCGACCGCCAGATAATTGTTCTTAACCTGCGATAATCAGCGCCCTGATCGTCAGGTGCGCCACCGCGATGGAGAACATCATGGGCGAGCTCGTCGACAAGATCAAAGGCAATGTGAACGAAGCACTGGGCAAGGCCAAACAGGCCAGCGATGATCCCGCGACCAAGCGCGAAGGTGCAGAGCAGGAAGGTCGCGGCAAGGCGCAGCAACTAGGCGGCAAGATCAAGGGCGCGCTGGGCGACGATATCTGAACTAGACGACATCTGAACTAAGCGGGGAGCACCGGTGTAGCCAACGTGATGGCTCGCCGGTGCTTCACGATTACCCGCCTCGTAATTTGGTCAGCGTGGTCGCCGCGCTGATCACTTCGACGTCGGTCTTGACGTGGAGCAGGCGAACGCCCTGCATCGCTGCGGCCTCTGCAAGGCCCGGCGCAAAATCCTCGGTGCGGTCGATCGTCGCAGCCCAGCAGCCATAAGCGCGCGCCAGGGCTGCGAAATCGGGATTGGTGAGGCCAGTCCCAGCAACCCGGTTGGGGAACTCGCGCTCCTGGTGCATCCGGATCGTGCCGTAGGCACTATTGTCGACCACGATGACGATGATGTTGGCGCGATGCTGTATTGCGGTCGCCAGCTCCTGTCCGTTCATCAGAAAGCAGCCGTCGCCGGCGAGCGCCACCACCGAGCGGGTCGGCGAGCGCAACGACGCGGCGATCGCTGCGGGAAGGCCGTAGCCCATCGCGCCGGCGGTCGGCGCCAGCTGGGTGCCCGGCGCCGCGTAGCGCCAGTACCGATGCCACCACCCCGAATAGTTGCCGGCGCCGTTGCAGATGATCGTATCGGCCGGGAGCGTGTCGCGCATCGCAGCGACGCACGGGCCAAGATCCATCGTCAGCGCACGCGGCTGCGGGGTCGACCATTCCAGATACTCGGTCCGTGCGTCGCCCGCGGTCGAACCCCGCGGCACCTCGATCGTCGCGACCGCTTCGGCAAAGCTGGCGAGATCGGCGCAGATCGCGAGATCGGTCCGATAGGTCATGCCGAGCTCGGACGGGTCGGGATGGACGTGGACGAGCCGCTGGCCGGGATGTTCCGGCGTGATCAGCGTATAACCGTCGGTAGTCGCCTCGCCCAGCCGGGGTCCGACGACGAGCAGAAGATCGGCAGCCCTGATCCGTGCGAGCAGCTTCGGGTTCGGACCGTAGCCGAGATTGCCGACATAGGCAGGACAGTCGTTCGGGATCGCGTCTTGCCGCCGAAACGCCGCAGCGACCGGAAGTCCGATCCGATCGGCCCAGGCGGCGAAATTCTGCGAGGCAAGCAGGTTCCACCCCGCGCCGCCGACGATCGCGACCGGGCGCTCCGCGGTCGCGAGCAGATCGGCGAGCTGCTCGAGCGAGGCCGGATCGCATCCCTGCGCTACGGGGTCGATGCGAGGACGGTCGATCGCCTCGACGCAGTCGAGCAGCATGTCTTCGGGCAGCGCCAGAACCACCGGCCCGGGCCGGCCATTCAACGCCGTCGCATAGGCTCGCGCGACATATTCGGGGATCCGTGCGGCGTCGTCGATCCGTGCCGCCCATTTCGCGATCGGCGCGAACATTGCGGCGAAGTCTATCTCCTGGAACGCCTCGCGGTCGCGCGTGCCGCGATCAACGTCGCCGATGAACAGGATCATGGGTTGCGAGTCCTGCATCGCGACATGCACGCCGATCGACGCGTTGGTCGCGCCGGGTCCGCGGGTGACGAAGGCGATGCCGGGGCGGTGGGTAAGCGCGCCATCGGCACAGGCCATGAACGCGACCCCGCCTTCCTGCCGGCAGACCACGAGGTCGATCGCAGGCGTGTCGTGAAGCGCGTCGAGCACGGCGAGGAAACTCTCGCCGGGCACGGTGAAGATCCGCTCGCAGCCTTGTGCGAGGAGTTGATCGACCAGGATGCGGCCGCCGGTGCGCAGGTTCGTCATCCCCGCTCTGTGCCGAAGCGCGCGCGCGAAGTCGATTGCGGGTTGCACGGTGCCGCCGCAATCGTGAGGGTGCCGCACGCAACGTGTCCGACAGCGGCACGGCAAAAAGGAGAGAGGATTTGGCGGAGTTCACCAACGTCGCTGATGGCTTGCGCTTTCCCGAGGGGCCGGTGTGGATGCCCGACGGCAGCATCGTCCTGGTCGAGATCGCTGCTGGGCGGATCACGCGGATCGATGCGGACGGCCGCAAGGACGTGGTTGCGACCCCGGGCGGCGGACCCAACGGGCTCGGCATCGGTCCCGACGGCAAGCTCTATTGCTGCAACAATGGCGGCTTCAACTACCGCGAGGTCAACGGCTTCCTGGCACCGCACGGCCAGGCGGATGACTATAGCGGCGGTCGGATCGAGCGCATCGACCTCCAGACCGGCGCGGTCGAGACGCTCTATGCGGACGGCGATTTCGGTTGCACGTTGCGCGGGCCCAACGACATCGTGTTCGACGGGCAAGGTGGCTTCTGGTTCACCGATCACGGCAAGACCCGCACCCGCGAACGCGACGTAACCGGCATCTTCTACGCGCGATGCGACGGCAGCCAGATCGAGGAAGTGATCTTCCCGAGCGAGAACCCGAACGGCATTGGGCTCTCTCCCGACCGACGGACGCTGTACGCCGCGGAGACCTATACCTGTCGGCTGATGAAGTTCGACGTGACGGCGCCCGGCAAGGTCGATCAGACCGCCGGGCTCGGCGGGGCGGGAACGCCGCTCTACCGGCCTGCGGGGTACAAGTTCTTCGACTCGCTGGGGGTGGAAGCGGGCGGCAACATCTGCGTCGCGACGATCGGCGAAAGCGGCATCAGCGTGATCTCGCCGGCGGGCGAGCTCGTCGAGTTCGTCGCGACCCCCGACGTCTTCACCACCAATATCTGCTGGGGCGGCAACGACTTGATGGATGCGTACATCACGCTTTCCGGCAGCGGCAAACTGGTGAAGACCCGCTGGACGCGCCCCGGGCTAAAGCTCGCTTACTAGATCCGAACGGAAACACGCATGCAACGCTGGGCCATCGACATCGATCGCGACGACATCACCAAGGCGGCACTGGTCGATTTACCGGAAGCGCCCTTGCCGCCCGAGGGCATCGAGGTGTCGGTGGATCTGTTCGCGATCACCGCCAACAACGTGACCTATGCAGCGCTGGGCAAGCCCACCGGGCTGCTCGGGCCGGACGTCGGTTACTGGGATTTTTTCGCGGATCGCGCGGCACCGGGTCGGCTGCCGATCTGGGGTTTCGCGACGGTCACTAGGTCGGACGTAACGGAGATCGCGGTCGGCGACGCATTCTACGGCTATTGGCCGATGGCCAGCCACGCGGTGTTGGTGCCGGGGCGGATCAGTCCGACAGGTTTCGTCGATATCGAGGAACGCCGGCAGCGGCTCCCGGGACTGTATAATCGCTATCAGCGCGTCTCCGCGCTCGACGATTATGCCGACGAGGATCGCGCCTATTGGCCGGTGTTCCGCCCGCTCTACATGACCGGCTGGCTGGTCGCCGATCAGCTGGCCGACGCGGACGATCATGGCGCCGAACAGGTGCTGGTGACCGCGGCATCGAGCAAGACCGCATTGGGCTTCGCGCACGCCATGCGCGAGCGCGACGAACGGCCC
>DATLME010000028.1:0-4745 GCA_035537395.1 Sphingomonas sp. | reverse complement strand
GACCGAGACCCTGCTCGACGGTCCCGCCGTAGAACGGCGGATCGCCACCTTCAACCGGATCACGCCGTCATGACGCCGCGGGCGACCTATCGTCTTCAATTCAATCGAGATTTCACGTTCGCCGATGCCGAGCGGATCGTGCCGTATCTCGCCCGGCTGGGGATCAGCCACATCTACGCGTCGCCGATTACGGTCGCGAAAGCCGGCTCGACGCATGGTTACGACGTGGTCGATCCGACCAGCGTCGACCCGGTGTTGGGCGGCGAAGCCGGGTTTCGCCAGCTGGTCGCGACGCTGCGCGAGCATGCGATGGGAATCGTCGTCGACATCGTGCCCAACCACATGGGAGTCGTCGGCGGCGGGAACCGGTGGTGGAACGATGTCCTCGCGAACGGCCCGGCGAGCGCGTTCGCGAAGTATTTCGATATCGATTGGCATGCACCGATCATGCTGCCGGTGCTCGGCACCACGCTCGACGACGCGATCGCGGCGGGCGCGATCGAGGTGGTGCGCGAGGGCGAGGGGATCGAGGGGGAGGAGCGCGAGGGGAAGGGGCTGGCGATCGTCGCCCATGGCGAACATCGCTTCCCGGTTCGTCCCGAAGACCGCGAACTTCCCGGCGACGAAGCGGCGTTGCGGGCGTTGCTCGAGCGCCAGCACTACCGGCTGGCATATTGGCGCGAGGCCAACGACACACTCAACTGGCGTCGGTTCTTCACGATCAACGAGCTGGCGGGTCTTCGCGTCGAGGAGCCGGAGGTGTTCGAGGCGGCTCACGCGCTGCTCTTCCGCCTCTATGCCGAGGGCCTGATCGACGGGGTGCGGGTCGATCATGTCGACGGGCTGACCGACCCCGCGGGCTATTGCCGGCTGCTCCGCGCGCGGCTCGATGCGCTCACGCCACCGCGCGCCGACCGCGCGTGGCTGGTGATCGAGAAGATCCTCGGACCCGACGAGCGGCTCGCAGACGACTGGGGCGTCAATGGTACCACCGGGTACGACTTCATGGAGGAGATCGCCGCGCTGTTGCACGATCCGGCCGGCGAGGCGGTGCTGACCGGGGCATGGGCAAGGCTCAGCGGGCGGCCGGCTGCGTTTGCCGACGAAGAGCTGCTCGCGCGGCAGCAACTGCTCGCGTGGCAGTTCGCGGGCCAGCTGGAGGCGTGCGTCGATGCGTTCGTCGCGCTGGCGGGCGAAAGCGACGGCATCACCCGGGCGATGCTCCGCCGTGCTACCGAGCGGCTGCTTTGGGTGTTTCCGGTCTACCGGACCTATGCCACCGGCAAGGGTGCGCCGGCGAACGACCGCGACATCCGCGCTACGGTGCGGGCCCGGGTGGCGGCGCACGTCGCACCCGGCGAGCAGCGCGTGGTCGACCTGATCCTCGGCTGGCTCGCAGGGGAAGGGGGGCCTGACGCCGCCGATGCGGTCCGTCGCTTCCAGCAATTGTCCGCGCCGATCGCGGCGAAATCGGTCGAGGACACCGCGTTCTACCGGTATGCCCGGCTGCTGTCGCGCAACGATGTCGGCTTCGATGCGGCGCGCTGGTCGCTCCCGATCGCCGCGTTCCACGCGCGGATGGCGGCACGGGCGGCGGACTGGCCGGATGCGATGCTGACGACCGCGACGCACGATCACAAGCGCGGCGAGGACGTCCGCGCACGGCTGGCGGTTCTCAGCGAAATGCCGGGCTCGTGGCTCGCCGCGGTCGCGGCATGGGACCGGCTGGCGGACGAGGTGATCGGCGGAATCGACCCCGCCGACCGCTACGCGCTGTGGCAGACGCTGGTGGGCAGTTGGCCACTCGACGGACCTGCCGGCGATTATGGCGAGCGGGTGCGGCAATGGCAGCAAAAGGCGCTGCGGGAAGCCAAGCTGCGCTCGTCGTGGGAGGCGCCCGACGAGGCGTATGAGGAGCGTTGCGGGCGCCTCGTCGACGGCGCTGCGGGGGGCGAGCTCGGGCGCGCGATCGCCGGGTTCGTGGCGACGATCGCACCGGCGGCGCGTGCGAACATGCTCGCGCAGACGGTGTTGCGGTATACCGTGCCGGGGGTGCCCGATCTCTACCAGGGCACCGAGTGCATCGACCTGAGCCTGGTCGATCCCGACAATCGCCGGCCGGTCGACTATGTGGCGCGCGCGCGGAAGCTGGCCGAGGCGAGCGACGAGAAGCTGTCGACGATCGCGCGGCTGCTGGCGATCAGGCGGCAGGAGCCTCGGCTGTTCCGCCGGGGTCGCTACGTGGCGGCAAGCGTCGAGGGGCCGCTGGCGTCGAAGATCCTCGCGTTCAGCCGGATCGACGGCGGCCGCCGGCTCGACGTCGCGGTGCTGATCCATGGCGCCGGGCTGGCGATCGGAGGCTCGGATGGCAGCGACGACGGTCGCTATGCGGAGACGATGCTCGCGTTCGACCGCGCACCCCCGCGCGACGCCGGCATGTTGAAGGACACGCCGGCGTGGTTCGAGCTGGCGGCGTGCGGCGACTAACAGGCCGGTCTGGCGGGCGGAGGTAGCGCCTGGTTGGTGTCGAGCACGGTCAAGCCCATGCCCGTGCCGTATCACCGCAGCAGCTCCGCAAGACCGACGTCGACTACCGCCACGGGGTTGGTCGCGGTGTCGCCGAACGTCGCCGGCCGTTCGGCCGCGAGATGGTTCGGGTGCAATGCCCCGGCACCATCAACCGCTACACAACTCGATAACCGATAATCTACATTATGTAAAGCTCAGCTAGCGTCCGGGATGAGGATGAGCGTCCTGCCCTCGACGCGCCACGATGCCAGACGCGAGAGGAAATTCATGCCGAGCACGTCGGTGTCGCCGAATGCCGGCGATACGACGACGCCGAGATCCGTTGCGGTGACGTTGCCGACGGCGATCTCCGCGATCGTTCCGGTGCGGGCGCTCACCGATCCGTTGGCGGTCGTGAGCAGCACCGGGAACGGACTCGCCTCGGTGTCGACCTTCGCCGCGCGGGCCGTCGCGGTCGACAAGGCGGTGGTCGTGGCACCGCTGTCGATCAGCATACGGCGAGCGACCCCGTTGATCCGGACGTCGGCCCAGAAATGGCCGTCGGCGGCCATCGCGATCCGGGTTTCGCGTCCCTCGACCCGCTGATCGCTGAACAATCGGGCGACGCCGGCGAAGCGTTCGCGCTGGCTGACGAGGAGCAATCCGATCGCGAAGATCGCCGCCCAGGCCAGCGCCATCTTCGCAGTCTGTGCGAGCGGTAGCCGTCGTGCGACCAGCGCCGACAGCGGCAGGATCAGCATCGCGCCGTAGAAGATCAGGTCGGCGATGCGGTCATTCGTCATCGCGGCAGCACCAACCCGTCGAACCCGGGCTCGACGCCGGCGGGCAACTCCGCGCACAAGGTCGCATAATCCATGGTGTGGTCCATATGCACCAGCGCGGCCTGGCGCGGGCCGAAGCGATCGATCCAGCCGAGCGCGGTCGCGAGATCCGGATGGGTCGGGTGCGGCGCGCGGCGGAGCGCATCGACCACCCACACGTCGAGATCCTGGTAAAGCGCGACCATTTCTTCAGTCATGTCGTTGAAATCGGTAGCATATCCGATCGAAACGCCGCCCGCATCGAAGCGCAGGCCGACCGAGGTGATCGAACCATGCGGCTGATCGACGATGCGAATGTCGATGCCGCCGATCGCCAGGCGATCGGGCAATGGCCGCAGATCGACGGTCGCCGGGTAGCCGCCGCGACCGTGAAAGACATAGGCGAACCGTTCGGTGAGCGCGCGGCTCGTCTCGGCGCGAGCATAGCCGATCACCGGCCGGCCGCGCGCATGGAAGACCTGCCGGAGATCGTCGATCCCGTGGCAATGATCGGCATGATCGTGGGTCCAGATCACCGCATCGACGCTCGCGACATCGGCGGCCAGCAGCTGCTCACGCAGATCCGGGCTGGTGTCGATCAGAATACGGGTGTCGTCATGCTCGACCAGCAACGAGCTCCGCGTGCGGCGGTTGCGCGGCTCGCCGGCGTCGCAGCTGCCCCAGTCGTTGCCGATCCGCGGCACGCCCGACGAGGTGCCCGATCCGAGTATCCGCGCCCTCACCCCGCCGCCTTCGCCGACCCGTCCGCCTTCGCGAACAAGGTAAAGAAATTGTGCGTCGTTGCGGCGGCGAGCGTGGTGACGTCCTCGCCGCGCAGCTGCGCGAGGAATGCCGCCGTGTCCGCAACGAAGCCAGGCTCGCCGGGCTTGCCGCGGTTGGGCACCGGCGCGAGAAACGGCGTGTCAGTTTCGATCAGCAGCCGGTCGAGCGGCAAGCGCGCGGCGGTTTCCTGCAGATCGCGCGCGTTCTTGAACGTGACGATCCCCGAGATCGAGATATAGAAACCTAGCGCAAGTGCCTGATCTGCAAAGTTTCCGCTTGCAGTGAAGCAGTGAATCACCCCGGGATAGTCACCGTGCCGGCGTTCCTCGGCGAGGATCGCCAACGTGTCTTCCTCGGCATCGCGGGTGTGAACGATAATAGGCAGGCCTGTCGCGCGGGCAGCCGCGATATGTGCGCGGAAGCTCGCTTGCTGGCGCGCGCGGTCGCTATGGTCGTAGAAATAGTCGAGGCCCGATTCACCGATTCCGACGACACGCGGGTGCGCCGCGCGCTCGACCAGCTTGGCGGTGTCGATGTCGGGATGTTTGTCGGCCTCGTGCGGGTGGATCCCGATCGACGCCCAGACATCGGGCTCGCGTTCCGCGGTCGCGACCACCGCGTCCCATTCGCTTT
>DATLME010000027.1:0-2232 GCA_035537395.1 Sphingomonas sp. | reverse complement strand
AAGGCAACCTCGTCGCCGTCATCTCGAACGGTACGGCCATTCTCGGCCTCGGCAACCTCGGCGCTTTGGCTTCGAAGCCGGTGATGGAAGGCAAAGCGGTCCCGTTCAAGCGCTTCGCCGACGTCGATTCGATTGATATCGAGCTGGACACCGAGGATGCCGATGCGTTCATCGAGGCCGTGGCGCTGATGGAGCCAACCTTCGGCGGCATCAACCTTGAGGACATCAAAGCGCCGGAGTGCTTCGTCATCGAGCAGGCGTTGATCAAACCGGCGGCGGTGATGATCGCGGTGCCGTGCTGGTCATCGTGGAAGACCGGAATGTTCATCCGCGCCTTTAATTCCTGTTCGATGATGAAGCATTCGGGCGCCTTGATGTCCTCGAGGTTGATGCCCCCGAAGGTCGGCTCCATCAGCTCGACCGCGTCGATGAAGCGATCGACGTCCTCCGTCTTCAGCTCGATGTCGATCGCGTCGACATCGGCGAAGCGCTTGAACAGCACCGCCTTGCCTTCCATCACCGGCTTGGAGGCCAGCGCGCCGAGATTGCCCATGCCGAGGATCGCGGTGCCGTTCGAGATCACCGCGACCAGATTGCCCTTGGCGGTATAGTCATAGGCGGTGGCGGGATCGTCGTAGATCGCCTTCACCGGCACCGCCACTCCGGGCGAGTAGGCGAGCGCGAGATCGCGCTGGGTCGCCATCGGCTTGGACGCGACGATCTCGATCTTGCCCGGCCGGCCCTCCGAATGGAACAACAGCGCTTCGCGTTCGGAGAATTGCAGGGAGGATTCGTCGGACATCGGCAAGCCTTTCGGGATGTGGGACGGTCTTTAAGCAGGGCGCTCCCATCCGTCACCCCGGCACGTCGGTCGCCGCTCACCATCCGCTCATCCTGCTCGTCATGCCGGACTTGTTCCGGCATCCACGGCACCGCGAACGCGTCGGCGAACGGTCCGCGGCTCGGTGGATACCGGAACATGTCCGGCATGACGGGGAGCAACGACGCGAGGTTCCGAATCCGTCGCGGCCTTGCTAGGCCCCGCCGGTGACTACCCCCACTCCGACCCCGACCCCGACCCCGATGATGACGCAATATCTCGCGTTGAAGGCGGAGGCCGAGGATTGCCTGCTGTTCTACCGGATGGGCGATTTCTTCGAGCTGTTCTTCGACGATGCCAGGATCGCAGCGGCGGTACTCGACATCGCGCTGACCGCGCGCGGGGCGCATGACGGCAATCCGATCCCGATGTGCGGTGTGCCGGTCCATGCCGCGACCGCCTATCTCCAGCGCCTGATCAAGGCCGGCCACCGGGTGGCGATCGCCGAGCAGACCGAAACGCCGGCCGAGGCCAAGGCGCGCGGCGGATCGAAGGCGCTGGTGGCGCGCGGCATCGTGCGCGTCGTCACCGCGGGCACGCTGACCGAGGAAGCGCTGCTGGACTCGCGTTCGGACAATTGGTGCGTCGCGATCGGCGAAGCCGCGGGCGGCGTCGCGGTCGCCGCGGCAGATGTCTCGACGGGTCGTTTCGTGGTCGTCGACGTCGAGCACGGCTCGCTCGACGCCGAGCTGGCGCGGCTCGGTGCCGCCGAGGTCGTTGCCGCCGAGGGCGGATCGGTCGCCGCGGTCGCTACCACGCTGCGTCCCCGCGCCGAGTTCGACAGCGCGACCGCTGAGGCCAGGCTGCGACGGGTCTACGGCGTCGCGACGCTCGACGGATTCGGCCAGTTCACCCGCGCCGGGCTCGCCGCGGCGGGTGGGCTCGTCGCGTATCTGGATCACACCGCCAAGGGTGCGCTGCCCTTTCTGCGGCCGCCGGTGCTGGCGCGTGCCGCCGCGACGATGGCGATCGATTCCGCGACCCGGGAGAGCCTCGAGATCACCCAGACCGCGAGCGGGCAGCGCAAGGGCTCGCTGCTCGACGCGGTCGATCGGACCGTCACCGGCGCCGGCGCGCGTGCGCTCGCCGCCGATCTCGGGGCACCGTTGATGGACCGGGCAGCGATCGACGCCAGGCTCGATCTGGTCGCCTTCTGCCATGACGACCCGGCGCTGCGCGAAACGCTACGGGCCAACCTGCGCGCCCTGCCCGACATCGGTCGCGCGATCGGACGGATCGCCGCCGGGCGCGGCAGCCCCCGCGATCTCGGCCAGCTCCGCGACGGTCTTGATGGCGCTTGGCTGCTGGGCGAGCGACTTGGCGCCATAGCGCAGCCTCCCGCCCTGCTCGCT
>DATLME010000026.1:0-7553 GCA_035537395.1 Sphingomonas sp. | reverse complement strand
TCAACGCGCGCGCGATCGCCCAGCGCGCCTGCATCAACGTCTCGGCGGGCTGGGGCATCGTCGCCCGGTCGCAGATCCGCGCCTCGGCTGCCATCAGCGTGTAAAGGGTCTTGTGGCCAGCCAGGAGCTTTTCGATCGGGGACATGCCCCTTCGTACACGCCAGTGGTAAACCGGAAATTACAGGATAGCGATAGGCTAGCAGGATGATTGTCGGGTGTCGGGCTTGGCGTCGGTTTCGATCTGTAACGTCGCATGACCGATCCCGAACCGCTCCCGCAGCATCTCGCCCGCATCGGCAAGAAACCTGTCGCCGGGATGGCCGCCGGGCATGAGGAGATGCGCGGTGAGCACGCGTTCGGTGGTCGACATCGGCCAGATGTGAACATGATGGCACCGATCGACCCCGGGCATGGTGCGAAGCGCCATCGTTACCGCGTCGACATCGATCCCGCGGGGCACACCGGCGAGCGCCATCTCCAGCGTCTCGCGCAGCAAGCCCCAGGTCTGCACGAAGATGATCGCGACGATCGCCAGGCTGACCAGCGGATCGATCCACGCCTGCCCGGTCCACCACATCAGCCCGCCGGCAACGACGACGCTCGCCGAGACCGCGGCATCGGCCATCATGTGCAGATAGGCGCCACGGATGTTGATGTCGCCATGGCGTCCGCGCGCGAACAGCAGCGCGGTGGCGCCGTTGACGACGATGCCGATCGCAGCGATCGCGGCAACGGTCAGCCCGGCAATGGGGGGCGGATGCGCGAAGCGTTGCCCGGCCTCCAGCACGATTGCGCCGAGCGCGACCAGCAGCAGAAGCGCGTTGGTCAGCGCCGCGAGGATCGTCGAACCCTTCAGGCCATAGGTGAAGCGCTTGGACGGCGGGGTGCGCGCGAGTGCCGCGCCGCCCCATGCCACCGCCAGGCCGAGCACGTCCGACAGATTGTGGCCGGCATCGGCGAGCAACGCGACCGATCCGGTCCACAGCCCCGCCGCACCTTCTGCGACGACATAGGCGATGTTGAGCCCGATCCCGATCGCGAAGGCGCGATCGAACCCTGCCGGCGCGTGATGATGCCCGTGGCCATGACCATGGCCAGGGCCATGCGCGTGCGCGTGCCCGTGATCATGCCCGTGATCATGCCCGTGTCGATGATGCGCGCCCACTCGGCCTCCCCGTGTCGCGCGCAGGCTAGCATCGTGAGGCAGGCTGATGCCAGCCGCACCGTCGCGCGCCCGGTGCAAGAAGCTGTCGCCAGGCCTCCCAATCGTGCGATGGAGCATCGATGACCGTCGTCCCGTCGACCGCCTTGCCGATCGAAGCGGTGTTGCCCGATCTGCTCGCCGTGCTGCGCGACGGCGTCAATGCAGTACTCGTCGCGCCACCCGGCGCCGGCAAGACCACCGCGGTCGCGCCGGCGCTGCTCCGGGAGCCTTGGTGCACGGGCGAGATCCTGTTGCTGTCGCCGCGGCGCCTGGCGGCGCGCGCCGCCGCCGAACGGATGGCGGCGATCGCTGGCGAACCGGTCGGCGCCACCTATGGCTATGCGACCCGGATGGACTCGCAGCGATCGGCGCGGACGCGCGTCACCGTCGTCACCGAAGGCATCTTCGTGGCCCGGATCCAGGCGGATCCCGAATTGGCGGGCATCTCCGCGATATTGTTCGACGAAGTTCACGAGCGCAGCCTCGACGGCGACGTCGGCCTGGCGTTCGCGCTCGATGCGCAGGCCGGATTCAGGCCCGACCTGCGGCTGGTCGCGATGTCGGCGACGCTGGACGGCGCACGTTTCGCACGCGTGATGCGCGGCGCGCCCGTGATCGAAAGCGCGGGCCGCAGCTATCCGCTGGCGCTGCGCCACCTCGGCCGTCGCGGCGAGGCGCGGATCGAGGACGAAATGGCCGCCGCG
Source organism: Sphingomonas sp. (assembly GCA_035537395.1). Taxonomy (GTDB): domain Bacteria; phylum Pseudomonadota; class Alphaproteobacteria; order Sphingomonadales; family Sphingomonadaceae; genus Sphingomonas. The sequence continues at coordinate 5,645 of DATLME010000026.1, read as the reverse complement.
ATCCGCCGCGCGCTCGCCGACGAGGAAGGCGGACTGCTCGCCTTTCTGCCCGGAGTCGCCGAAATCGAGCGAGTCGCCGAGCGGCTCGCCGGATTGCCCGACGATATTGCGGTTCATCTGCTCCACGGCAGCATCGACCCGCCGCTGCAGCGCGCAGCGATCCAGCCGCAGGTGGATGGCCGTCGCAAGCTCGTGCTCGCGACATCGATCGCCGAGACCAGCCTGACCATCCCGGGCGTCCGGATCGTCGTCGATTCGGGGTTGGCGCGCCGACCCCGCTACGATCGACAGGCCGGCATGACCCGGCTGGTCACCGAACGAGCAAGCCAGGCGGCGGTGACCCAGCGCGCCGGGCGTGCCGCGCGCCAGGGCCCCGGTGTCGCCTTCCGGCTGTGGGAAGAGGCGGCGACCGCCGGGCTTCCGCTCTACGACCCGCCCGAGATACTCGAAGCCGATCTCTCGGCCTTGCTGCTTGCGACTGCGATCTGGGGAGTGGGCGATCCCGGCGACCTGGCTTGGCTCGACTCGCCACCGGTGTCGGCGGTGATCGAAGCGCGCCGCCGGCTGACGTCGCTGGGTGCGATCGACCCCGATGGCCGACCGACCGACCATGGGCGGCGGATCGCGGCGATGCCGATGCCGCCGCGGCTCGCGCATATGCTGCTCCGCGCCGGCGAGCACGGGCTGGTGGACGTCGCCGCGGATGTCGCGGTGCTGCTGTCGGAGCGCGGGCTGGGCGGTGTCGATGCCGATCTCGAAACGAGGTTGCGCCGGTGGCGGAGCGACCGCGGCGGCAAGGCGCAGGCCGCGCGTGCGTTGGCGCGGCGCTGGGTGACGCTCGCTCGCGCCGACCGCGGCGAGCGAACGCTCGCCAACGACGAGGACGCCGCCGGCATCGTGGTGGCGCTGGCGTTTCCCGATCGCGTGGCGCGGCGGCGCGATGCAGCGGGAGAGACCTGGGCATCGACCGGCGGGCGCGGCTTCCGGCTCGACAATGCATCCCCGCTCGCGCGCCGTGAATGGCTGGCGGTCGCGGATACGCAGGGAGCGGCATCCGGCGCGCGCATCCTTGCCGCGGCGCCACTGTCGCTGGCGACGATCGAGGCGCTGTTCGCCGCCGATATCGAACATCGGCGCACGGTGACGTTCGACGCGGCGGTAGGCGGAGTGATCACCTTGCGCGAGCGTCGACTGGGTGCGTTGCGGCTGTCGTCGGGTCCCGATGGGGCCGCCGATCCCGCGGCGATCGCGGCGGCGCTGCTCGCGGGTGTGCGCGAGCATGGCGTCGGCCTGTTGCCGTGGAGCGCTGGTGCGATCGCGTTGCGGACGCGCGCGGCTTACGCGGGCGTAGCTGCCGACGACGCCGCGTTGCTCGGCCGGCTGGACGAATGGCTGCCACCATTGTTGCACGGGCACCGGCGGCTCGACGCGATCCCCGCGGGCGCGCTGACCGACGCGTTGCGTGGCCTGCTTGGCTGGGGCGCGTTGCAGCAGATCGATCGGGTTGCCCCCGCCGACTTCACCAGCCCGGCGGGGAGCACGCATGCGATCGACTATGCCGCCGAGGCCGGTCCGCAGGTCGAGTTGCGGCCGCAGGCCTTGTTCGGCCTCTCGGTCCATCCGGTGATCGGCGAGGCGCGGGTGCCGCTGGTGCTCAGCCTGACGTCGCCCGCGGGCCGACCGATCCAGACGACGCGTGACCTGCCGGGATTCTGGGCGGGGAGCTGGGCAGCGGTGGCTCGGGAGATGCGCGGGCGCTATCCGCGGCATCCCTGGCCCGACGATCCCGCCGCGGCGGCGGCGACGCTGCGCACGAAAAATGCGGATGCAAGACGACGGGAGAATGGGTAAGGCGGCAGCCATGCCCATCGCCCGTATCTTCCAGCGCCCCAAAAGTTCGATGCAATCCGGCAAGTTCCGGACCGGCAACTGGCAGCTCGAGTTCGAGGCGGCCGAAGCCAAGCATGCCGATCCGCTGACCGGCTGGGCAGGCAGCGGCGATACCCGCGACCAGGTCCGGCTCGGGTTCGCAAGCGAGGCGGAGGCGATCGCCTACTGCGTGCGCGAGGGGATCGATTATGTCGTCGTACCCGAGCCGCCGAGGTCCCTCAAGCTTCAGGCCTATGCGGACAATTTCCGCTAACTAGCCCGCGGCCGCGGCAAGGATGCCGGCGCCGAGTACCAGCAACATCTTGGCATCGACCGCCAGCCCCTCGCGGCGCTTGCGGGCCACGAACTCACCGACGTCAGCGAGCGGGACGCGGTGAACAATGATGTCCTCGCCCTCGTGTCCGCCGCCGTCACCGACGCGGACCAGCCCCTTGGCGACCACGAGCGTGAAGGTTTCGGAGGTCATTCCCGGCGAGGAGCAGAACTCGCCATGATCCTCGATCGTCGCGGCACGATAGCCGGTTTCTTCCTCCAGCTCGCGGCGTGCCGCATCGACGACGCTCTCGCCCGCGCTGTCGTCGCCGACCAGCCCTGCCGGCAGTTCGAGACAGACCCGACCCACCGGGATGCGATGCTGCTCGACCAGGAGGAGATAGCCTTCGGCATCGACCGCGACGATCACCGCCGCGCTGATATCGTTGGTCCGGGCCGCATATTCCCAGTTGCCCTCGCGGTGCACGGCGAGGAACCGGCCCTGCCACAAGGGGTCGCTCACAACTCGATCAGCCGGTCGGGGAGCTCGTTGGTGTCGTCAGTGCGCCGCGGGAAATGCTCGGCGAGCACCGCGCCGATCGCGGTGACCGCGTCGACCATGCCATCGGCAGGACGGCCGTCGCGAACCGCCGAGACCAGCGCGATCATCGCGTCGCCCCAGACTTCGTGGGCGACACGTCCGTGGATTGCGTCATCGGCGACGATTTCGGCGCGATGCTCGGCAAGCGAAAGATAGAGCAGCACGCCGGTCCGGCCACGGGTTCGCCGCTCGGCGCTGGCACGGAACAAAGCGATCGCACGCCGGCGAACGCGGCGTGCCTTGGTGGTCCGTGGGGTGAGCGCGAGCCGCAGCGGTCGCCACGCCAGCGCGAGTCGGAGGACGAGGAAGGCGAGCGTGACCAGCACCAGCGCGACCGCGAACAACTCGCCGAGCGGCACCCGCGCTGTCCAGGCATCGCCGGCAAGCCCGTGCAGCCATTCCGCCGCGGCGGGCCATGCCGCAAGCAGCGCTAGCACGAGCAGCATCGCGAGCACCGCCCAGTGCAGCGCGACGTCGTGATAGGCATCAGACTCGGCGGCGAGGATCGTGACGATCTCGCCGTCGGTGGCGGCCTCCGCAACGGTGACTGCGTCGTTGACGCGAGTCCGGTCGGCATTCGTCAATCGCATCACCAGTCTCCCGACGCGCCGCCGCCGCCGAACGAGCCGCCGCCGCCGCCGGAGAAACCACCGCCGCCCCAGCCGCCGCCCCCGCCACTACCGCCGCCACTGCCCCAGCTGCCACCGCCGCCCTGGGCGCCGCGTCCGATTTCATTGGCGAGTGACCACAGCACGATCGGAAGCGCACCACTGCCGCCGCCGCCGCGATAGGCGCGCCCGCGTCCGCGCCGCCGGAGCATGGGCAGCACCACGAAAGCCAGGATCACGAACCAGAAGACGAGCGACATCGGAAAGCCGCCGCCGCCACCGGCACTGCTTGGCGACCGCCGATGCGTCTTGTCGAATTCGGCAATCGCAGCGTCGGTGCGCGCCTTGGCTTCATCCGGAGACGCACGCAGCTGAGCGATGATCGCATCGGTGCCCGCGACCATCGCGCCGGAGACGTCGCCGGCGCGCAGCAGCGGCATCATCCGGGTGTTAATGATCACGCTCGACAGCGCGTCGGTCAGCACTGGCTCGAGCCCATAGCCGACCTCGAGCCTGGGCCCGCGCTGTCCGGTCCCTTCGTTGGGCGCGATGAACAGGATCGCCCCGTTATCGACGTCCTTTAACCCGACACCCCAGGCTCGGCCGAGCCGATAGCCGTAATCGGCGATCGGATAGCCCTGGAGGTCGGGGATCGTCGCTACCACGACCTGGCGCTTGGTATCGCGTTGCAGCGCCTCCAGCTTGGCGGTCAGATCCGCCTCGGCCTCGGGCGAGAGGACGTTGGCGGCATCGACGACCAGGCCGGTGAACGCCGGAAAGGTCTGCGCCGCCGCCGCCATCGGCGCCAATGCGGCGAGCAGCAGCGCGAGCCATGCGAGCAGGCGCCCGGTCGGCGCCACCCGCGTCATCGGGGTCGACCCGTGCCGTCCGCAACCACGCGTCAGCCGCCGTTCCCGAAGTTGACGGTCGGCGCGACTTCGGCGTTCGCGCTGGTCGCCTGGAACGGCACCTTCGGCTTGGCGCCGTAGAAGATCTTGGCGCCGACCGCGTCCGGGAAGGTACGGATTCGGGTGTTATAGGCCTGCACCGCCTCGTTATAATCCTTGCGGGCGATGACGATGCGGTTCTCGGTACCTTCGAGCTGGCTCATCAGCGTGGTGTAATTGCCCTGCGACTTCAGCTCGGGATACGCCTCCTGCATGCGCTGGAGCGACAGGCTGACGTTGTTCTGCGCACGCTCGAACTGCCGCAGCTTGTTCGGATCGGTAAGTTCCTCGGGCGATACCCTGATCGCATTGGCACCGGCCCGTGCCTGGGTAACCTCGACGAGGATGCTCTTCTCTTGCGCGCCGGCAGCCTTCACCGTCGCGACGAGATTGGGAATCAGATCGGCACGGCGCTGGTAGTTGTTCTGCACATCGGCCCACCGCGCATTGACGACTTCCTCGGCGGTCGGGATCGAATTGATGCCGCAACCCGCGACGGCAACGGCCATCGCGACTGCGGTGACGGAACGAAGCGACATGAACACCCTCCTAGCTCTGTTCCCGGCATATAGGACAGCCGCGAGGCTTGGCGAAGGGGCAATCGCTGGCTAGGTCTTCGTCCTCCTGGTGAAGAACGGGGAACGATCATGCTGAAAGAGTTCAAGACGTTCGTGATGCGCGGCAACGTGCTCGATCTCGCAGTCGCGGTAATCATCGGCGCCGCGTTCGGCAAGATCGTGACTTCGTTGACCGACGACGTGCTGATGCCGATCATCGGGCGGATCTTCGGCGGCCTCGATTTCTCCAGCTATTTCGTGGCGCTCGGGCCGATCCCTGCCGCGCTGTCCGGATCGACCGACTATGTCGCTTTGAAGAAGGCCGGCGTCCCGCTGTTCGGCTACGGCGCCTTCATCACCGCGGCGGTCAATTTCCTGATCATCGCCTTCATCATCTTCCTGCTGATTCGAGCGGTGAACCGGATGGTCCCGAAGGCCGACGCCCCCGCCGCGGCGGAACCCGCCGACATCACGCTGCTTCGCGAGATCCGCGACGCGGTGCAGGCACGCCGCGACGTCTAAGCCGCAGCCACAAGCACGTCATCCGACGCCACGTCAGGCGGCGGCGAGATCCTCCGCCTGCGCATCGGCGAGGCTGGTGCCGTCGAGGATCCGGGCGGTTTCGTCGCGCACCCGCAGCATCGCATGGCGGATCGCGCAATCGGCCTCGCTGCGGCAATCGGTGCACGAGCGATAGGCGGTGCGGCTGACGCAGGGGACCAGCGCCAGCGGGCCTTCGATGACGCGGATGATCTCGCCGAGCGAGATCAGGTGGGTCGGCCGCGACAGG
>DATLME010000025.1:0-2831 GCA_035537395.1 Sphingomonas sp. | reverse complement strand
GCCGGTATAGCGAAGGCGGCGGGTTGGACCAGCCGCTTGTCCTGCTCCGCGCGTGGGCGGGGCATCCCGGTCGGAGGTGGCTGGCGAGCGTCGCAGGAAACCGTCCCCCCGGACTTGTTCCTGGGTCCACCGTGCCGCGTTACCTGCCGGCGAGGGATGGGCGGCGCGGTGGATGCCGGAACGAATCCGGCATGACGGATGCAAGTCGGGGAACCTCACCACCGATCGTCACCCGGGACCTGTTCCGGGGTCCACCGTGCCGCGTTACCTGCGGGTGAGAATGTGCGGTGCGGTGGATGCCGGAACGAGTCCGGCATGACGGATGCGAGGGGAAACCTCACCACCGATCGTCTCCCCGGACTTGTTCCGGGGCCCACCTTGCCGCGATACCTGCAGGCTAGGGATGGGCGGCGCGGTGGATGCCGGAACGAGTCGGCATGACGGGGATGAGGTGAGAGGTGCGATTGCCGCTTGGCCCCCGCCTTACGGCACGAACACCGAGCTTCCGCGGGTTTCCCCCGCTTCCAGCGCACGATGCGCCTCGGCGGCGTCTTCCAGGGCATAGGTCTGGCCGATGTCGGGGACGATCGCGCCGTTGCGCAGCATCGCAAACACGCGGTCGACGCCCGCCTGACGCTCCTCTGTCGTGACGTAATAGTCGAACAGCGTCGGCCGCGTCACGAACAGCGAACCACGCGCGGCCAATATGCCGAGCTTGACGCCTTCGACCGCGCCCCCCGCATTGCCGAAGCTGACGATCAGACCCCGCCTCGCGGTGGCCGCAAGGGAAGCGGGCCAGCTCGCCATGCCGACCCCGTCGAACACGACCGGGACCCCTTCGCCGCCGGTGATTTCGCGTACCCGTGCCGCGATATCGTCGGCGCGGTGCGACAAGATGTGGTCGGCACCGGCACGACGCACCTGCGCTGCCTTGTCTTCGGTACCGACCACGCCGATCACCGTCGCGCCGATCGCCTTCAGCCAGCCGACCATCAGATGCCCCACCCCGCCAGCCGCGGCCCAGACCAGCACGGTCTGCCCCGGCTGCACCCGCGCACAGCGCTCGATCAGCGCTTCCGTCGTACAGCCTTTCAGCAACACCGCCGCCGCCTGATGATCGCCGATATCGTCGGGAAGGTGCAGGAGCTGCGCAGCACGGACGTTGCGCTCGCTCGCATAGGCGCCGACCGCCGGACCGAACGTCCCGACCCGATCGCCGATGCCGAACCCGTCGACCCCTTCGCCGACCGCCTCGACCACGCCGACGGCTTCGCTGCCCAGGCCCGAGGGCAGCGCCAGCGGATAGAGCCCGCTGCGCTGGTACGTATCGATGTAATTCAGCCCGACCGCAGTATGCCGGACGCGAACCTCGCCGGCCGCCGGCGGTGGCAAATCGACGTCGGACCAGCCGATCACCTCCGGGCCGCCGATCCGCTCGATGCTTGCAACGCGCGCCATACCCATTCCCCTTCGATCTCGTCCGACAACGCGGCTCTCGCGTTTCAGGTTGCAACGCTTCGTGCCCCGTCGCTAAGCTTACGCCAAACCCGGTATTCGAAACCCGGATGTGGAGAGACACGCATGAAGAGCTATCTCAAGCATTACATCGATGGTCAGTGGGTCGACAGTGACGGCGGCACCCCCCACCAGGTCATCGATCCCTCGACCGAACAGCCAGTCACCAAGATCATGCTGGGCAGCGCCGCCGATGTCGACAAGGCTGTCGCCGCGGCACGCAGGGCGTTCGAGACCTTCTCGCAGACGAGCGTCGCCGAGCGGGTCGCGCTGCTGGAGCGGATCATCGAGGAATACAAGGCGCGGATCCCCGATCTGGCCAAGGCGACCTCCGAGGAGATGGGCGCGCCGGTGGGCTTTGCCACTGCGGCTCAGGCGCCGGCCGGGCTCGGTTATTTCATGGGCACGTTGAAAGCGCTGCAGGAGTTCCGATTCGAGGAGATCGTCGGCAAGTCGCGCGTCGTCCACGAGCCGCTTGGCGTCGTCGCGATGATCACGCCGTGGAACTGGCCGCTCAATCAGATCTGCGCGAAGGTCGCCCCGGCGATCGCCGCGGGCGACACGATGATCCTCAAGCCGTCAGAAGAAGCACCGTCGAACGCGATCATCCTCGCCGAGATCCTCGACAAGGCGGGCGTGCCCGCGGGCGTGTTCAACCTCGTCAATGGCGACGGCGCGGGAGTCGGCACCGCGCTTTCCACGCACAAGGGCGTCGACATGGTGAGCTTCACCGGTTCGACCCGCGCCGGTATCGCGGTCGCGCAGGCGGCTGCGGCGACGGTCAAGCGCGTTCATCAGGAGCTCGGCGGCAAGGCGCCGAACCTCGTGCTCGAAGGTGCCGATCTCGCCACGGTGCTGCCGCCGACGGTGCAGGGCGTGCTCGCCAATTCCGGGCAGAGCTGCATCGCCCCCACCCGCCTGCTCGTCCACGACAGCCAGGCCGACGAAGCGGCGCAGGTCGCCAAGGCGATCTTCGAGGCGACACCGGTCGGGGACCCGGCCGATATGGGCGCGCATATCGGTCCGGTCGTCAACAAGGCGCAATTCGACAAGATCCAGCAGCTGATCCAGTCGGGGATCGACGAGGGGGCGACGCTCGTCACCGGCGGAACCGGCCGCCCCGACGGCCGCAACGCCGGTTATTACATCCGCCCAACCGTCTTCGCCGACGTCACCCCGGAGATGCGGATCGCGCGCGAGGAGACGTTCGGCCCGATCGCCACGATCACGCGCTATGCCGACCGGGAAGAGGCGATCCGCCTCGCCAACGCTACCGAATACGGGCTGTCCGCCGCGATCTCCGGCGACCCTGCCCA
>DATLME010000024.1:0-4946 GCA_035537395.1 Sphingomonas sp. | reverse complement strand
TCGATCGACCCGTCGGGCCGCCGGTTCCGGACCACGGCGTGAGCCTGGCAGCGGCGTTCCGCGTGTGGCTGCGCGTCGCGGCACTCTCCTTCGGCGGGCCGGCCGGGCAGATCGCGGTGATGCACCGCATCCTCGTCGACGAGAAGCGCTGGATCGGCGAGCAGCGGTTCCTCCATGCGCTCAACTATTGCATGCTGCTCCCGGGACCGGAGGCGCAGCAGCTCGCCACCTATATCGGCTGGCTGATGCACCGGACGAAGGGCGGGATCGTCGCCGGCGGGCTGTTCGTCCTCCCCGGCGCGGCATCGATCATGGCGCTCAGTTGGATCTACGTCCTCTACGGCAAGGTCGGCATCGTCTCGGCGCTGTTCTTCGGCCTGAAGGCGGCGGTGCTGGCGGTCGTGCTCCAGGCGGTCGTCCGGATCGGCGGACGCGCATTGACGACCGCGCCGGCGCGGCTGCTCGCGGTGGCCGCGTTCGTCCTCATCTTCTTCCTCGGCGCGCCGTTTCCGCTGATCGTGCTCGGCGCCGGCCTGATCGGCTGGTGGTCGGGCAAGCAGGGGCATGCAGCGTTCCGCGGCGGCGGCCACGGTGGCGCCAAGGGGGCCACCGTTGCCGATGCCGACACGCTGCTCGGCGAAGACCTGCCCGATCATGCGCGACCCACGTGGCGCGAAACCGTGCGCACCGCGCTGGTCTGGCTCGCGCTGTGGCTGCTGCCGGTCGCCGCGTTGCTGATCATGCTCGGGCCCGATCATGTGTTCAGCCGGATCGCGACCTTCTTCTCGACGATGGCGGCGGTGACGTTCGGCGGTGCCTATGCGGTGCTCGCCTATGTCGCGCAGCAGGCGGTCGAGAATTACGGCTGGCTCGGACCGCGCGAGATGCTCGACGGTCTCGGCATGGCCGAGACGACGCCCGGCCCGCTGATCATGGTGCTGCAGTTCGTCGGGTTCCTCGGCGCCTATCGCGACCCCGGCGCCTTGTCGCCGCTGGCGGCCGGAACGCTGGGCGGGCTGCTCGCGACCTGGGTGACGTTCGTGCCGTGCTTCCTGTGGATCTTCCTGGGTGCGCCGTTCATCGAGAGGTTGCGCGGCAACCCCGCGGTGGCGGCAGCGCTGTCGGCGATCACCGCGGCGGTGGTCGGCGTGGTGCTGAACCTCGCGCTGTGGTTCGCGCTGCACACGCTGTTCCGGGAGACCGCCCCGTTCACCTTCGGGCCGGTGCGCTTTGACGCGCCGGTGCTGGCCAGCATCGATCCGCTCGCGACCTTGCTCGCCGCGGGCGCGGGGGTCGCGGTGTTCGTCCTGCGCACCAACGTGATCGTCACGCTGCTCGCGACCGCTGCCGCGGGCATCCTGCTCTTTTACATGGGCCTGGTCGGCTGACGGCTACGCAGCGACCGTGGCGGGGGCGTCGTAGCCCGCAAAGATCAGGGTGAAGAGCGTCAGGCCGTCATCGTCCGACACCGTCATCTGCCAATCGCCCCGATCCCAGAACGTGGCATGCGCCTCGCAGATCAGGTCGCCCGCATATTTGACGGCTTCGCATTTGGCGGTCGCGATGTCGGGCAGCTCGTGACCATCGTCGTCGGTATGGCCCGCGCCATCGTCGACGTGGAAATAATATCGGGGCATACGCAACTCCACTAAAGGCGGGAGCGCACGCATCTCTCAGCCGCCAGCGCCTATGGGCCAGGCTGGCGATGGCGTCCTTATATGTTTGATGTGGCTCAATGTCGCCCGCTTTCTCAGGGACGTACATCCGGCGAAAGCGACCGCCGAACTGAGTAGTCGACATCGCCCTGCTTTGCGTCATCATGACCAAAACGGAGGGGATCATGATCGAAGTCGACATCGTCATCGTCGGTGGGGGCTCGGCCGGCGCGGTGCTGGCGGCACGGCTGAGCGAGGATCCGGGGATCAGCGTGGCGTTGATCGAGGCGGGCGGGCGCCCGCCGGCGCGCGAATCGATGCCGGCCGCATGCGCCAGCCTGCAGCTCGATCCCGAGACCGACTGGATGATGACCGGCGATCCCGGGCGGGGTGGCCTTGGCTTCACCAATCGGCGCATGCCCGTGCCGCGCGGCAAGATGCTCGGGGGATCGTCCGGAATCAACTACATGGTGTTCGTGCGCGGGCACCCCGGCGACTTCGACAATTGGGCGGCGCTGGGCGCGGACGGGTGGAGCCATGCCGATGTCGCCCCGCTGTTCAAGCGGATGGAAGATTTCGCCCCCTCGAACGAGATCGTCAGCGATCCGGATGTCCACGGGCGTGGTGGCCCGGTCGGGGTCGGGGTCCGCGCGCCGGTGATCCCGGCCTCGCGCAGCTTCGTCGAGGCGGCCGCGGCTGCGGGTATCCCCGAGGGCGATTATAACGGTGCCGGCCGGCATCATCCCGAGGGCGTGTCGTCGCTGGTCCAGACCAACACGCGTCGCGGGCGGCGATCGAGCAGCTTCCATGCCTATCTGGAGGACGATGCGGAGCACCGACCCAATCTGTCGATCATCACCGAGGCGCATGTCCAGCGGCTGCTGCTCGATCCGGCGCCGAGCGGGCTGATCGCCCGCGGTGTCGTCTACCGGGATGCGGCCGGCAACGAGCACGAGATCCGCGCCCGGCGCGAGGTGGTGCTGAGCGCCGGTGCGATCGGAACCCCGCACATCCTGATGCTGTCAGGGATCGGCCCCCGCCGCGAACTCGAAGCCGCCGGGGTGGCCTGCCGGCTCGATCAGCCGCATGTCGGCAAGCACCTGAAGGACCATATCTATACGCCGCTGTCGTTCCCCGCGCCGGGCGTCGGCGTGTCGATGGTCGAGATCGGCATCTCGGCGGGGCCGGATGCGTTGCGCGCGCCCGCCGGGCCGCTACCCGCCGATCCAGCCGACGACGCCGCGCTGACTGGCGAACTCGCGGCGCTGAAGGCGGAGGCGGAGCGCCGGGTCGGCGAATGGATGGAGACCGGCAGCGGCCTTGTCTCGTCGTCCTTCTACGACGGGATCTGCTTCTTCTCGACCGGCCTGGGAGATCCGCACACCCATGACGCGCAGATCGGCTTCCTGCCGATGGGCAACGACGTGCACATCCTCGGCAACTGCCTGAACTACGACCTCGAGCAATTGTACGACGATGCGGCGGCGACGCTCGCGCCCGATGCCGAGAACGCGGTCATGCTCGCGAGCAACTGCGTGCCGCGAAGCGAGGGCGAGGTGGTCCTGGTAAGCGCGGATCCGGCGGTGCCGCCGCAGATCGACTTCAATTATTTCAGCGACCCGCACGACCTGAAGGTAATGGTCGCGATCATTCGCCGCGCGCTCGACATCGCCGCGCACTGGCCAGGCGAGCCGAAGCTCGGTCCGCTGCGGGTACCGCCAAAGCTCGCCGCGCTGCACGGCTATCGCGAGGGCGACACGCCGAGCGATGCGCTGCTCGAGAACATGGCGTTGCATTTCGGCACCACGATCTATCACCTGTCGTGCACGTGCCGGATCGGCAGCGTCGTCGACCCGCGCTTGCGGGTGATGGGGGTCGCCAACCTGCGCATCGCCGACGCCAGCGTGATGCCCGAGATCCCGAGCGGCAACATCAATGCGCCGACCATGATGATCGGAGAGCGCGCCGCCGAGTTGATCGCGGCCGACATGGTGGAGGCGGTGCAGGCCGCAGCCTGACCGCCTCCAGTGCGCCGCTACCCGGCGTCCGGGGGCACTATGGCCGGCCCGCTCCGGCGTTCGCCACGACCGAGGCCGTGACGCTCGCGGTCGGCTTCAGCGTGTAGGTGTAGAAGCTCGACGGCATCCAGGCGGTGGGCCGCACCAGGCTGTTGGCCGCGAGCAACGGCGTGGTGATGTCGACCGCGACGCCGTTCAGGGTGCTGCCCTGATCGAAGAAGGTCGCGGTGCATTCGGGCGTCGAGTAGCCGAGGGCGACGCAGGCGGTGCTCCGCGCGGCGCTGACCGAGATGCTCCACAGGTTGGCGACGGTCGCAGGAGCAGCGCCCGGCGCGATCACGAAGACGTTGTTCTCGGCGTAGATCTTGCCGCTCTGACCGACGGTGTAGCCGACCGACCAGGGATAGTCGGCGAGCGGCTCGAGCGTTCCCTCGTACAGATTGTTGTAAACATGGACCATGCCGTAGCGCACGCGCGGCTGGCGCTGGCGAAGGTTGCGGAAGTAATTGTCGTGGAACGTGACCTTCAGCACCGTGGGATTTTCTGCGGTGCGGCTCGCGGTGTCGGAGCCGCCGATCAGGAACGACTTGTCGTGGCTGAAGAACAGGCTGTTCGACACCGTCACGAGATTGCCGAGGCGGGTGACGTCGACCGCGCCGTCGTGATGCTGGACCTTGAAGTCGCTGCCCGCGTAATTGGTGCCGTTGACGGTTTCGGTCCAGACCGAGGGGAACGAGCGATCGATCCGCGCGCCGTCGCTGAAGGTGCTGCGATCGATCCAGACATGGGTCGCGTTGAGCACCGAGATCAGGTCATACGCCGAATTCCACCGGCCGGTGGTCGAGTCGGTCGGATCCCATTGCGGAAAATAGTCGAAGCTGTCCTCGAACGTGACGTTGCGGACGACGACATTGTCGATGCCGACGCTGTTGGTGCCGAGCACGAGATTGCCGTGGATGATGCGCGCGTCGTTGCCGACCCCGATGATCGACGTGTTCGACGGCAGGTTGAGCATGACGACGCGGCGCTGCGCCTGTGCCGCGCAGACCCGCGCGCTTTCCGGAACGCCCGATACCACGGTGGCGGTGCCCCAGACGCTGGGGCGATAGGCGGCGTAATAGGCGGTCCACAAGGCGGCCTCGCTGCCGAACCCGTATTGCGTCGACGCGCAGGAGCTCTTCACATAATCGTCGGCGGTCAGTTCGCGGAGCGACTGGTCGACGTTGAGGCTGATCAGGCCGCGGACGTAGATGATCTTCTTCTCGGCATCGAG
>DATLME010000023.1:0-5526 GCA_035537395.1 Sphingomonas sp. | reverse complement strand
CGGCAGGCCGCGGGCCGGTGGCACAGTGGACCCCGGAACAAGTCCGGGGTGACGGTTAAGGCCCAGGCCCTCCAGCACGTCCGCAACCGCATGCGCGGTCTCCGCCGAGCCGATCATCCCGATCTTCACCGCGTCGACCCCGATATCGTCGATGCACGATCGCATCTGCGCGATCACGATCGCGCTCGGCACGGCATGCATCGCCTGCACCCCGAGCGTGTTCTGCGCCGTGATCGCGGTCACCGCCGTCATCGCGTGTCCGCCGAGCATGGTGACCGTCTTGATGTCCGCCTGGATGCCGGCACCCCCGCCCGAATCCGATCCCGCCACGATCAGGATGCGCGGCGTCACCGCCTGAACTTCCGGTCGGTCGAGGCGGGGTGCCGCGCCAGCGCATCGTCCACCCGCGCCGGCCGGTCGAGCAGTTCGCCACCGCAGTTCGGGCAGCGCTCGTCGAGCGCGTCGGCACAATCAGCGCAAAACGTGCATTCGAACGAACAGATGAAGGCGCCGCCCTCGTCCGCCGGCAGGTCGACACCGCAGCGTTCGCAATCGGGGCGCATCTCGAGCATCAGGCGGCCGCCGCGCGAACCGCGTCGCAGATCCGGTCGACCACGCGCTCGACCTGGCCGGCATCGTCGCCCTCCGCCATCACCCGGATCACGGGTTCGGTTCCCGACGGCCGGATCACCAGCCGCCCGTTGCCGGCGAGCTCGTCCTCCGCACCCGCGATCACCGCCATCACGGCGGCATCGTCGAGCGGCCGGCCGCCCTTGAACCGCACGTTCTTCAACAATTGCGGCAGCGGCTCGAACCGGCGCAGCACCTCGCTCGCCGGCGCGCCGGCGCGCTTGACCTCGGCGAGGATCTGCAGCGCCGCGACCAGCCCGTCGCCGGTGGTGCCATAGTCCGAGAGGATGATGTGCCCCGACTGCTCGCCGCCGACATTGTAGCCGCGCGTTCGCATCGCCTCGAGCACCTGCCGGTCGCCGACCCCGGTGCGCACCAGCCCCAGCCCCTGCGCCGCCAGATGCCGTTCGAGCCCGAGATTCGACATCACCGTCGCGACCAGTCCGCCGCCCGCGAGCTTGCCCTGCCGCGCCCAGCTCGCCGCGATCGTCGCCATCAGCTGATCGCCATCGATCACCTTGCCATGTTCGTCGACGACGATGAGCCGGTCGGCGTCACCATCGAGCGCGATGCCGATATCCGCCCCTTCCGCGACCACCCGCGCGCCGAGCGCATCGGGTGCGGTCGATCCGACCCCGTCGTTGATGTTGGTGCCGTTCGGCGTCACCCCGATCGCGACCAGGTCCGCGCCCAGCTCCCACAACGCCGCCGGCGCGACCTTGTACGCCGCGCCATGCGCGCAATCGACGACGATGCGCATGCCGTCGAGCCGCAGATTTTCGGGAAAGGTCGCCTTCGCGAAGTGGATATAGCGTCCCTGTGCGTCGTCCACCCGCCGCGCGCGCCCGATCTGCGCGGACGGCGCTAGCGTCGCCTCGCCGTCGATCAACGCCTCGATCGCCGACTCCGCTTCATCGCTGAGCTTGTACCCGTCGGGCCCGAACAGCTTGATGCCGTTGTCGGCGAAGGGATTGTGGCTCGCCGAGATCATCACCCCGATGTCCGCGCGCATCGACTGGGTGAGCATCGCCACCGCCGGGGTCGGCATCGGCCCGACCATCACCACGTCCATGCCGACGCTGGTGAACCCCGCGACCAGCGCGCTTTCGAGCATATAGCCCGACAGCCGCGTGTCCTTGCCGATCACCACCCGGTGCTTGTGATCGCCGCGCAGGAAATAGGCGCCCGCCGCCATGCCGACCTTCATCGCCATCGCTGCGGTCATCGCGCCCGCGTTCGTCGCGCCGCGAATTCCGTCGGTGCCGAAATATTTTCTTGCCATCGTCACTGTCCGGTCCGGATTAAGGGCATTCTTGCGGCGCCTCGATAGCGCCGCGTTCGACAAAGGGCGAGCATGTCGCAACCTACCCGTATTCTTCTCGCCCTGATCACCGGCCTGCTCGGCGGCATTCTCGTCGCCAGCTGGAGCCCGAATGCCGCCGAAGCCCTGATCCCGATCGCGCAGCCGATCGGCACCGCGTGGCTCAACGGCCTGCAGATGACGATCGTCCCGCTGGTGGTGTCGTTGCTGATCACCGGCGTCGCGTCGACCGCCGAGGCCGCGCGCGCCGGGCGGCTCGCCGGGCGCGCGATCCTGCTGTTCGTCGGCGTGCTGTTCTGCACCGCGACGATGTCGGCGATCCTCAGCCCGCTGATCGTCCGCACCTTTCCGCTGCCCGCCGAGAGCGCGGCGTCGCTGCGCGCCGCACTGACCGACGCCGGCCCGGTCGCGCCGACCCCGCCGATCGCCGACCTGCTGGCCGCGGTGGTGCCCACCAACATCGTCGCCGCAGCCGGCGCCAACGCCTTCCTGTCGATCATCATCTTCACCTTGGTCTTCGCCTTCGCGATTCTCAAGATCGAGCCAGTGGGGCGCGAGCGACTGACCGGCTTCTTCACTGCGGTGCGCGACACCATGCTGGTCGTCGTCGGCTGGGTGCTGGTGCTCGCGCCGATCGGGGTGTTCGCGCTCGCCTTCGTGGTCGGCGGCCGCGCCGGCGTCGCCGCATTCGGCGCGCTGCTCCATTACATCTTTGCGGTGTCCGCGATCGGCGTCGTCGTCTATCTCGGCTCGTTCCTGCTCGCGAGCTTCGGCGGCAAGATCGGCCCGGTCCGTTTCCTGCGCGCATCGTTCCCGGCACAGGCGGTCGCGATCAGCACCCAATCCTCGCTCGCGACCCTGCCAGCGATGCTGAAGGTGGCGCGCGGCCTCGGCATCCCGGTCGCGACGTCCGGCGTGGTGCTGCCGCTCGCGGTCGCGATCTTCCGCGGCACTCAGCCCGCGATGAACATCGCGGTGTCGATCTATATCGCGGCTTGGCTCGGCATTCCGCTCACCCCCGGGCTGCTCGTCGCCGCGGTGATCGTCGGCGCGCTGACCTCGCTGGGATCGGCGAGCCTGCCAAGCCAGATCACCTTCGTCAGCGCGATCGCGCCGATCGCCGGCGTGCTCGGCGTCCCGCTCGCCCCGCTCGGGCTGCTGATCGCGGTCGAGACCATCCCCGACATCTTCCGTACGCTCGGCAACGTGATGATGGACCTCGCCGCGACGAGCACGATCTCGCGCCGCAACGGCGACGTGTGGGACGATGGGGAGGACGAGGTGGTTATTTCACCCTGACGCCTTCGACACCCTCATGCCGGACGTGTTCCGGCATCCACTCAGGCGATTATCGACATGCCGGTTGGTACGCGGCACGGTGGACCCCGGAACAAGTCCGGGGTGACGACCTGATCGAACCAACTGCCCCCGATCAAATCCAGCGCCAGATCCCCGCCGCCCATCCCGCCAGCGGGATATGCGCCCAGGTCGCCGCCAGCCACACCACTGCGCCGCCCGCCAGCGTGTGCATCCCGAACCCGCCGAACCGCGCCCGCCCTTGCGCGATCGCGACGAACGGCCAGTAGCTCGTCTTCGCTTCCCACCCCGGCCACATCTCGGGCAGCAGCGTCTCCTTCTTGCGGTCCTGCATCACCGCCCCGACCAGCGCGAGAACGATGATCGCCGCGACCAGCACGAGGTTCGCCGCGATCGGGTACACCAACGCATGGCATGCGCCCCAGAGCGCGAACGCCCACATCATCGGGTGTCGCGTGATCGCGAATACGCCACGCGCCTCCGCCGGCGCCACGGTCTTCCCGGTCGGATCGGGCATCGCCGGGTTTCGGACCAGCGACCCCACCAGCAACATGCTCGCGAGCAGCATAACCGCGGTCGCTACCGCCCAGACTCCGTCGCCGACCGGCCACAGCATCGGCGTCATCGGCGCGGCGCGATAGGCGATCGCCAGCCAGATCAGCGTGGCGAACGCGACCAGCGAATAGATGCCGAGAAAACCCCCTTCGCCCACGCGTGCGACGATCGGTCGTCGCAGGGGATGCGACAACAGGAAGTGCGTGCCCACGAACGCGACCGCCGCCGCCACCACACTTCCCATCACGCATTCCCCCGTCTGCTATTGAACCCCGTGCATCCACTTCTTGATGATCGGCGAGATCAGCAGCAGCAGCACGCCGATCCCCGCGGACACCAGCCCGATCGTCCAGAACACCCCGGTATAGGTCTCCAGGCTGACCTTCAGATTGGTCACCTGCCCGCCGACCGTTTCGACGCTCGCCACCTGCGCGACGATGCCGGCGACATATTGCGCGACCGAGATCGACAGGAACCACACCCCCATCATCAGGCCAACGATCCGCGCGATCGACAGCTTGGTGATCATGCTCAGGCCCACGGGCGAGATGCAAAGCTCGGCGAACGAGTGGATGAAGTACAACCCTGCCAGCCACCACAAGGCGACCTTGAAGGTCGGCCCGACCATCGTGGCGCCCCACACCAGGAACAGGAAGCCAAGGCCTACCCCGATCAGCGCGATGCCGAACTTGATCGGTATCGACGGCTCGATGCCGCGCGCCGCCAGCCGGGTCCACAGGATCGACATCACCGGCGCCAGCGCGACGATGAAGAACGCGTTGAAGAACTGCGTCTGCCCTGCCGAGATCGAGAACAGCCCGAACACCGTCAGGTCGGTGTTGCGATCCGCGAACAGGGTCAGGCTCGACCCGGCCTGTTCGAACAGCGTCCAGAACACGACGTTGAACACGATCAGCGTCATCGCCGCGAGCATCATCTGGAACTCGCGCTTGTCACCTGCCTTGGCCGACCAGATCAGGATGCCGGGCACCGCGATCAGGAAGGTCCCGAACAGCAGCTTGCCCATCAGCGACAGCGACGCGATGTAGCCGATGATCCCGGAACCGGGCACCGGCTCGGGTGCGTTCATCAGGTTGGTGAAGAGGAAATAGACCACCGGGACCGCGAGCAGCGCGCCGATATAGATCGGGATGCTGCGATTGGCCTTGCCCTCGGGCGGATCGCCGATCCCGTCGAGCTTGCCGCCGTCGAACTGGATCAGCGACCAGGACAGCAGCATGCCGAACGCGGCGAGCCCGAACCCGGCCCACCAGCCGACCGCTTCGGCCAGGAACGGGCAGAGCAGCTGCGAGAACAGCGAGCCGAGGTTGATCCCCATGTAGAAGATCGTGAACCCCGCATCGCGCCGGCGGTCGCCCTCGGCGTAGAGCGTGCCGACCATCGTCGAGATGTTGGGCTTGAAGAAGCCGTTGCCGACCGAGACGAGGCTCAGCGCGAGCAGCATCAGCGCGACGAAGAACGGGCTGCGGTCCGCCTTGGAATCGAACCCGCCCTTCTCCACCGTGCGCGACACCGCGCCGGCGCCGTCGAGCAGCGATACCGTGCCGTCGTCATTGCCCTTGATCGCGAGCCGCTGGCCCTGGTCGATCACATAGCGGGTCTCGATCCCGCCCTGCTGGACCACCTCGACCTCGTAGCGCTGGCCGCCGATCTGGGCATAGGGCTTCGACACCTCGCCGCCG
>DATLME010000022.1:0-8253 GCA_035537395.1 Sphingomonas sp. | reverse complement strand
ACCGCGCCGATCACCTGGGGCGGGGTCGGCACCGATGCGCAGCATGCGGTGTTCCAGCTGCTTCATCAGGGCACGCACCTCGTGCCCGTCGAGTTCGTCGCGGTGATCGAGGAGGGCGACACGCTCAACGAGGACCATCATCGCCAGCTGCTGCTCAACGCCTTCGCGCAGGGCGCTGCGCTGATGAAGGGCAAGCAGGTCGACGATCCGGCGCGCAGCTATGCGGGAGATCGCCCGTCGTCCACGCTGCTGCTCGACCAGCTCGATGCGCGCACGCTGGGCGCGCTGATCGCGTTCTACGAACACCGGGTGTTCGTGAACGGCGTGCTGCTGGGGATCAACTCGTTCGACCAGTTCGGGGTCGAGCTCGGCAAGGAGATGGCGAAGGAAGCGGCGAAGGGGGGTGGCGACTTCGATCCGTCGACGACCGACCTGATCAAGCGGGCGGGGCTCGCCTGACCCGACGTTGCGGCGTATGTGTATGAATCCAGGATGGCGTACACATGCGATCCAATAAGGTCACGGCGGAGGAGCCGTGCCGCCGATCGAACGTTGACCGAGCATGATCACTACGCTTGCCGCCGCGCTGCTCGCGGCTTCGCCGTCGGTTGCCTCTATGCAGTGGGAACGGCGCGTGCTCATCGTCGCCGCTTCATCGGTGGACGACCCGCGACTCCTGGAGCAGCGCCGCATGCTGGCGGCATGGCGCGACGAAGCTGAGCTTCGTGACCTGAGCGTCGTCGAGGTGATCGGGGATCGTGTCGCTGGTGTGTCCGACACCGCAGCCATGTTGCGCCGCGCGTATGGCTTGCCCGTGAGCAGCTTCGCGGTGGCTCTTCTCGGTAAGGATGGTGGGGTCAAGCGTCGTGCAAGCGAGCCACTTGCCGCCGCCGACCTCGCGCGCACGATCGATTCCATGCCGATGCGCCGCGCCGGCGGGCGCTGACGCCTGCGAACGTCGTCGCAAGCCTTGCCCCGTCCGGTCTGGGCCCCCAAGTGGCGGACGGGGCCGATCGCCGCCGCTGTTCGATAAGGATTCCTACTTGGCCGATTACAACTACGACCTCTTCGTCATCGGCGCGGGCTCGGGCGGAACGCGCGCGTCGCGGGTCGCCGCCGCGCATGGCGCGCGGGTAGCGGTCGCGGAGGAGTATCGCGTCGGCGGGACCTGCGTGATCCGGGGGTGCGTGCCGAAGAAGCTGCTCGTCTACGGCGCGCATTTCGCCGAGGACCTTGCCGACGCCAAGAGGTTCGGCTGGCAGGTGCCCGACCATTGCGAGTTCAGCTGGCCGACGCTGCGCGACAACGTGCTGGAGGAGGTCGACCGGATCAACGGCGCCTACACCAAGACGCTCGAAAGCCACGGCGTCGAGATCATCCACAGCCGGGCGACCGTGACCGGCCCGAACGAGGTGACGCTTGCCGACGGCACCGTGAAGACCGCCGAGCGGATCCTGATCGCGGTCGGTGCGCACCCGGCGGTGCCCGACTGCCCGGGGAGCGAGCACGGCATCACCTCCAACGAGGCGTTCCACCTCGACGCGATCCCCAAACGCGTGCTGATCGCGGGCGCGGGCTATATCGCCAACGAGTTCGCGGGGATCTTTCACCAGCTCGGTGCGCACGTCACGATCCTCAACCGCACCAAGGAGATCCTGCGCGGCTACGACCTGTCGATCCGCGACAGGCTGCTGCAGATCTCGTTGATGAAGGGGCTCGACTTCAAGTTCGACGCCGCGTTCGAGGGCATCGACAAGCGTGACGATGGCTGCCTGACAGTGCGGATGACGAACCATGATCCGGTCACCGTCGACCTGGTCATGTTCGCGACCGGGCGGCTGCCGAACACTGCGGGGCTCGGGCTCGAAACGGCGGGGGTCACGCTCGACGACAAGGGCGCGATCGTGGTCGACGATGACAACCGATCGACCTGTTCGAGCATCTACGCGATCGGCGACGTCACCAACCGGGTCCAGCTGACCCCGATCGCGATCCGCGAAGGGCAGGCGTTCGCGGACACCATCTATGGCAACAAGCCGACCCGCGTCGACTATACCAACATTCCGAGCGCGGTGTTCAGCCACCCGCCGCTCGCCGGGGTCGGCATGACCGAAAGCGAGGCCAAGCAGAAGCTGGGATCGATCCGGGTCTATTCGTCGGATTTCCGCCCGATGAAGAACGTCCTCGCCAATCGCGACGAGCGCGCGCTCTACAAGATGATCTGCGACGGCGAGACCGGCAAGATCGTGGGCCTCCACATGATCGGCCCCGACGTGCCGGAGATCCTGCAGGCGGCGGCCATCGCGGTGAAGGCGGGGCTGACCAAGGACCAGTTCGACGACACCGTCGCGCTGCATCCGACGATGGCCGAGGAACTCGTGCTGATGCGGTAGTCTTCCGGACGGCGGCCGCCCGAGTTCGCAGGTGCGATCGCGGCGATATTCTGTCATCAGGAGACCCCGCATCAGCATGCCGAGGCGTCGATGGAATTCTTTCGCACCCTGAACCAGGATCATCGCGATTTCGTTGCGCGCCAGCCGGTGTTCTTCGTGGCGACCGCGGCCGACGGCGCGCGGATCAACCTCAGCCCCAAGGGGATGGACAGCTTCCGCGTCCTCGACGACGCGACCGTGGCGTATCTGGACGTCGGCGGCTCGGGCAACGAGACCAACGCACATCTGGCCGCGGATGGCCGCATCACCATCATGTTCTGCGCCTTCGATCGTCCCGCGCTGATTTTCCGAATCTATGGCAGGGGCCGCGCGGTGCTGCCGCAGGACGGGGACTGGGCAGGGCTCTACGCGCACTTCACGCCATTGCCGGGGACGCGCCAGATCTTCGTCGTCGCGATCGACGAGCTGCAGACGTCGTGCGGGTGGGGCGTGCCGTTCATGACGCTGGATCGCGAGCGCACGACGCTCAGCAAATATCATGGCGCGACAACGGACGAGCAACGGCTCGCCAAATATGCCGGGCGCACGCGCAGCATCGACGGACTGCCGGTCCGCGTGCCCACCGTCGTGCCGGCATGACCCTGGTCGAGCTCGGGCGGTTCGGGCGCAACGAGGCGCACATCCTGGTCGGGCGGCTCGACAGCGAGGGTATCGACGCGGTCGCGTTCGACGGCGAGGCGTCGATCGGGGACGGCAGCTACCTGCTGATCCCGGTACGCGTGATGGTCGACGAGGATGATCTCGCGATCGCCAGGCAGATCGTCGCCGACGCTGCCTGATTCTCGGGCAACCGCGGTCAACTGCCCATAATTGCATCGCGCCGATCCGATTCGAGCGACGGATAGCGGCGGCAGCACGTCGTTTCGCGACTGGCACGATCGTTGCGATGTCCCGATCGAACAAGAAAGGGGCGCCGATGAAGCTGGTCATCGCGATCATCAAGCCATTCAAGCTCGACGAAGTGAGGGAAGCCCTCACGACGCTGGGCGTGGCCGGAATGACAGTCACCGAGGTGAAGGGGTTCGGCCGGCAGAAGGGCCAGACCGAGATCTACCGCGGCGCCGAATACAGCACCAACATGGTGCCGAAGATCAAGATCGAAGTCGTCTGCGCGACCGATCTCGCCGACCGCGTGGTCGAGGCGATCCAGGCATCCGCCAACACCGGCGCGATCGGCGACGGCAAGATCTTCGTCGTCGACGTCAGCCAGGCGGTCCGGATCCGCACCGGCGAAACCGACGATTCGGCGCTCTGAGGGGGGTAAGATGAAGCAAGCCATCAAGATTGCCGGCGGTGTCGCGCTCGGTGCTGCCGCCTTTGCGGCGCTGCCCGCCTGGGCGCAGGAACTCGCGGCGCCCGCCGCGGCCCCGTTCGCCGCCTCGGCTGACATGGTCAACAAGGGCGATACGACCTGGATGTTGATCTCGTCGGCGCTGGTGCTGATGATGTCGGTGCCGGGGCTGGCGCTGTTCTACGGCGGGCTGGTCCGCACCAAGAACATGCTGTCGGTGCTGATGCAGGTGCTGATGATCGTGTGCGTCGCCAGCCTGGTATGGGTGTGCTGGGGCTATAGCCTGGCGTTCACCGGCGGCAGCCCGTTCATCGGCGGGCTGTCGAAGGCATTCCTGAAGGGCGTCGACGCGAACTCGCTCGCGGCGACCTTCTCGAACGGCGTCTATATTCCCGAATACGCCTATATCGTGTTCCAGATGACCTTCGCGTGCATAACGCCGGCGCTGATCGTCGGTGCGTTCGCGGAGCGGGTGAAGTTCACGCCGCTGATCATCTTCGTCGTGGCGTGGCTGACGATCGTCTATTTCCCGATCGCGCACATGGTCTGGTACTGGGCCGGTCCCGATTTCCTGCCGACCCAGCCCGGTGACTATGGCTATCTCTACGGCAAGGGCGCGCTCGATTTCGCCGGCGGCACGGTGGTCCACATCAATGCGGGCATCGCCGGGCTGGCCGGGTGCCTCGTGATGGGCCGCCGCGTCGGCTACAAGAAGGAGCCGATGCCGCCGCACTCGCTGACGATGACGATGATCGGCACCTCGCTGCTGTGGGTCGGCTGGTTCGGCTTCAACGCCGGCTCCAACCTCGAGGCGAACGGCGTCACCACCGTGGCCTTCATCAACACCTATGTCGCGACCGCCGCGGCGGCGGTGTCGTGGGCGGTGATCGAGCAGATCGTGCACAAGAAACCGTCGCTGCTCGGCGCTGCCACCGGAGCGGTGGCCGGGCTGGTCGCGATCACGCCGGCCTCGGGCTTCGCCGCGCCGATGACCTCGATCCTGCTCGGGCTGCTCGTCTCGCCGGTGTGTTTCTTCTTCGTCACCACCGTCAAGAACAGGCTCGGCTATGACGACACGCTCGACGTGTTCGGCGTGCACTGCATCGGCGGCATCTTCGGCGCGCTGGGTACCGCGATCGTCGCCGATCCCGCGCTCGGCGGCCAGGGCTGGTTCGACTACACCGTCCGGCCTGCGGTCGCCGGCGCCTATGACATGGGCGGCCAGCTGCTCACCCAGATCCAGGCCGTGGGGATCACCTTGCTCTGGTCGGGCCTCGTTTCCGCCGCGCTGTTCTTCCTGCTCGACAAGACGATCGGGCTCCGCCCCTCGGCCGATGTCGAAAGCGAGGGCCTCGACATCAACGAACATGGCGAACGCGCCTATAATTACTGAGTTCGGGGGCGGTCAGGCCCGCCCCTTCACGCCGTTCCTCCTGCGAACGACCTCAAGCCCGGTGCGGTGACGCACCGGGCTTTTTTTCATCCACCCTGGCCTGCCAGCGCGCACGGATAGTCTCGCTCGTCTCGCGACTATCGTCATGGCTCCAGCCCGGTGGCCGCCAGATATAGCCGAGCTTGGCGCGCCACGGCGCCCGCCAGACATCATGCGCGATCCCCACCCATTCGTGGAACGCGGCCCAGATCAGGCTGAACGACCCCAGGTTCTTGACGATGCCGTAGCGCGGTCGATCGTCGTCGCGCTCGGGCTCGAAGGTCCCGAACAGCCGGTCCCAGACGATGAACACGCCGGCATAGTTGCGATCCAGGTAGCGTGCGTTGGTGGCGTGGTGGACGCGGTGGTGCGACGGCGTGTTCATCACCGCCTCGAACCAGCGCGGCATGCGCCCGATCACCTCGGTGTGGATCCAGAACTGATAGATCAGGTTGAGCCCGGCGACGAAGAACACCATCGCGGGCGGAAAGCCGATCAGGAACAAGGGCAGCCGGAACAGGAAACCGAGGCTGAAGAATCCGGTCCAGGTCTGCCGCAGCGCAGTCGACAGGTTATAATGCTGGCTCGAATGATGGATAACGTGGCTGGCCCAGAACCAGCGCACCCGGTGCGCCGAGCGGTGAAAAACATAATAAGCGAGATCGTCCAGCACGAAGCACAGCGCGAACCAGTACCAGGCATAGCCGATCGCGAAGAGGCGAAACCCGGCCACCCACGTCGCCAGCGCGAACACCGCGCCCGCCGACAGGACGCCCGCCACCGTGCTGCCGAGGCCGAGCGCGAGGCTGGTCAGCGTGTCGCGTGGCTCGTAGCGGTCGCGGCCCTTGATCCGGGCGACGATCATCTCGGCGAGCACCAGCAGGACGAATGCCGGGATCGCATAATCGATCGGGTTGGGCAGCGTCACCGGCATCTCTCCCGCGCGGACGGGCTGTCGCCGCCTCGCGCCGGACGCTTTTTACACGCGTGTCAGTTGCGGCGCCAGCTTGCGGATGTCGAGCGCGTCGACACCGGTGATCGCGACGGTGCCGAAGCGGCGTTCGCCGGTCTCGACGACGATCCCCGCCGGAGTCGAGCGCACCGCGTGCCAGGTCACCTCGCGTACCGCGATGCGCGCGCCGTGCCGCTTCATCACCGCGACGCGCCCGTCGTCGGTCACCGCCAGCGCGCCGCTGCCGTCGGCTCCGACCACCGCGCCGACGGTCGCGAAGCCGGCGAGGCACTGCTCGGCGGCCTCCGCGGCTTCTTCGGGGCTGCCGATCCGTTCCACCCGGCCGAGCTTCAGCGCCCAGGCGACGCCCGCGAGCGCCAGTATCGCCACCAGCGATCCGCCCAGCACCAGCCAGTTCATCGCGCGTCCGACAGCGCGTCCAGCATCGGCCGAATACCCGCCAGATCGTAGCCGGCGTGCTCGGCCTGCGCGACCAGCACGTGCGGCGCGCGGCCGGCTCGGGCGGCGGCGAGCGCCCAGAGATTGCACGACCTCGTTCCGGAACGACAATAGGCGAGTACCGGCCCTTCGACCGCGCTGAGGGCCGCTGCCATCGCATCGAGCTGTGGGTGCGAGAAACCGGCATGGGTCACGGGGATCGCGGTGTAGGCGAGCCCGGCGGCATCGGCCGCGGCGCGGATCGCCTCGCCCGATGGCTGGCCGGGCTCCTCGTCATCGGGTCGGTTGTTGACGATCGCGACATAGCCCGCGGCCTTGATCGCGGCGATGTCGCCCGGATCGATTTGCGGGGCGACGGCGACATGGTCGTTGAGCGGGCGGATGGCGAGCATGAGCGCGCCTATAGCGAGGTCAGCGGCAGAGCGGGAGGGTGATCCGAGGCATTTATGCGGTGAGCGGCATCTTCATGCCTCGCGGATCACCGCCAAGAACGCCTCGCCATAGGCATCGAGCTTGCGCGCGCCGATCCCGGACAGCAGCGACAGTGCCGCGCGGCTGGTGGGTCGCTGCGCCGCCATGTCGCGCAGCACCGAATCGTGGAAGATCACATAGGGCGGGACGCCGGCGTCCTTGGCGAGATCGCGGCGGCACGCGCGCAGTGCCTCGAACAGCGGGTTGTCGGCCGGATTGGCCGCCACCGCCACGCCCCGCCTGGCACGACGTTCGCGCTTGGGCGGGACGACGAGCGCGACGCGTGCGTCCTCCTTCAGGATCGGGCGAGCGCCAGGGCCGAATTCCAGCCCGCCATGCGCGTTGGTCCTCAGCGCGTCGCGCAGCAGCAACGCGCGCGCCACCGGCTTGATCAGCGCGAGCTCGTCGCCGTCGACGATGCCCCATACCGACAGGTTTTCATGGCCGTTCATCAGGCTGCGCTCGGTCGACTGGCCCGCGAGCACCTGTTCGACATAGCCGGCGCCGAACATCTGCCCGGTCCGGAACACCGCGCTCAGGAACTTCTTGGCGGTCTCGGTCGCGTCGATCGCCTCGGTGTTGCCGAGGCAATTGTCGCAATTGCCGCAATCGTCCGCGCGATCCTCGCCGAAATGCTTGAGCAGGATGCGGCGGCGGCACCCCGCCGTCTCGACGAGGGCGCCGAGCGCGGCGAGCCGGGTGCGCTCGCCGGGCTGGCGCTCGGGCTCGACCTCGCCGATCCGCTGGCGTGCCCGCGCGAAATCCTCCGCACCCCAGAACAGGTGCGCGATCGCGGGATCGCCGTCTCGACCCGCGCGCCCGGTCTCCTGGTAATAGGCCTCGATCGATTTCGGCAGGCCGGCATGCGCGACGAAGCGGACGTCGGGCTTGTCGATGCCCATGCCGAACGCGACGGTGGCACAGATCACCATATCCTCGCTCGCGACGAAATCGCGCTGGTTGCGCGCGCGGACCTGCGGATCGAGCCCGGCGTGATAGGCGCGGGTCGGGCGGCCGGTTCGCGCGAGTGCCTCCGCCAGCTTCTCGGTCGCGGCGCGGGTTTGCGCGTAGACGATGCCGGGTCCGGCGGTTGCCGCGATGACGTCGGCGATCTGCTTGGAGGTGTTCGCCTTGGGGCTGATCGCATAGCGGATGTTGGGCCGGTCGAACCCCGACACGATCATGCCGTCGGCCG
>DATLME010000021.1:0-29074 GCA_035537395.1 Sphingomonas sp. | reverse complement strand
GTTTGCCGCGGGCGCGTCCCGCAATCGCATCAACCAGAGGATCGGCGAGCCGAGCACCACGACCAGAAGCACATAGGTAAGCGCGGGATAATAGCGCCCGAAGGTGTCGAACTGCCATTCCGCGGCGAGCGCGATCAGCCCGCGATACGCCACCAGTTGCCACAACAGCACGAACGCGACGACGATCGCCCAGCAGGCGACTGCGTCGCGCGCGCCGGACCGTCGCCGCGGCGTGGTGCCCTCGAAGTCGCCACGTGTCGCCGTCATCGTGAGACCCCCATCGCGCAGCCAGCGCGCGGCGTCGCTCCCTGCCACGTCGCCGCCGATTCCCGCCGCCTGGCTAGATCGGGCGGTGCCGCAAGGCAAATCTCGCCCCCGTTTTGGGGCGTTTCGTCGTTGCACCAGTCAGTTGCCAAGGGTCGTTGCGCCTTATATGGCTTGCCCCGGGGGTGGATGCCGTGATTGCGGGCGCGATAGCGTTCGTCGGTCCTGGCCATGGTCGATATCGGCGGTCGATATCGGCCGATGGCGATCGACATCATGCCCTCTTGGTATGAATTTAACCGTTGCGGGCTAGCCACTTCATCACATCATGGATGCCACACTCCCGACCAAGCATGCGGCGACCGACGAGTCGACCGCGATGACGCCGATCCCGGCGGACGTGGCGCCGACACCGGCGTCGACCAGCGAGGTCGCGACCCCGACGTGGCAGGACATGGGGCTGGCGATCTGGCGATCGTTCCGCGCCAATCCGATCTTCTGGGTCGGCATCGCCGCGCTGGCGATCCCGACCCTGCTCGATCTCGCGTCGCGCGGCTGGGGTACCGACACCGCGGCGCACGCGCCGATCGTGTTCGCCACCGCGATCTGGATCTTTGCGCGCGGGGCCAAGCAGGCGGCCGCCGTCGCGGCGCCGCCGCCGGCATGGCGCGCGATCGTGCTGCTCGCCCCGCTGCTGATCCTGTACACCGCGTCGCGCGTTACCGGGCTGCTCGAGGTTCGCGGGCTGGCGGCGTATCTGAGCATCGTCGCGGTGCTCTACGCGGTCGGCGGCGTGCCGGTGCTGAAGGCATTGTGGTTCCCGATCCTCTACTCGATCTTCCTCATCCCGATCCCGGCAACGTTGATCGACGTCGGCACCCAGCCGATCAAGCTGGCGATTTCCAAGATCGTCGTCGGGTTGCTGTCGACGCTGGGCTATCCGGTCGCGACCTCGGGGGTCAGCATCTATATCGGGCAGTTCGAGCTGCTGATCGCGGCCGCGTGCGCAGGGCTCAACTCGCTGATCAGCCTGACCGCGATCGGCAGCTTCTACGTCTACCTCCGGCACAATGCGAGCTGGCGCTACACGCTGATCCTGGTGATGGCGATCTTCCCGATCGCGGTGTTCGCCAATTTCATCCGCGTCCTGATGCTCGTCATGCTGACCTATTATGGCGGCGAGGCGATGGCGCAGGGCTTCCTCCATGAATTCGCCGGGCTGTTCATGTTCGTCGTCGCGGTGCTGCTGATCTTCATGATCGACCGGATCGTCGGCGCGGTCGGCAGCCGCCTCGGCAAGCCGGCAAGGACCACCTGATGGCGACCGCCGACCCGATTTCACGACGCAAGATGATGATCGGCCTGGCGCTTGCCGGCACCGTCGCCTTGTCCGAGCTCTACGTTCCCAAGCGCAGCATGCCGCGCCTGACCGAGAAATCGTTCACGAGCCTCTTTCCCAACCAGATCGGGCCGTGGAGCTATCTGACGGCGTCGGGCTTCATCCTGCCGCCCGAGGACCAATTGTCGCGCACGCTGTACGAACAGCTGCTGACCCGGTCCTATGCGAACGGCGATACCGATCCGGTGATGCTGGTGCTCGCCTATAGCAGCGTCCAGGAAGGCCGGCTGCAGGTGCATCGTCCCGAGGTCTGCTACCCGGCGGCGGGCTTCGCGATTCTGCAGAACGACCCGACAGAGATCAAGCTCGACAGCGGTTTCGCGATCCCCGCGCGCTTCCTGGTCGCGGATCGCGGATCGCGGCGCGAATATATTCTCTACTGGACGCGGGTCGGCCCGGAACTGCCGCGGCGCTGGTTCGACCAGCGGCTGATGATGGCCGAGGCCAATCTGAAAGGGTATATCCCGGACGGCATGCTGGCGCGGGTGTCGGTGATCGGCAACGATCCGGCAGCGGCGATCAAGACGCTCGAAGCCTTTGTGCGGACGTTGGTGGCGTCGGTGCAGCGGCAGGGACGGACGCTGTTGATCGGCCCGCACTGAGCGGACCGATCGCAGTGTTTTCAGGCTCGTGCGAAAGGCTTCAGGAAGTAGAGCGTGTAGGCGATCACCCCCACAAAGGCGAGGATCGCAAACGCATGGTAGCCTTCGTTACCAAGATAATTGGTGACGGCGCAGCCGCCGGCGGGCACGATGTAGTGATACAGTGAATCGCGGCTCTCGTCGGGTCCAACCGAACGCTGAAGCAGCAGAACGACCAGCCCGGCGAAGAACGCCACCGTGACCCAATCATAGACTGTCTGCATCACGTGCTTCCTTCCCAATGTCCCGACAGGGATGTAATAGTTTTACAACAAAGTGCGACGATGTCGCGTCGTCCGGTTAGTGGACGTTCGGTTCTAGTGAAAGGCCGTTATGAAATCTAAAACGTTAACGATCCTGCTTCTGGCGTCCGCCTTGACCGCGACGGGGTGCAAGCGCGCCGCTACCGGCCAGGTCGTGGCGGTCGTCAATGGCGAGGAAGTCTCCCTGTCCGAGCTCAACGGCGAACTCCAGCGCGCCGGCGCCCAGGGTGGCGACAAGAAGGCCGTGCAGGCTGCGGCGCTGCAGGGCCTGATCGACCGCAAGCTGCTGGTGCAGGCGGCGCGCGAGCGCGGGATCGACAAGGATCCCGAATATCTCCAGCAACAGCGTCGTCTCAACGACGAACTGATGATCAGCATGCTTGGCAAGCAGGTCACCAAGAACGTTCCCGTGCCGTCGACCACCGACGTCGATCAATATGTCGCGTCGCATCCCGACATGTTCGGGCAGCGCACGATCTACGCGCTCGACCAGATCCAGTTCGCCGCGCCCGAGGATCGCGCCAAGCTGAAGGCGCTCGAGGCGGATCACAGCCTCGACGAGGTCGCCGCCACGCTGACCCAGATGGGCATCAAGTTCGCCCGCCAGAAGGGCGTGATGGACAGCGCGCAGACGCCGCCAGGGCTGATCAAGCAGATCACCCAGCTGCCGCCGACCGAACCGTTCGTGCTCGCATCGGGGGGCCGCGTGGTCGTCAGCGTGATCGCGGACAAGCGCGTCCAGCCGCTCGCCGGCGACAATGCACGCCAGCTCGCCACCCAGGTGATCCGTCGCGACGCAGTGTCCGACATCGCCAAGAAGCAGGTCAAGCAGGCGCGCGACGCCGCGAAGATCGAATACCAGCCCGGCTTCGCGCCGGCGGCTGGTGGCGGCGCCGCCGCCGCCAAGTAACCGACGTCGTGCCGGCGGCGCGCCCGGAGCCTAGGCTTCGGGCGGTCGCTGCCGGCGATGGCGATATGCCAGCAGGAAGATGCGCGGTCCGGTGACGAGATAGCGCCGCCACATACGGCGCGGCTCCGCGGCGAGACGGAACGCCCATTCGAGGCTGAGCCGCTGGAGCAGGCGCGGCGCGCGCTGGCGCTCCCCGACGACGAACTCGATCGCCGCCCCGATGCACAACCCGATGCCGGTCGCATCGCCGCGGTCCGCGATCGCGTGGGCGAGCAATTCCTGTTGCGGCGAACCCACGGCGAGAAAAGCAAAGCGGGCGTTCGCCCCGGCGACGAATGCCGCCGCTTCGGCCATCGCGACCGCATTCGTGCGAAGCCCCATCGGAGGCGCGTGATGCAGGATCGTGACCGCCGGCAGCTTGCGTTGCAACACCGCGACGGTGGCCGTGCTGCCGCCGACGATCGCGATCCGGTCGCCCGGGCGAACCACGCGGTCGAGGAGGATGGCGGTCAGGTCGCTCCCCGCCGCGACCGGCAGCGCGATACCGGCGCGGCCTGCCAGCTTGGCGATGATGCGGCTGTCGCAGGTGCACCAGGTCGCGCCGCGATACGCCGACCAGACCGCGTTGCGGTCCGGTGCGACGTCGCCGTGGAGCCGGACGAGATGATCGACGTTCGGCGTCACGAGGTAGGCGAAGGCCGCGTCGGTTGCGCGCTCGCCGAGTGCCGCCACCACCTGCGCCAGCGACAGCGGATCGAAGTCGAGCCCCAGATAGGGGCGGCGGGGGGCGGTCGTCACCGGCCCATGTCGAGCGGCAGCTCGCGCTCGGCGACCTCTTCTTCCGCCGGGGTCTGCGGCATCGCGCCGCCGCGTCCGCGCAGCCGGTCGATGATGGCCCGTGCCCGCGCTACGCACGCCGTGTCCCGGGTCCGCGTGCAGAGCTGCGCGCGCAAGCGCCACGTGAGCACCGAAGCCGGGTGCCGGATCGAAAAGGCGCGGGCAACGCCGATCGCATCCTCGACCCGATCGGCGGCGACGAGCTGCTCGACATACAGTTTCAGAAAACCCGAATCCTCGGGATTGTCGTTGAAGCCGCCGGTGATGGTGGCGGCTGCGGTCGCCGGATCGCGGCGTGCCCGATAGACTTGCGCGAGCAGCGCCGTCGCGGCCGGCGATCCGGGATTGTCGCGGACCACGACGCGGGCGTCGCGAAGCGCACCGTTGATGTCGCGCGCGGCAAGCTGCGCGAGCGCGCGTGCGGCGAGCGCGCGCGGCTCGGCGGGGTCGACCGCGAGGATGGCGGTCGCACGGCGCCCCGCGTCCGCACCTTGGCCGACCTGCGCGAGCGCGAGCGCGTAGGCGGCGTGGAGATCGGTGGTCGCCGCGGTCAGCGGCGCCGCGGCGACCAGCGGCGCCAGGCGTGCCACCGCCCGATCGCCGCGGCCGAGCGCAATGGCGTGCTGCGCGGCCGCCGTCGCCAGGCTCGGCGCGATCGTCGGCAATGTCGCCAGCATGGCGTCCACCTCGGTGACGGACAGGTCGGCGTCGATCAGCATCGCAACCGTCCGATCGCGCGCAGCATCGTTGGCGGCGAACCGGCCGACCGCATTCAGCACCCGCGCCGCCTGGGGCACCCGGCCGTTGAGCAGCAATTGCATCGCGAAGTCGATCTGGGTGCCGGCGTCGCGTGGCCGGTCGCGCGCGTTGCGCTCGGCCACCCGCAACAGCCCGCGCCCATTGGCCTCGCGTTCGAAGATCGAGACCAGCTGGCGACGCAGATCGGAGCCGCCACTGCCGGCTTCGAAGACCGGCGCGATTATCGCCAGCGCGCCTGCCGAATCGCCGCGGCGTTGCAGGATCCGGCTCTTGAGCACGCGGGACGCCTCGTTGGAGGGATCCTGCGCCAGCGCGAGATCGACGGTCGCCGTCGCCTCGTCGAGCCGGCCGCGGCGATACGACACCGTCGCGCGCATCAACTTGGCGGTGAGATCGCCCGGATCGAGTGCGAGGATCTGGCTCGCATAGGTGTCGGCGCGTTCGAGATCGTTGGTCGCGAGCGAGAGCTGCGCCACCGCGTCGAGCGCCTCGCGGTTGCTGCGATCCTGGTCGAGCGCGTTGCGATACGAAGCGAAGGCGCCGCCATAATCGTTCATCTGCACCTGATTGCGCGCGCGGGCGATCCACAGCGCGGGAACGTCGTCGCGCAGCTTCACCGCTTCGTTGAACTTCTGCGCCGCGGCGACATATTGCCCCGCAGCATTCAGCTGCACGCCCTGCGCCATGGCGTCGGCAGCGCGTTCGGCGCGCGAACTGCATGCCGCCGTCGCCAGCAGCAAAGCGATCGTCGCGGCCCGTGGCCAGTTCGGTTTCGTCATCGTCGGCAGCACCCCGTCTCGCTCGCTCGCGCTCGTATCACGATAAGCGTCGCGCGACGCTGCCGCTCGGTTGTACCGCGGCGGGACGTCCCACGAATGCCGCTTTGCAACATCGAAGCGTATGGCTTTTGCAAGCCATCGCGATTAAAGCAACATCGCCTTGATGTAAGCTTTGGGGGATTTGGAATGAAGTTGGCATTTGCGTGCGCCTTGGCGTTCGCCTGCACGACAGGATCGTTGCTCGCGGTACCCCAGGCCGAAGCGCAGCAGGGTGGCGCCAACAAGCTGCCGGCCTATCGCATCAATCCTGGCGACGAAATCGAGGTCTATGTTTGGGGCGAAGAGCGCCTTCAGCGGTCGATTCGCGTGCTGCCGGACGGCAGCTTCTCGTTCCCGCTGGTCGGGCGCGTCGAGGCGGCGGGCAAGCTGCCGTCGGATATCGAAGCAGCGGTGACCCGTGGGCTCGGCGCCCAGTTCCGCGATCAGGTGCCCCAGGTAACGGTGTCGGTGAAGACGCCGTCCGGCTTCCAGTTCTCGGTGATCGGCAAGGTTCGTGCACCCGGCGTGTTCTCGCCCGGCAAATACGTCAACGTGCTGGAGGCGATCGGCATGGCCGGTGGGCCCGGCGACTTCGCGGACACCTCCAACGTGCTGATCCTGCGCAAGCAGAACGGGGCACTGGTGACGATGCGGGTTCGCCTCAACGATACGATCAAGGGTAACCCCAGCTCGCGCGATCTCGCCGCGAACGGCCTTCCCGAGCTGCAAAGCGGCGATACGGTGATCATGCCATGATGATGCTGCGGAAGCGTTTGCTGTCGACCGCGCTCGGTGTAGCCGGCGTTGCCTTGCCGGTGTCGGTGGCCTCGGCGCAGACGGTGGTACCGTCGGCGACGGTGTCGCTCGGCGCGGGTTATTCGACCAACCCGTTCCTGTCGACGGGCGACGATACGGGGGCGGCCAACGCCCAGCTCAGCATCGCGCCGCAGCTGCAGATCATCGACAATACCGATCAGGCGACGATCTCGGGCTTCTACAACCGCACCGAATATGCATCGAAATATGGCGGCAACGATGGCTATGGAGTGGCTGTCAATGCCTCCAGCCAGCTCGATGCACGCACCTCGATCAACTTCAACGCAGGTCTCGACAGCCAGATCCTCGGCACCCAGAACGGCTTCGTCTCGGTACCGGCGATCGGTACCGGCACGGGTGTCGGCACGGGCACGGGCATCGGTACTGGTACCGGCACAGGCACCGGGACGGGCACAGGCACCGGGACGGGTACCGGCACCGGCGTGCCGATCGTCACCACGCCGATCGTCGGCGGTGTCGGCGGCGACATCGGGCTGGTCGGCTTGAACCAGCGTCGCACCAGCCTGTCGGCCGCGGTCGGGCTCAACTTCCGTCCGGACGAGCGCTCGAGCTGGACGTTCGGCGGCAATGTCCAGCGCAACAGCTATCCCGACAGCGGTGGCCTCGCGACCAACTTCCGGACCTATGGCGCCAATGTCGGCTACTCGCGCAGCCTGTCCGAAAAGGACTCGATCGGCCTGCAGGTCGCCGGTACGATCACCGACTATACCGATGCGCCCAACGCGCGGATCCTGACTCCCCGGATCACCTACAACCGGCTGTTGAGCGAGCGGTGGACGCTCGATCTCGCGGCCGGGGTGAGCATCGTCGACGATGGCTCGGGCAGCTCGGTCCAGGCGTCCGCAACGGGGTCGTTGTGCCGCGCGAGCGAGCGTGGGCAGTTCTGCCTCACCGCATCGCGCGAGCCGAGCATCAGCGGTTTCGGCGGCGCGCGTAGCCAGACCAGCGTCGCGGCGAGCTATTCCTACCAGCTCGCCGAGGCGACCAGCATTGCCGCGTCGGCATCGTACCAGCAGACGCAGAGCGGCTTTTCGACGTTGCCCGGCGCGGTGCAGCTCGACGACCAGTCCTATGTCTCGGCGGACGTTTCGGTCAATCGCCGGCTGGCGCGCCGTCTTTCGGCATATGCGACCGTGAATTATCGCGACGTAAATGGTCTCGGCCTACCCGTTGACGCCGATATCGGCGGCCGGGTCGGTCTGTCGCTCACGATAGGTGGACGTTGATGAGTGAAGCTTATGGTTCGGATGTAGAGAGCAGCGGCGGCGATGGGATCATCGCCTACCTGCCCTCGATCCTCTGGCAGCGCCGGTGGTGGATCATCGTGCCGTTGCTGCTGTGTTCGATCGCCGGCGTCGCCGCAGCCTTCCTGCTGCCTTCGACCTACCGCTCGAGCGCGACCCTGCTCGTCGAATCGCCGCAACTGCAGACCGAGACCGCGAACGCGCCGAACGGCGGCAGCCTGATCGACAAGCGCATCGCCAAGGTTCGCCAGCAGGTGCTGAGCCGTCCCGACCTGATCGAGCTGATCGAGAACAACAATCTGTACAACGAGGAACGGCAGGACAAGCCGCTCTCCGAAGTCATCGATTCGATGCGCAAGGCGACCAGCATCTCGCCGGTCAGCGCGGACATCGGCAACGGTCCGGGATCGAACACGATCGCGTTCGCACTGACCTTCGAATATCCGGATCCGCAAAAGGCGCAGATCGTCGCGCAGGATTTCGTCGAGCGGCTGGTGCGGCTCGATGCGACGCAGACCGCGCAGCAGGCAACGGGTACCGTCGAGTTCCTCCAGGAACAGGCAAACGGCCTGCAGGGTCAGATCAGCGCGATCGAGCGCCAGATCGCCGGGATCAAGGCCGCCAACGGCATGGTCCTGTCCAATTCGAACACGATGATGATGCCGGGCGGCGGCGGTGGCTATCAGGGGCAGATCGCGCAGCTCCAGCGCGAGAATGCCCAGCTCACCGCGCAGCTGCGGCTGCAGAACACCGCGGTCGATCGCGATCCCGCGGTCGCGGCGGCCGAGGCCCAGCTCGCTGGCGCCAAGGCGGTCTATTCGGATAGCCATCCCGACGTGCGGCTGGCCGAGCAGCGGCTCGCCGAGGCGAAGCGGTTTGCGTCGACCAACATCAAGAAGTTCAATCCTTCCTCGGTGCTCCAGCAGCAGATCGCCGCAAACAACGCGTCGATCGCCAATCTGACGGGCGCGCAGAACATGGATCAGGCGCGGATGGGCGCGGTTGCGACCGCGCAGGCGCGCGGCCCCGCGATCAGCGAGCAGATCGCGCAGCTCCAGGCCAAGGCAGACGGCCTGCGGACCAACTACCAGACCGTCGCCACCAGCCTGATCGGTGCCCGCGGCACCGCGAAGCTGAGCGAGCAGCAAAAGGGCGAACGCCTTACCGTGATCGATCCGCCGGTCGTTGCCGACCAGCCGAGCTGGCCGAACCGGCCGTTGCTGATCGCCGGCGGAATCGCGCTCGGCCTCGGGATCGGCATCGTGCTCGCCTTCCTGCTCGAACTGGTCATGCGCCCGATCCGTGGCGTCGGCGCGCTGCAGCAGGTGATCGGCGAACCACCGCTGGTGATCGTGCCCAATCTCGGCGCGCCCAAGCGGACGTTCCGACTGCCATGGCGGCGTGGCGACGACGAGGCCGAACTCGGCCTCGCCCGTTAAGAATAGGACGATCTCATGAATTACGCTCCGCCGCCTCTCGCGGGCGCGCTGACGATCAGCGCAGTCCCGGCGACTATCGCGCCAGCGGAAATGGTCAGCGAGACGATCGTCGGCTTCCGCGGCCGCGACGAACGCTCGCGCTCGTTCAACCTGCTGCGCACCCAGGTGATCCGGATGGTCGCCAACGGTGCGAAGGTCATCGGCATCACCTCGGCGACCCCGCAGGTCGGCAAGACCTTCATCGCCTGCAATCTGGCCGCCTCGATGTCGCGGCTGCCCGACATGCAGACGATCCTCTACGATCTCGATCTGCGTCGCGGCTCCGTCGCCGAGCGCTTCGAGCTGCCGGTCGAGACGGGGATGACCGAATTCCTCGCCGGGACCGCGGACAATCTCGCCGACCTGTCGTGGGGCATCGAGGGCC
This sequence comes from Sphingomonas sp., assembly GCA_035537395.1. Taxonomy (GTDB): domain Bacteria; phylum Pseudomonadota; class Alphaproteobacteria; order Sphingomonadales; family Sphingomonadaceae; genus Sphingomonas. The sequence continues at coordinate 19,239 of DATLME010000021.1, read as the reverse complement.
AGCGGCTGACCATCTATCCGACCGCGGCACGGCGGGTACGCTCGTCCGAGCTGCTCGCCAGCGCGCGCTTCGGCGCCTTGGTGGATGCGATGCGATCGATGCACGGCGACGTCGTCCACCTGCTCGATCTGCCGCCGGTCTTCGCCAACGATGACAGCATGATCGTCAGCGAACATATCGACGGCTACATCATGGTGGTCGAGGACGGCGTGACGACGGCCAAGCAGGTGCGCGATTCGCTGCGTCTGCTCGGCCAGGAGAAGTGCTTCGGCACCGTGCTCAATCGCTATGTAAAGGGCTTTGCCGGCGGCGATTATGGCTTCGGCTACGGCAAGGGCAAGGCCTACGCAGACTATTACAACTGAGCCGACGCCCCTGCGCCTGAACGACGGATCGAGCGATGACAGAACGGCTGACGCGAACCCTCTACTGCGTGCTCGGCGTACGATCGCTCGGCTATGCGGTGCCCTGCATCGCGAGCCTGGTACGTAACTGCACCGAGGACTTCACGCTCACGGTGCTGACCGACTCGGCGGCGGACGCCGTGACGATGCGTGCGCAGATCGAGCCGCTGTTCGCCGATACGGCACACCAGGTGGTGGTCCATGATCAGGCGCATGCGGACGCGCTGGCGGCGGAGCGCTACGGCGCACATCCGGCGGTCGCCGCGTTTCGCCACGGGCATCCGTGCTGGCGCAAGGTCACCGATCCCGCGCTGTATGCGGCGGCCGGCGAGGAGGTGATCATCCTCGATCCCGACGTCTATTTTCCCAATCGCTTCGCGTTCGAACCGACCCCGGCGACCGGACTGCTGCTGATGTGGCAGCGTCCCAACTGCCTGCTGCCCGAACCGCTCGTCACCGAGGCATATACCCGCGGCGTCGCGATGGCGGATCATACCGATATCGGTGTCTGCCAGTTCCGTGCGCCGCTCGATCTCGACTTTCTCGAATCGCTGCTGACGACGCTCGATACCGCACCCTATGCGCGCTCGATGCACGTCGAATCGGTGGTCTGGGCGGCGCTCGCCGAGCATGTCGGCGGCGGCTATCTTGATCCGACCGCATGGCATTGCTTCGCCAATTCGATCCCGAGCCGACTGGCGCGGCGCATGGGCCGGAGCGGCGCCGACACGCTGGCGCAGCTCGATTTCACCCCGGTAAAGGCGTTCCATGCCGGCGGCACCGCCAAGACCTGGCTGGTCGATGCCGAGCGTGCCGGCCTGTTCGCGCAACCCCGCACCCGTACCGATCCGACGCCGGTGACCCCGTTCGTCGATTATCCCCGTGCCAAGTTCGAGGGCAAGCTGCGCAACCGCCGCCTCGCGAAGCAGATCGGCTTGTACAAAGTCCTGGGCAGCGGCTGATGGACGCCGCCGGCGCGTCGCCGGACGTCCAGCCCGCCAGGATCCTGCTCGTCGCGCCCAACATCTCGCGGCGCATGGGCGGGGAGGGGCTGAAGGCGCTCCAGATCCACCTCGAGCTGCGCGCCATGGGCTATGTCGTCCGCCAGGTCACGCATGCGCGGGTCCGCGCCGAGATCGAGCGCGACTATCCCGATCTCGCGATCGATTACGTCGAGGACGATCTCGTCCAGGTCTGGCTTCACCGACTCGGCCTGGGTCCGCTGCTGGCGCTGCTGAACGCATGGCAGCTTCATCGCCGTGCCCGCCGCGTCGCACGTTCGTTCGACCCGTGGGTGGTTCATTTCACCTCGCCGATCTCGCCGGTCCAACCCTATTTCCGGTTTCCGAGCCATCCCGTCGTGATCGGCCCGATCAACGGCAACATCATGCATCCGCCCGGATTTCGCGACCGCGAGCCGCGCGGCAAGGCGCTGACCGGGCGGGTCCTGCGCCCGGTACAGCGCGTGCTCGGCAGCGTGTTCCGGGGAAAACGCGCCGCGATGATCCTGGTGGCGGGCGGGGAGCGTACCGAGCGCGCGCTGATCTATGGCGGCTGCAGCCCCGATCGGCTGGTGCCTTCGCTCGATTGCGGGATCCCCGACGCACTGATCGATCGACCGCGGCACCGGCAGCACGGCCACAATCCCGCTTTCGTGTTCCTGGGGCGGCTGGTCCGCTACAAGGCTTGCGACCTCGCGATCCGCGCCGTCGCAGCCGCGGACCCCCGGGTGACGCTGGACGTGATCGGCGACGGGCCGGAACGTGCCGCGCTCGAACGGCTTGCCAGCGAGCTCGGCGTCGCCGACCGGGTCGTGTTTCAGGGTTGGCTCCAGCCCGGCCCCGCGCTGTACGAGCGGCTGGATCGCTACCGCGGATTGGTGATGCCGACGCTGGCGGAGGCCAATGGCATCGCGTTCCAGGAGGCGATGACGCTCGGCATTCCGATCATCTGCGTCGACTGGGGCGGGCCGCAGGAGCTGCTCGGTCCAGGCGATGCGATCATGATCCCGCCGAGCGGCCCCGAACAGGTCGTCGGTGCGCTCGCCGCGGCGATGACCGGGCTGGCCGACGACGCCGACGCCGCGGACGCGATGGCGGCGCGCGCCCGCGATCGGGCGCTTGCCGCAGGTTTTCGCTGGCGCGACCTGTTGCAACGCTGGGAACACGTCTATCGCCGCAGCGCAGCAGAACCACGCCACCGTGCGTGATTCGCCGCGCGATGCTCGTCAACCGATCTCCAACTAGGCGTCACCCGTTCGCATGACCGTTGCTACCCTCTACGCCGGGTTGAAGGGAAAGCTGGTCGGCGACACCGGCACGGTGGCCTGGACCGTCGTGTTCCTCAACGTCATGCGGATCGTCAATTCCGCGATCCTGACCCGGCTGCTGACCGCGGAGGCGTTCGGCGTCGTCGGCATCATCACGTCGGTCGCGGTGACTTTCGGCCTGTTGTCGGACATCGGTATCGCCGCCTTCATGGTCCGCCACAAGGACAGCGACGACCCCCGCTTCATCGACGAGCTGTGGACGCTCCGAATGATTCGCTCGATCGTGCTCACCTTGGGTGTCGCGATCGCCTCCGGGCCGATTTCGGCGTATCTCGGCAAGCCCGAGCTGCAATGGGCGATCGCCGCGGGGGGCCTGATCTTCCTGTTCGACGCGATCGATTCGATGGCGTTCTTCGGCGCGCTGCGAAACCAGCAGGTCAAGCGGCTCAACAAGATCGACATCATCAACCAGGTCGCCGGCGTGGTGCTGTCGATCGTGATCGCGTTCCTGCTGCGCAGCTATTGGGCGATCATGATCGCGAACCTGCTCGGCCAGCTGTTCCGCGCCTATATGAGCTATTCGATGTTTCCCGGCTCGGGGCGCCGCTGGCGGTTCAGCAAGGCCCGCGCCACCGAATTGTGGAGCTTTTCGCGCTTCATCACCGGCTCGACGATGCTCTCGCTCGTGATCGGGCAGACCGACAAGGTCGCGCTGTCCAAGCTGTTCCCGCTCGAGATGTTCGGGCTCTACATGCTGGCCTCGAACCTCGCCGGGGCGCCCGCGATCCTTGCCAGCACCTATGCCAGCCGGATCCTGTACCCGCGCTTCGCCAAGACCGCGCGCGAGGCACCCGCGACGATCGCCAAGCATTTTTACGACCAGCGCCTGCAAACCACCTTGCTCTACGCGCTGGCGGTCGGCGGCGTGTTCGCCTGCGCGCCGTTGATCGTGACGCTGATCTACGACGACCGCTATCTACCCGCGATCTTCTATTTTCGGGTCCTGCTCGTCTCCAGCTTCTTCATCATGAACAACTTCGCCACCAACGAAGTGATGATCGCGATCGGGCAGCAGAAGTTCACGCTTCAGGCCAACATCGTCCGGCTGATCTACCTCGTGGTCGGCGGCTTCATCGGTTACCAGACCGGCGGACCGACCGGACTGGTCATCGTCGTCGGCGCAATCGAGGCGGCGGCGCAGGTCTTTTCCTGGTACTGCCTGTTCCGCGAGCGCATCCTGGACGTGCGCAAGGAGGCGCTGATCCTGATCGCAGGCGTCGGCGGTCTGGTGCTGGGCTACGGCGCGAACCTCGCCGGGCTGGGGCTGCTCGCGATGTGGTCGATCGGCTAGCCGTCCCGGCTGACATCCATGCGCACGGCTGGTACAAGCCCACATGACCAACATTTCGAGCACGCGCGCTTGAGCGCCTGGCTACGCCGCTCGGGCAGGATCGTCGCCGCAATGTCCCTGTGCCTGGCGACCACCGCATCTGCGGCGCCGGCACCGCCAGAGGCGGTCCCGACCAAGCCGATGCAGCTCGGCATCAACGTCGCGTCGAGCATCTATTTCGGCCGCGAGCGCACCTTCGCCAACCTCGCATTCGGCGCCGGCGCGTGGCGCGATCCCCTGGCGGGCTGGGGCGACATGGTGGCCGCCAAGCTGACCGCCGATGGGTATCCGATCGAAGGCGGCGTGCTCCCGATCGTCGTTCCGCAGGCGGTCTGGCAGGGCAAGCCGACCAAGATAACCTGCACCTGGACGGGCTCCGGCGCCGTCCGGTTCGATGGCGACACCCGCGCCGGCGGGTTCGGTCACAAGGGGACGTTCGACTGGCCAGGACGGGTGGGGGACAAGCTGCCGGCGATGATGGTCGCCGTTACCGGGATCGATCCGCGCAAGCCTTTCGGCAATCTCGATTGCCGCGAGGCGGGGGTGCGCGCAGCGGGCGTGTTCGACCAGCGGCTGGTCGACGATCTGAAACGCTTTTCGGTGCTGCGCTTTCTCGATTGGTCGAGCGCCAACGGCAATCCCGCACACGTTACCTGGGCCGGCCGGACCAATCCCGATCGGCTGACCCAGGGCGGTCAGGACGGCATCGCGCTCGAACATGCGATCGATCTCGCCAATGCGGCCAACGCCGATGCGTGGTTCACGATCCCGCTCAATGCCGACGACGATTACATGCGCCGGGCTGCGACGCTGGTGCGCGACAGGTTGTCGCCCGCGCATCGCGCCTATTTCGAGCTGTCGAACGAAACCTGGAATTTCTCGTTCGGCGCCGCCGGGCAATTGCTCAACGAGGGCATGGCGGCGAAGCTCTCGTCCGACAAATACACCAACAATCTACTGCGCTACGCCGAGCGCTCGACCGGCATGTTCAAGATCCTGACCGAGGTGTTCGCGCCAGCGCCCGCGCGTCTCGTCCGTACGATCAACGTGCAGAACGGCAATGCCTGGGCGACCGAGCAGATCATGACCTTCCGCGATACGGCGAAGTGGGTCGATGCGGTCGCGAGCGCGCCCTACTTTGGGCATGATTTCTTCTCGGGCCCGCGTGCGACGATGACAGATCTGCCGACGCTGTTCGCAGAGCTCGAGACCGGGCGCGCCCAGACGATCGATCAGGCGCTCCAGCAAAAAGCGATGGCGACCCGCTTCGGCAAACGCTTCATCGCCTACGAAGGCGGGCAGCACGTCATCGCCCCCGCCGCCAACGCGAAGACCGCCGAGGCGATGCAGCGCAGCCCGCTGATGTATGCGACCTACCAGCGCTACCTTGCCGACTGGCGGACGAGGGTCGGTGACACTCTCGTGCTCTACTCCGCGACCGGCGGGATCAGCCAATATGGCTCCTGGGGGATCCGCGAATATCCCGGACAACCGCTCGAGCAGGCGCCAAAATGGCGCGCGGCACTCGAATATGCGCGCTAGGCCGGGAATGGACCCAAGTACGTTAGGCGATCGTTCGGCATTGCCGTGGCACCACAGCGACGGTTGGGCGCCCGCAACGATGCCGCGAGCCCGGCGTTTCTGAATTCCTGCATCGAGGCAATGCGACAATGACCGCGACACGCGTGTTCGACGATCGGGTGACGGCGATCATCGTCAATTACCGCACCCCCGAGCTGGCGCTCGAGTGTGCCGCGGCGGTCGCGCGCGAGCGGGCGGCGCTGCCGAACCTGCGGATCATGCTGGTCGATGGCGGCTCGGGCGATGGCTCTGCCGAGAAGCTCGCCGCCGGGATCGCCGACGCGTCCCATGCCGACTGTGTCACGCTGTTGCCGCTCGCGTTCAACGGCGGGTTCGGCTGGGCGAACAATCAGGCGATCCGGCGCGCGTTGCAGCAGGCGGAGCCGGCCGAGTTCGTGTTTCTCGTCAATCCTGACGCGATCATCGATCCGGGCGCGCTGGCGCTGCTGGTCGAGGCGATGCGCGCCGAGCCGCGCGCCGCGTCCGCCGGCAGCCTGCTGATCGGCCCGCTCGGCTGGCCGGTGGGATCCGCATTCGAATTCCCGACCGTCGCCAGCGAGTTCTTCCGCGGCGCCAACACTCCGTTGCTGCAGCGACTTGCCGGGGTCCGCGTGGGCACCGTCGAGGCCGAGGCGACTCAGGAGGTCGAGTGGGTGACCGGCGCCAGCGTGCTCCTGCGCGCCACCGCGCTGCGCGAATGCGGTTTGTTCGACGAAGGCTTCTTCCTCTACTTCGAGGAGGTCGAGCTGATGCACCGGCTCGGGGTCGCGGGGTGGAAGGCGCTCCACGTTCCCGCCAGCCGAGTGCGCCATCTGGGCGGCGCGTCGACCGGGGTCGTCGACGGCTCCAGCACGCAGTCGCGGTTGCCCGCCTATTGGTTCCAGTCGCGGCGGCGGTACTTCTCGCGCGTGCACGGTCCCGCCAAGGCGCGGCTCGCCGCAGTCGCCTGGGCCGCGGGCTATTCGATCTGGCGGGTCCGCGAACTCGTTGGGCTCGGGCGTCGGAGCGCGCATGCTCCCCATGAACTGCGCGATCTGTGGCGGACCGGGATCGGCGCGACCGCATTCGACCGCCAACAGGCGGTGGCGCGGTGGGACGGGCCGCTCGACGAACTGCCCGCCTGGGCGGCGCGCGCATGACCGATCTGTCGATCATCGCGATCGGGCGCAACGAGGGCGAGCGGCTGAAGGCCTGCCTGCGCTCGCTGCCGCAGGATGCGACCAGGATCTATGTGGATTCGGGATCGACCGACGACAGCGTCGCCTTTGCGGAGACGCAGGGCGTCCATGTCGTCACGCTACCGCCGGCGTCGCGCTTCACCGCCGCGCTCGCGCGCAACGCCGGACTGGGCGTCGCCGCGCGTGGCAACGAAGACGGCTTCGTGCAGATGGTCGACGGCGATTGCGCGCTCGACGCGGGCTGGCTGGCGCACGCGACCGCGGCGATGCGCGCCGATCCCACCCTTGCGGTCGTGTTCGGCCGGCGCCGCGAACGCTTTCCCGACAAAAGCATCTACAACCGGTTGTGCGACATCGAGTGGGACGTACCCGTAGGCGAGGCGCGAAGCTGCGGGGGAGACGCCTTGTTCCGGCTGGCGCCGCTGCTCGCTGCCAAGGGCTATGATCCGACCCTCATCGCGGGGGAGGAGCCCGATCTTTGCCTGCGGCTGCGCGCGGCGGGCTGGCGGATCCGTCGGCTCGATGCCGAGATGACGCTCCACGACGCCGCGATCACGACCTTCGGCCAATGGTGGCGGCGGACCGAGCGCTCGGGCCACGCCTTTGCCGAGCTTTACGCGCGGCACGGTGCTGCCGCGGATCCGCACTGGCGCCGTGAGTCGCACAGCATCATGCTCTGGGGACTGGCGCTGCCGGTCGCGATCGTCGCCGCCGGCATCGCCTTCGGATGGGTCGCGGCTGCGGTGCTGGCGATGGCGGTCCCCGCGCAGATCGCCCGCATTGCGTGGCGCAAGCGCCGCGAAGGCCACGCGCCGCGGGTCGCGCTCGCGCAGGGCGTGTTCCTCGTGATCGGCAAGGCCGCGCAGGCAAAGGGCTTGCTGCGGTTCCATCTCGGGCGGTTCACCGGGCGACGCGCCGGCCTGATCGAATATAAGGGCGAAGGGTCGCAGCCGGCATGACCTTTCGCGAGCTGCTGGCGATCGTCGGCGAGGACTGGCGCGCGCACGGGCGCGACTCGACGCGGCCGGGTTTCCGTACGCTGGCGGTGTATCGGTTCGGGGTGTGGCGGATGTCGGTCGGCTCGCGCGCGCTGCGTCTTCCGCTTTCCTTCCTGTACCGGCGCGGCTTTTACCATTGCCGAAACGTATATGGCATCGAACTACCCTACACCGCGCGCGTCGGGCGACGGCTGGTGATCGAACATCAAGGCGGCATCGTGATCCACGGCAGCACCATTATCGGCGACGATTGCACGATCCGGCAGAATTGCACCCTGGGGGTGCGCCGCGTCGATCGTCCGGGCGACGCGCCGACGCTCCGTGACCGGGTCGAGCTCGGCGCCGGCGCCGTCGTGCTCGGTGCGGTCACGATCGGCGACGATGCGGCGATCGGCGCCAACGCGGTGGTGCTCGCCGACGTGCCCGCCGGGGCGCTCGCGATCGGGGTCCCGGCGACGATCCGCGTCCGCGAACTGCGCTGATGGGCGCCCCCGCAGGAACCGTGCTGGTGGTGATGCCGAGCGTGCCCGCGGTACCCGGCACCGATTCGATCTTCATGGACATCAAGATGGTGGAAGGGCTCGTGCGCTACGCCGCACTGTGGGACGGGCCGGTCCGCTGCCTCCTCCGTGCAGGCCAGGGCGGCGAGATCGGCTACGGGCAGAGCTATGCGCCCGGATCGCTCCCGTTCGAGGTCGCGATCATCGCGCCCGATGCGCACGATGTCGGCCCGTGGCTTGCCGACGCGGCGGTGGTGCTCGCCGCGGGCGACAACCACCAGGACTTCGGGGTCGTCGAGCACAGCGCTGCACCGGTGGTCTACATCATCGAATATACGCTCGCGACGCGATTGAGGATCATCGCGCTCGATCGCGGCAAATCGCTCCGCGCGCTGAAATCCGCCTTGTGGACGCTGAACAGCGAGCGCCTCCGCCGGCGCGCCTTCGCTGCGTCGGCCGGGCTCCAGGCGAACGGGCAACCCGCGTTCGACGCCTATCGCTCGCGAGTGCCGGCGACCTTGCGCTACTTCGACAGCCGGATGTCGGACGCGCAGCAGATCGAGCCGGCAGCCCTCGCGGAGAAGCAGGCGCAGGGTCGCGCGGGCAGGCCGCTGCGGCTGGCGTTTTCCGGACGGCTCGAACGGATGAAGGGCGCGGATCATCTGGTGCCGGTCGCCGCCGAGCTCCGCCGCCGCGGCGTCGCGTTCGAATTCGACATCTACGGCACCGGTACGCTGCATGCCCCGATGCGCGAGGCGATCGATGCGGCGGGGCTGGGCGACGTCGTCCGGCTGCGCGGCGCCGTGCCGTTCGATGCCGAACTGGTGCCCGAGCTGAAGCGACGGATCGACCTGTTCGTCTGCTGCCACCGACAGGACGATCCGTCCTGCACCTATCTCGAGACGCTCAGCTGCGGCGTGCCGATCGTCGGGTACGACAATGGTGCCTTCGCCGGCGTACTCGCGCTCGGCCCCGCCGGCATCGCGACGCCGATGGACGACGTCGCGGCGATCGCGGCCGCGATCGCGCGGCTCGATGCCGATCGAGAGACGTTGGCCACGATGGCCGCCGCCGCCGCGGCGATCGGGCGCGAGCATAGTTTCGACCGGACCTTCGCCAGCCGGATCGCGCATCTGCGCGCGGTGGCGGGCCGCTAAGCGGGCGCGCGATCCGCCGTCGGCAGCAACTGCGCCGGAATGCCGACCGCGACCCCATGTGGCGGAACGTCGATCGTGACCACCGCATTGGCGCCGATCTGGGCATGCTCGCCGATCGTCACCGGCCCGATGACCTTGGCCCCCGCGCCGATGTCGACGTGGCCCATCAGCGTCGGCGTGCCCCGCCCGGTCGATCCGATCGTCACTTGCTGGAAGATCAGGCAGTTGGGGCCGATCGTCGAGAATGGCGAGATCACCACGCCATTCGGGTGAGGGAGCAAAAGGCCGCCGCCGATCTGGACCGTGACCGGGATGTCGGCGCCGGTCACGATCGACCACAGGCGATGCCGCCATTTCGCGATCGACCGCCCGAGCGGGGTGCGCGCGCGCTGATAGGCGCGGATCGACGCCAGCAGCGAGCGCGACGGAAACCATTGCACGAGCCGCTTCGCTTCGCGCGACCAATCCGGATCGGTCGGCGACAGGAGGATGCGGTCGGCCATATGGTCTCGTCTCGTTGTCGGGTCGCTCATCGCGCTTGCCGATATCAGAGCTAGCGCGTCCGGGCTAAGCCGATCTTAATGCCGCGCGTGCGAGCGCCGGGGCGTTGACGGCGGCGTCGCGATCGTCTTTGTCGCGGTCGTCAGGGTAGGCGTTGCCGCGGCGACACAACAGCGGACGGTTGGACCTCGATGCGGATTGCCTATCTCGTCAACCGGTACCCCACGGTGAGCCACACCTTTATCCGCCGCGAGATCCTCGCGATCGAGGCGGAAGGGCACCCGGTCGATCGCTTTTCGGTACGCGCCGCGCCGGGCGACCTTCCCGATGCCGCCGACCGCGCCGAACGCGATCGCACCACGGTAATTCTAGCGCAGCCGCTTCCCCGGCTGCTGTCGGCAGCCCTCGCGGCGACGCTGCGCTCGCCTGCGCGGATGCTGTCGGCATGGCGCGTGACCCGGCCGATGACGCCGCGCACCGCGCGCGGCTTCGTCGCCCGGTTCGCCTATCTGATCGAGGCGTGCTGGCTCGCCGCGACACTGCGCCGGGCCGAGGTGGCGCACCTCCATGCGCATTTCGGGACAAATCCGGCCGCAGTGGCGCGGCTGGTCCACCGGCTCACCGGCATTCCGTACAGCTTCACCGTCCACGGCCCCGACGAGTTCGACGAGCCGCGCCAGATCGACCTGCCGGGCAAGATCGCCGACGCCGCCTTTACCGTGGCGATCAGCGACTATGGCCGCAGCCAATTGTGCCGCTGGGCCGACCTCGCCGACTGGAACCGGATCGTCGTGGTTCGTTGTGGTGTCGAGGCGGATGCGATCGAACTCGCGGGCGACGTGCCCAAGCCGCTCGATTTCTGCTGCGTCGCACGACTGGCGCCACAAAAGGGGCTGCCGATCCTGATCGATGCGGTCCGTCGGCTGCGCGATGCTGGCCGCACGGTCCAGATCGCGGTGATCGGCGACGGTCCGATGCGCGACGATCTCCAGCGTGAGATCGACGCATCCGGACTGACCGGCCAGATCAGGCTGCTCGGCAGCCGCGACGGTGCCGCGGTGCTCGCCACCTTGGGCGAGGCCAAGGCCATGGTGCTGCCGAGCTTCGCCGAGGGACTCCCGGTGGTGATCATGGAATCACTCGCGGTCGGTACCCCAGTGGTCACCACCGCGGTGGCGGGGATCCCCGAACTGGTCGACACCTCCTGCGGTTGGGTGGTCGCGCCAGGATCGAGCGCGGCTCTCGCGGAGGCGATGGGCGCCGCACTGGACCTCGCACCCGCGAACCGGCGCGCGATGGGGCAGGAGGGGCGCCGCCGGGTCGAAGCCGCGCACGACGTTCGCCGCAATGCCGCCGCGCTGCTCGCGCACATCACCGCGGTGCCGCGATGATCGACGCGCTGCTGCTGCTGGTGCTGCTGCCATTGATCGTGGTGACGACGGTGTTCGCGACCGAGACCCTGCTCGGGATGTCGCCCCGTCGCCGCCCCGGCGCACCGCTGCCGCGCTACGATACGCGCAGCGTGGTCGTGCTCGTCCCGGCGCACGACGAGGCCGCCGGGATCGGGGCGACGCTGGCCCGGCAGCGCGCGGCGATGCCCGCCGGGATGCGGATCGTGGTCGTCGCGGACAATTGCACCGACGACACCGCCGAACGTGCGCGAGCCGCGGGCGCGGAGGTGGTCGAGCGACACGATCCGGAACGCCGGGGCAAGGGCTTCGCGCTTGATTTCGGACGCAGCCAACTGGCAGCGGATCCGCCTGCCTGCGTGATCGTGGTCGACGCCGACACGATCCCCGTCGCCGATGCGCTGGACCGCCTCGCGGCGCGCGCGATCGCGTCGGGCCGTCCGGTCCAGGGCGCCTATTTCCTTACGGTCGATGATCAAGCCACGCCGCTCGCACGCTTCTCGGCCGCCGCGTTCTTCGTCAAGAACGTGGTTCGCGAGCTCGGCAAGGCGCGGCTCGGCGCCCCCGCGATCCTGACGGGCTCAGGAATGGCGTTTCCCTGGCCGATCTTCGCCGGGTTGCCGCTCGCGACGGGGCATGTCGCCGAGGATCTGATGCTCGGCGTGCAGGCCGCCCGGGCGGGTGCACCGCCGCTGTTCGACGCCGCCGCCGCAATCACGGGCATCGGCAGTTCCGACAAGGGCACCGCGGTCCAGCGCCGTCGCTGGGAATCGGGCTTGGTCCAGGTCGTGCAGGACAGCGCGCTGCCGCTGATCGGACAGGCTCTGCGAACCGGACGGTGGCGGCTCGGCTGGCTGGGGCTCGACCTGCTCACGCCGCCGCTGATGCTGCTGCTCGCTGCCGACGGCGCGGCAACGCTGGCGGCAGCGGCGCTGCTCGTCGCCGGCGGTGCGGCGTGGCCGTTCTGGCTGATGCTGGCACTGACCGCATCCGCGGTGATCGCGGTGATCGCCGGGCTGGGCGGGCACGGCCGGCTCGATCTGCTGCGCGACTGGGCGTCGATCCCGGGTTATGTCGCGTGGAAGCTCAAATTGTCGGTGACCGCGCTGTTTCGCCGCGAAACCCGGTGGATCCGTACGGATCGCGATTGACGTCCATTTTAACTGGACCATTACACCAGTGGGGCTACGGACGGCGCGAAGGGGCAGGGCAGACGTGAGTCCGGAGACTGGCATCGACAGCATGAAGGCAGCGCCGGGCGAGATTCAGGAACGCCGGGCCAAGCGCACCCCCGTGATGCTCGAGCTTTCCGGCTTCTTCTCCCGCGTCGGGGAATGGCTCGTCGTGTCGATCGTCGGCCTGATCGGCATCTGGGTGATGGCCGACGTCTTCATCCTCGATCCGGTCGAACAATATGTCCGCGTCGCGTGGCTGTCGGGGGTCGCCTACGCGCTGATCGCGGAGCTCACCGGGTGCTACGATCTCGACGCCCGGTTCACGCTGCGCACCGCCTGGACCCGCGTGATCACCGCCTGGATCGGGTGTGGCGTCGCGATGTTGACGATCGCCTTCTTCATGAAGACGTCCGGCAGCTTTTCGCGCGGCTGGACGGTGGCATGGTTCCTGTCGGTCGCCTCCGCGCTGATCCTCACCCGCGGAATGACGACGTTGATGATGCGCTCGATGAAGCGGAGCGGCGTCTTCAACCAGCGGGTCGCGATCTTCGGGTCGGGCGCGCAGAGCGATCGGCTCGCGCGCTACATCAGCTCCAATGCCGCGCTGACGATCGATCTGGTCGGATGCTATGACGATCATGGCGATCGCAGCGGTGCCGGCGACGATCGCTGCGTGCCGTTCCGCGGCGGGCTGCCGATGCTGCTCGCCGACATTCGCGGCGGGCGGGTCGATCAGGTCATCGTCGCGATGCCGCTGCCCGACGGCGTCGACATCGAGGAAGTGGTCGGCAAGCTGTCGATGCTGCCGGTGCTCATCCGGCTGGCACCGGACCTGTCCGAATTCGCACTCGCCGGCCGATCGATGGTGATGCTCGGCGAAATTCCGCTGATGACGCTGTTCGAACGCCCCATCAACGGCGTCAACCAGATCACCAAGCGGATCGAGGATCTCGTGCTCGGCACGTTGCTGCTGATCCTGTTCGCACCGCTGTTCGCGGTGGTGGCGCTCGCGATCAAGCTCGACAGTCCCGGCACGGTGTTCTTCCGCCAGGATCGCGAAGGCTTCAATCACGAGACCTTCCGGATCTGGAAGTTCCGCTCGATGCGAAACGACGCGCTGCAATTCGACAACATCAAGCAAGCTACGGCCGGGGATCGTCGAGTGACGCGGATCGGGCGCTTCCTGCGCGGATCAAGCATCGACGAGTTGCCGCAGCTGATCAACGTCGTTGCCGGCCAGATGTCGCTGGTCGGACCGCGTCCGCATGCGCCGTCGACAAAGGTTGCGGGCATCCTGTTCAGCGAAGCCACCCAGAATTATGCTGCGCGTCATCGGGTGAAGCCGGGCATGACCGGATGGGCGCAGGTCAATGGCTGGCGCGGCGAGACCGATACCGACGAGAAACTGCTCAAGCGTGTCGAGTGCGACCTGTTCTACATCGAACATTGGTCGATCGGCTTCGATCTCTACATCATCATCCGTACCTTCGCTGCGGTGCTGTTTCCCAAATCTGCTTATTGATCGCCGTTCGGGAAGGCGGGACGGGGCGTTTTCGTTTGTACGCACGGCTCGCTTGGATAAGACTGTTGGCGAACGATCGACGCGAAGGCGCGGCGCGCAGGCGCGGGGAAGAGAGATGACGATGCTTCGATCAGAAGCCGACCGATACCGGCCGAGCGTGCAGCGCCGGGACCGCCGTTGGGAGATCCATGCGGGCGGCAAACGCTTCGCCATCGTGTTCAGCGATCATCGCAGCTCGGCCCCGGTCGCCAGCTTCCAGGTGCTTCGCCGCAACGCGGGTTTGCGGCCCGCCGCGACGCTGTCGATCACCAAGGCCGTCGGCATGGTGCTCGGCCTGCTCGGCGGCGTGGCGACGATCGGAATCGCGATCCAGTCGGGTCGGGCGGATGCGGGAACCGCGAGCTACGTCGTCAGCGTGCCGGTGCCCGAGGCGAGGGTCGCCGTAGCGGTACCGAGCCGTCCGCAGGTGCGCCGGCCTGTCGGCGTAGTGCACACCGCGAGCCCCGTCGTTCCGGCAGTGGCGCCGGCTCCCGAGGCGCGGGTCACGATCTACGATGATCAATTCGCCGAGGACGGTGGCGGGCAACTCACGACGCGGCAGGCGGCGCTGAGCGCCGCGATGAAGACCGGTAGCTTGCAACAATGGGCCCGCCCCGACGGTAACGAGCGCGGCTTCATCGTCGCCGGACCCGCGGAAAACGGGTGTCGCGAACTCTCGATCCTCGTACGCCGGTTCGGCGACGAGGATCGGGTCGAGAAGAGCCGCGAATGCGGACCGCTGGCGGCGAACTGACGCCCCGCCGACTTTATTCCAGCGCCGCCAGAATCGCCCGCCCATAGGCGGTCTTGCTGAAGTACCGCCCGCGTTCGGCGGCCTGCTCTCGCGTGATGAAGCCTTTCACAAACGCGATCTCTTCCAGGCACGCGATCTGGATGCCCTGGCGGTGCTGGATCGTGCGGACGAACTCGCTCGCCTCGAGCAGGCTGTCGTGGGTGCCGGTATCGAGCCACGCATAGCCGCGGCCCATCTGCTCGACGTAAAGATCGCCCGCCTCCATGTAGAGGCGGTTGAGATCGGTGATCTCATATTCGCCGCGCGCCCCCGGCTTGAGGTTCGCGGCATAGTCGACCACGCGGTTGTCGTAGAAATACAGCCCGGTCACCGCCATGTGCGACTTTGGCGCGGTGGGCTTCTCCTCGAGGCTGAGCGCGCGGCCGCCCTCGCCGAGTTCCACGACGCCGTAGCGCTCGGGATCGTCGACCCGGTAGGCGAACACCGTCGCGCCGCTGGTCCGGCGCGTCGCGTTGGCGCACAGCTCCTGGAGACCGGCGCCGAAGAAGATGTTGTCCCCGAGCACCAGCGCGACGCTGTCGCTGCCGATGAATTCGCGGCCGATCGTGAAAGCCTGCGCCAGCCCTTCCGGGCGCGGCTGTTCGGCATAGCTGATCGACAGGCCGAGCAGGCTGCCGTCGCCGAACAGGCTGCGATAATTGGGCAGGAATTCGGGGCTCGAGATGATCAGGATGTCGCGGATGTCGGCGAGCATCAGCACCGACAGCGGATAATAGATCATCGGCTTGTCGTAGATCGGCAGCAGCTGCTTGTTGATCGCGAGCGTGGCGGGATGGAGCCGGGTGCCCGAGCCGCCTGCGAGGATGATGCCCTTCATGATGTCGGTCCGATCAGTTCGTCGAGGATGTCGCCGAGCGCGTCCTGCCACGCCCGTGGTACGATGCCGTAGTCGCGGGTGATCGCGACGTGGCTCAGCAGCGAGTTGGCGGGGCGGGCGGCAGGCGTCGGATAGTCGGCAGACGTGATCGCCACCACCTCCGGTGCCGGGCCGCCACGCGCGGCGGATTGCGCGAAGATCTCGCGCGCGAAGCCGCACCAGGTGACCGCGCCCGCGTTGCTGAAGTGATAGGTGCCGGTCGGCGCCGCCGGATCGCCCGCCAGCCGAACCGCGATCGTCGCCAGCGCCGCGGCGAGATCGGCGGCCGCGGTCGGGCTGCCATGCTGGTCGTCGACGACATTGAGCGAGTCGCGGGTGGCCCCGACCCGCAGCATCGTCTTCACGAAATTATTGCCCTGAGCGCTCACCACCCAGGCGGTGCGGACGATCGCGTGACGCGGGCAGGCGGTGCGGACCGCGAGCTCGCCGCCCAGCTTTGACGCGCCGTAGACGCCGAGCGGCGCGACGGCGTCGTCGACCTCCCACCCGCCCGCACGCTTGCCGTCGAATACATAGTCGGTCGACACATGGACGATCGGAATTCCTGCGTGCCGGCAGGCCGCGGCGAGCGCGGCCGGCGCGAGCGCGTTGACCGCCCATGCGGTCACCACATCGTCCTCGGCCCTGTCGACCGCGGTATAGGCGCCTGCGCTGATCACCGCGGCCCAGGGGCGTTCGGCAACCTTGGCGGCGATCGCCGCGGTGTCGGTCAGGTCGAGTTCGCCGCGATCCAGGCCGATCGCCTCCCAGCCGTCGGGCCAGGCATGTCGCGCCAATTCGCTACCGAGCTGCCCGTTGCCGCCGGTAACCAGCACCTGCTTCACGCAGCCAGCCCGCGGCGCTGGTCGGCCTGGCGCTCGGCGACGATCGGACGCCACCAGCTCTCGTTGGCGAGGTACCACGCGACGGTTTTCTCGATCCCGCTGTCGAAGCTCTCCTGCGGCTCCCAGCCGAGCTCGTCACGGATCCGCGAGGCGTCGATCGCGTAGCGCTTGTCGTGGCCGGGGCGGTCGGCGACATAGCCGATCTGGCTGGCATAAGGCTCGCCATCCTCGCGCGGCCGCAGCCGATCGAGGATCGCGCATACCGTCTGGACGACCTCGAGGTTCTGCTTCTCGGAATTGCCCCCGACATTGTAGGTCCGCCCGGGTTGGCCGCGCTCGAACACCGCATGCAGCGCGCGGACATGGTCCTCGACGAACAGCCAGTCACGGATCTGGTCACCCTTGCCGTAGACCGGCAAGGTCTCGCCCGCGAGCGCCTTCACGATCATCAGCGGGATCAGCTTCTCGGGGAAGTGATAGGGCCCGTAGTTGTTCGAACAATTGGTGATCAGCACCGGGAGCCCGTAAGTATGCCCCCAGGCGCTGACGAGGTGGTCGGACCCTGCCTTGGACGCCGAATAGGGCGAGCGCGGATCATAGGGGGTATCTTCGGTGAAGAGCCCCTCGGCACCCAGCGAGCCATAGACCTCGTCGGTGGAGATGTGATGGAAGCGGAACGCGTCGCGCGCCTCGCCCTCGAGGCTCTGCCAATAGCTGCGCGCCTCGGTCAGCATGGCGAAGGTGCCGACGACGTTGGTCTGGATGAAGGCGTCGGGGCCGTCGATCGACCGGTCGACATGGCTTTCTGCGGCCAGGTGAGTGATGACCTGCGGGCGAAACTCCGCGATCGCGGCACGCACCGCTGCGCCGTCGCAGATGTCGCCCTGGACGAAACGATAGCGATTGCTCCGCGCGGCGGCCTCGACCGTCGTCAGGGTGCCCGCATAGGTCAGCTTGTCGAAGTTCAGCACCTCGTGGTCGCTGTGTTCGATAAGATGGCGGATCAGGGCCGAGCCGATGAACCCGGCGCCGCCGGTGACGAAGATGCGCATGTTATTCCTTAGTCCAGCGCCGCGAGCGGGCGGCCGTCATAGGGGAAGGGGGAGGCAAAATCCGCAAGTAGCGGCAGTACGGTGTCCTTGCCCGACAGTTCGGGGACGACCCCCGCGGGTATCGGCCAGTCGATCGCGATCGCCGGATCGTCCCAGCGGATGCCGCCGTCGCACTCGGGCGCGTAGAGGGCGGACACCTTGTACGAAACTTCGCAGTCCGCCTCGAGCGTCAGGAAGCCGTGCGCATAGCCGACCGGCACGAACAACTGGTGCCCGTTGTCGGCGGACAGCGTTGCGCCGACCCAATGACCATAGGTCGGCGATCCTGCGCGGACATCGACAGCGACGTCGAAGATGCTGCCGCGGATGCAGCGGACCAGCTTCGCCTGGCCGTGCGGCGGCGTCTGGAAATGCAGGCCACGCAGCGTGAACCGCGGCACCGACAGCGAATGATTGTCCTGCACGAATCGACAGTCGATCCCGCGCGCCGCAAAACTCGGCTCGGCATAAACCTCGGTAAACCAGCCACGTGCATCGCCGAATCTTTTCGGCTCGATCAATTGCGGCACGGTCATCGGTAGCAAGCTCCTCGCCAGACGCACAGCGCTTCAAACGTCGCGCGACGTTCATCCCGGCCAGCACAGCGCGGCCCATATCGGTTCGATCGGTCATCCGCAACGCGCAGCGTGGCCGAAACGGGACGGTCGAATGTCGACCCAGACCGGCGAGTCGCAGGTAGCAAGCGACCGATCAAGCAAGTTTCACCCGATATGGGTTCGTCGTTACTGCGATGCTCAGTATTCAATCATTAACCATCTTGAACAGGCCGGCAGGTCTACTGCCATGTGCCAGTCGCCATGGTGTGTCTTTGTATAGCTGACTCGGCTGCTGACGCTCGCTGCTTTTAGACGTTGTAAATGTCTCTCGGTTATTTCCGCCTGGACTTAAACGAGGGGCAATTTCCGGTGGCAATCAGCAATTCGACCGCGGCAGCGACATTGAAGTCCAAGATCCTGACGACCGTCAGTGCGAGTGTCGTCGCGAAGGTAACGACGTTGATCACCATCGCCGCGGCGACCGGCACCCTGGGCGTAACGATCGGCCTTGCCAAAAGCGGCAACATGCCGGCCATTCTCGTGGTGAAGGAGCCTGCGAAGCCGGCGACGCCCACCCCGGTTCCCACACCGACGCCGACCCCGGCGCCGGTCGCCGCCCCGTCGTTCGAGGCCGGCATCAACGTCGCATCGAGCGTCTACTACAACACCGAGCGGACCTTTGCGAACCTCGCCATGGGCGCGAGCGCGTGGCTGGATCCGGACGCGGGCTGGGGGGCGATGGTCGCCTCCAAGCTCAACGCGCACGGCTATCCGCTGACGTCGGGCGCATTGCCGATCAACGTGCCGCAGCCGGTCTGGTCGGGCAAGGACACCGCGATCAAGTGCACCTGGCAGGGCAGCGGGACGGTCCGGGTCGACGGCGACCGCATCGGTGAAGTCTATGGCGATCACATGCTCACGGTGACGTGGCGCGGCCGTACCTCGCAGGCCTT
>DATLME010000020.1:0-5053 GCA_035537395.1 Sphingomonas sp. | reverse complement strand
GGCTGACCACGATCCTGATCGCGCCGCTGATGACCTGCTCGGCGCGCCTCCCGGTCTACACGCTGATCATCGGCGCGTTCATTCCCGAACGCCGGGTGATCGGCTTCGTCGGCTTGCAGGGGCTGGTGATGCTCGGGCTCTACGTGATGGGCATCGTCGGGGCGTTCGTCGCCGCGCTGGTGCTCCGGCGCACGGTGACCAAGGGCGCGTCGTCGGGCTTCATGATGGAGATGCCCAAATATCAATGGCCGCAGATGCGCGACGTGCTGATCGGGCTGTGGAGCCGCGCCGAGATATTCCTGAAGCGGGCGGGCACGATCATCCTCGTCTCCACCGTGATCCTGTGGGCGCTGCTGAGCTTCCCCAAGCCGCCCGCGGACAGCCGTGTCTCGGCTGTCGACTTTTCGGTCGCCGGGCGGATCGCCAACGGCATCGCCCCGGTGTTCGCGCCGATCGGCTTCAACCGCGACATCGTCCTCGCGCTGATCCCGGCGATGGCCGCGCGCGAGGTCGCGGTGGCGGCGATCGGCACCGTCTACGCGATCGACGACCCGGACAGCGCGCAAGGCGGGCGGGCGATGACCGACAATCTGCGCGGCCGCTGGTCGCTGCCGACCGCGCTCGCGTTCCTGATGTGGTTCGTGTTCGCGCCGCAATGCATCTCGACGATCGCGGTGACCCGTCGCGAGACGAACGGCTGGCGCTGGCCCGCCTTCATGGTTGGCTATTTGTTCACCGCCGCCTACACCATGGCCGGAATCACCTACTGGCTGGCGGTCCTCGCCGGACTCTGAAGAGGCTTACATGGCAGGCAGCGTCAACAAGGTCATCATCGTCGGCAATCTGGGCCGCGATCCCGAAAGCAAGACGTTCCAGAACGGCGGCAAGGTGGTCAACCTGCGCATCGCGACGTCCGAAAGCTGGAAGGACAAGAATAGCGGCGAGCGCAAGGAGAAGACCGAGTGGCATTCGGTCGCGATCTTCAACGAAGGTCTGGCGACCGTCGCGGAACGCTATCTGCGCAAGGGCAGCAAGGTCTATATCGAAGGCGCGTTGCAGACCCGCAAATGGCAGGACGCACAGGGCCAGGATAAATATTCGACCGAGATCGTGCTGCAGGGGTTCAATTCCGTGTTGACGATGCTCGATGGCGCACCCGGTGCTGGTGGCGCCGCGGGTGGCGGTGGCGGTGGAAGCCGCGGCGGTGACGATGGGGGTGCCGGCGGCGGCGGCGGCGGCAACGACTACGGCGGTGCTGGCGGCGGCGGGAGCGGCGGGCGAGGCGGCTATGGCGGCGGATCTGGCGGCAGCGGCGGTGGATCGCGTGCGCCGGCCGGTGGCGGCAGCGGCGGCGGATTCGGGCAGGGCGGCGGCTTTGCCGACGATCTCGACGACGACGTCCCGTTCTAGGTGTCGGATCGCCACGCTGCACCATTGATCGCCGATCCTGAACGGCCGCAAGCGGTTGCGCGCGGGTGGCAGGTCGACGAGGCAGTCCGCGCCTCGACGATCGCCGCCTATGAACTCGACTCGCTTCGCAACAGCGCAGCCCTGCGCCAGATCACCGATTTCGCCGCCGCGCTGTGCGCGACGCCGGTGGCGCTGGTCAGCCTGGTCGAGGAAACCCAGCAGGTCTTTCTCGCGCGTACCGGGCTGAACGCCGAATCGACGTCGCGCGAGACCTCGTTCTGCGCGCATGCGATGCTCGGCGACGCGGTGATGGTGATCCCCGACGCGACGCGTGATCCGCGCTTTGCCGACAATCCGTTGGTCACCGGCGAGATGCATGTGCGTTTCTATGCGGGCGCGCCGCTGGTCTCGGACGACGGCGTGCCGCTCGGCTCGCTCTGCGTGATCGACACGGAGCCCCGCGAGGGGCTCACCCCGCTCCAGCATCAGGGCCTGGTCACGCTCGCCGCCAACGTCATGGCGCGGCTTCGCGACAGCCGCGACGGCGCGGCGTGGCGCGATGCGGAGAACGATGCCCGGCGTGCGATCAGTGACAGCGAGGGGCGGTTTCGCGCGCTTGCCGACACCATGCCGCAGATGGTTTGGTCGACGCTGCCCGACGGCTATCACGACTATTACAATGCGCGTTGGTACGAATTTACCGGCGTGTCCGACGGCACCAGCTATGGCGAACACTGGAACGACGTCTTCCACCCCGACGATCAGCCCCGCGCCTGGGCGGCATGGCGCCACTGTCTGACCACCGGGGATCCGTACCAGATCGAATATCGGCTCCGCCATTTCGATGGTACCTATCGCTGGGTGCTCGGCCGCGCCTTGCCGATCCGCGACGAAACCGGTGCGATCACCCGCTGGTTCGGCACCTGCACCGACATCCATCAGCAGAAGCTGGCGCTCGAGGAGCGCGAGATCATCAGCCAGGAACTGTCGCACCGGATCAAGAACATCTTCGCAGTGATTGCGGGCCTGATCGCGTTTTCGGCGCGCGGCCGCCCCGAGTTCGCGCCGCTCACCGGCGATCTGCGCGACCGCATCACCGCGCTAGGCAGGGCGCATGATTTCGTCCGCCCGCACAGCCCGAACTCCCGGCCTTCGGCGCAACAGGATAGCCTGAAGGGGCTGCTCGACGTGCTGTTCGCGCCGTATCAGTCACCCGACCAGCCCAGGCTGATCGTCATCGGCGACGAAATCGCGATCGACGATCGCTCGGCGACGCCATTGTCGTTGCTGTTCCACGAGCTCGCGACCAACGCGACCAAATATGGCGGGCTGTCGACCGAGACCGGTCGCGTCGAGGTCGGGATTGCACGCGGCGATGCCGCGATCACGATTGAATGGCGCGAGATCGGCGGGCCGCCCGTCGTCAAGCCCGCGGGCGGCGGCGGGTTCGGCAGCCAGCTGATGGAAATGAGCGCGGTGCGTCAGCTCGGCGGCAGCGTCGAGCGTGACTGGAACCCCGACGGACTGTGCGTGACGATCCGCATTCCGCCCGGCGCACTCCACCGGACCTGACCTCGACCGAGCGCGCTCAGCCGTGGCTGAGCATCACCAGATCGCAATAGCCGGGGGCCGGCCGATCCTCGCTCGCCAGCGACGCCGCGGCGAGAATCGCCGATTCGCTGAACGGCTTGCGGATATAGCCGAGCGCGCAATCGGTCTCGGCGCCGATCTGCGAAGGGTTGGCGGTCACGAACACGACCTTCACGCCGTAATCGCGCGCCATCCGCGCCGCGAGCCCCGGACCGGTCGGCCCGTCCCGCAGGTTGACGTCGACAAAGGCGAAGGAGACGTTCGGGGCGGCGTCGATCGCGCTCGCCGCGTCCGCAGCGATCGCGGCGACCTGGTAGCCCGCATCGGTGAGGATCCGCTCCAGGTCGAGGGCGACGAAGATCTCGTCTTCAACGATGAGGGCAGTTTTCGGCACGCCGGGTTCCTATGCTGGTCACGCCATTAACCTGGATAAAGCCGATTGGTTCCTAATGGGTCAGCAGGAATACCGCATGTTCGGCGAGGAAATTGGCCGCCGACGCGCCGGTGCGCTTGTCGCCCGACAGGAACCACGCATCCACCACCGTCACGCCGCGCTCAGCCAGGAACGCCCGGAAATCGTCGATCGTGAGGTGGTGGATGTTCGGCGTGTCGAACCATTGTTCGGGCAATTGCCGGGTCACCGGCATCCGCCCGCCCCACAGCAGCGAGGCGCGCACCCGCCAGTGCGCGAAATTGGGGAAGCTGACGAACGCGCGCCCCCCGATCCGCAGCAGATGCTCGAGGATCCGGTCGGGCGCCCGCGCGGTCTGCAGCGTCTGGCTGAGGATCGCATAGTCGAAGCTGTTGTCGGGATAGTCGGCGAGGTCGACATCGGCATCGCCCTGGATCACCGACAGTCCGCGCGCGACCGCGGCGGCGACATTGTCGGGCGACAGCTCGAGCCCGCGCGCGTCGCAGCCGCGATCGTCGCGCAGCGCCGCCATCAGCGCGCCGTCGCCGCAGCCGACATCGAGCACGCGCGATCCCGGCGCGACATGCGCCGCGATGACCGCGAGATCGGGACGGAGCGCGCTCATCGCCCCCCCGTCAGGAAGCCGTCGATCACCCGGTCGAGCTCGGGCATGTCGAGCAGGAACGCGTCATGGCCATAGGGGCTCGACAGTTCGACGAAGCTGACCGCCGCGCCCGCGACGTTGAGCGCCTTCACGATCGCGCGCGATTCCAGCGTCGGATACAGCCAGTCGGTATCGAAGCTGACCAGGCAGAAGCGCGCCGCCGCGCCGCGGAACGCGTTCGCGAGCAGCCCGCCATGCTCCTCCGCGAGATCGAAATAATCCATCGCCCGGGTGATGTAGAGATAGGAATTGGCGTCGAACCGGTCGACGAAGCTCAGCCCCTGGTGGCGCAGATAGCTCTCGACCTGGAAATCGGCGTCGAACCCGAAGGTCTTGGCGTCGCGCGCCTGCAATCGACGCCCGAACTTCTCGGTCAGCCCGGCCTCGGACAGATAGGTGATGTGCGCGGCCATCCGCGCCACCGCGAGGCCGGCGGCAGGCGGATCCGATTCCCCGTCCCCGTCACCATCCCCGCCATAATAATCGCCGCCGCGCCATTTCGGATCGGCCATGATCGCCTGCCGTCCGACTTCGTGGAACGCGATGTTCTGCGCGGTATGCCGCGCGGTCGAGGCGATCACGAGCACCGCGGCGGCGCGTTCGGGGAAGGTCGCGGCCCAGCTCAGCGCCTGCATCCCGCCCATCGATCCGCCGACCACTGCATGCAATCGTGCGATCCCGAGATGATCGAGCAGCATCGCCTGGGCGCGGACCATGTCGCGGATCGTGATCACCGGAAATGCCATCGCCCACGGCGCGCCGGTCGCCGGATTGATCGTCGCCGGCCCCGACGATCCCATGCAGCTGCCGAGCACGTTGGCGCAGACCACGAAGTGGCGGGCCGGATCGATCGGCCTGCCCTCCCCGACCATCCGCGCCCACCAGCCGGGCTTGCCGGTCCGCGGATGCACGCTGGCGACATGCTGGTCGCCGGTCAGCGCATGGCAGATCAGGATCGCGTTGCCGCCATCGGCATC
>DATLME010000019.1:0-3604 GCA_035537395.1 Sphingomonas sp. | reverse complement strand
TTGCTCCGCCCTGCCTTCGATCCCGGGCGTGCCGATCCCGAGGACCAGCGCGTCACTCGCCCCGAACAGGATGTCCGCCTGATTGGCGAGCGGGCTGCGCGCGCGATCGCGCGTTATGCGAACCGTGATTCCGATCTGCTGCTCGGCGGCACCTTCGTCGACTGGCCCATGCTCGCGGGCGCGACGGTCGCCCCGCGGACCATACGGATCGATCCGGCGGTGGGGCTGTTCGGCCTCGCGATCGTCAACCGCGACGGCTTCCTGGCAACCGTCGTGAACCGCAACGCGATCAACGCCGCGATCGATCGCGCTGCGGTGGTCGGCGCGGTGCGCGGCGATTGGGAAACGACCGAGCGGATCCTCCCCGAACTGCTCGACTCCGCTGCGCCGCCAGCGGTCCCGGCGTGGTCGATACAGACCCTCGACCAGCGACGGGCCGATGCCCGGATCCGGGTCGCACAATGGGGAAGCCGTCCGGTGCTGCGCATCGGGATGCCAGCGGGCCCCGGCGCGACCCTGGTTTTCGCCCAGATCGCGCGGTCCCTGCTGGAAATCGGCATCACCCCGGTCCGGGTCGAGCTGTCGGCACCCGCCGATCTGCGGCTCGTCGATCAGGTCGCGCCCTATGACAGTGCGCGCTGGTATCTGGCGAACGCGTGCGCACTGTGCGGCGACGCGGCGCGCGATGCTCTGTTGGCCGCGCGCGATGCCCCCACACTGCTCGATCGGGCGCGGCTGATCGCGGCGGCGGACCTCGCGCTCAACGACGATGTCGCCTTCATTCCGATCGCACGGCCGCTGCGCTGGTCACTGGTTGCGCTGCGGCTCCGCCAGTTCCGACCGAACGCGCGCGCCTGGCACCCGTTGAACCGGCTGCGAGACGACACCAGATGACAGACATGAACCAGCGTGCCACTCGCCTCGACGGCCTCGCCGACAGCCTGCCGATCGGCAAGGATCCCGCCGCGATCCGCCGCCGCATCGAATTGATCGAACAAATGCTCGAGCGGATGTTCGTCGTTCCCGGCATCAACCGTCCGGTGGGGCTCGACGTGCTGCTCGGCTTCATTCCCGTGGTCGGCGATATCGCGGCGGCGGGGATCGGCACCTGGATCGTGTGGGAGGCGCGCAATCTCGGCATGTCGCGCTATCAGCTCGCCCGGATGATGGGCAATGTCGGGGTCGATACCGCGATCGGGCTGATCCCCTTCGTCGGCGACGCGGCCGATTTCTTCTTTCGCTCGAACAGCCGCAACCTGAAGCGGATCAAGCGGCATCTCGATCGCCACCATCCGGAAACCGTGACGATCCAGCGCTAGTCGCGACCGCGCCAGATCTTGACGGCAGCAGCTGGCGCGAGTCCGCCGGCGTGCGCGGGGCAGCGCGTCGCCCGGAAACGTCGATCGTAGCAAAGCCAGATCTCGTCGAGCCAGCCCTGCCGGGTCGCGGTCACCCGCATCATGTCCGCGCGCAATCCGGGGTTTTCGCGGGCGATCGCTGCAGCCAGGCCGCCCGCGGTCAGCGGGCGACGCGAGAGCGCGATCATGTCGGGATATTGCAGCTGCGCGAACATCGATCGCGCACGTGCGAAGTAGGTGGCCGGCGTGGTACCCGGCATGCAGGTACCATGCTTGGCCCATTCATGCTGGATCAGCTGCGCCGAGGGGGTCGTGCACAGCATCGGCTGGACGATCCTGGCGGGGAGCAGCGCGGTACTGCGGCAATATTGCGGCCATTCGCGGCCGACCCCGTCAGGCCACAGCCCGTGCAGGGTGAAGCCGAACCGGTTGCCGGTGCCGCACTGGAACCGTGCGGATGCATCGCGCGCGTGGTCGCGGCAATATTGCGGACTCCACGTGATCGCGAGCGTGTAGCTGCCGATCGGCAGCCGTCGCACCGGCTGGCCGGCGGTCGCGCGGTCGGGCCGGACCGTGGTCGGCGCCGCTGCGGTCGAGCATTGCAGCGCCTGCGCGTTGGCGAGGCTCGGCAGTGCGAGCGGTGCCGCCAGCAGCGCGGCCGCGACGCGGTTCATGCCGGTTCGTCGCCGGCTAGATCCTCGCCGACATCGCCGTCCCGCTCGCCGAACCAAGCCTTCGCGTCCGGGCGGAACAGGAGCCACGCCGCGGCGACCTGGAGCGCATAACCGCCCAGCGCTAGCATCGCGCCGATGCCGGTCGCGAAGGACGCGACCAGCAAGGTGAACACCGCCCCCGACACCGCCAGCGCGGCGAACACCACGACGATCCACTTGGCGATGACGCTGGCGCGGCGCGCGACGAAATACCAGAGGATCAATGGGATCAGGATGCCGACGCCGATGATCGTCGGCAGGTACCAGCTGCCGACCGCCGCATTGGCCTGCTGGACCTGCGCCATCTGCTGATAGCGCGACCAGTTGATCGCGGTGTTGATGAGCCCCAGCGCCCAAGCGCCCAGGTAGCAATATTCGAATTTGACGATCGATGGCGGCCTGATCACGTCGCTCTCCCCTTGCGCGTCGCCTTGCTATCCGCCCGCGGGCGCGAAATCGAGGCCGATATCGGCGGCTGGCGCGGATTGGGTGAGCCGCCCGACCGACACATAGGTGACGCCCGTTTCGGCGATGGCGCGGATCGTGTCGAGGCGGACTCCGCCGGACGCCTCGGTCGGCACGCGATCGCCGACCAGCGTCACCGCGCCGCGCAGCGTCGCCGGCGCCATGTTGTCGAGCAGCAGATGCGTCGCGCCCGCCGCGAGCGCGGGCTCGATCTGGTCGACACGGTCGACCTCGACGATGATCCGCGCGATGCCGGCGTCCCTGGCCCGGCGTACCGCCTCGCCAACGCCGCCTGCGACCGCGACGTGATTGTCCTTGATCATCGCGGCGTCCCACAAGCCCATCCGGTGGTTCTCGGCGCCGCCCGCGCGGGTCGCGTATTTTTCGAGCCGTCGCAGCCCCGGGATGGTCTTGCGGGTGTCGAGCAACGTCGCGCCGGTGCCGCGGATCGCGTCGACATAGGCGCGCGTCATCGTCGCGATACCCGACAGATGCTGCACCGTGTTGAGTGCGGCGCGTTCGGCGGTCAACATCGCACGCGCCGAGCCTTCGATCCGGAGCAGATCGGTCCCCGCCGGCACCTGCGCGCCGTCCTCGACCAGGCGTGCGATCCGGACGTCGGGATCGAGCGCCCGGAAGAACGCTTCCGCGATCGGCAGGCCAGCGACCACGATCGGGTCGCGCGCATCCATCACGCCGGCAAACCGTGCCTCCGCCGGGATCACCGCGGCCGAAGTTATGTCTCCCGCGTCGCCGAGATCCTCGGCCAGCGTCGCCGCGACGAACGCCGCGAGATCGAATCCGGCAAGAGTAAAGTCCATTGATCCGTCTCCGCAGCGTCACGCATCGTCTATAATCACGATGCATGCCCTTGCGTCAGATGCGCATCGCTGGCCAGAGGCAGGTGCAACGCGCAGCCGGGGGGGAGAACAGGGTGAGTTCGATAGCAGCCGAACAGGCAGCCCTTTACGCGATGCTGAGCGCCGCGCTGATCCGGGCGGACGCGCTGGACCTTGCGATGGCGGCGATCCACATCGACGAGGCCCGCGCGCTGATCGCGCAACTGCC
>DATLME010000018.1:0-3279 GCA_035537395.1 Sphingomonas sp. | reverse complement strand
TACGTCGCCGTTCTCGACGGGGTTCCGGAGCAGGAGTCGGGGACAGTCGAGGTGGCGCTGGGAAAGACTTCGACGCGCGAAGAGGGGTGGCGAATGGTGCCCGATCCCAAGGGCAAGCCTTCGGTGACCCATTGGCGCAGGCTGGAGGAGCGGGACGGGCGGGCGGTGATCCTGTTCACGCCCGAGACCGGCCGGACGCATCAAATCCGGGTCCACGCGGCGGAAGGGCTCGGCTTCCCGATCTCCGGCGATCCCGTTTACGGTGCGGGGAGGGGACCGATGCTGCTCCACGCGCTGTCGATCCGGCTCGACCGTGAGGGCAAGCCGCCGGTGGAGGCGATGGCGCCGCTTCCGCCGACCTTCGTCAATGCGGGCTTCGGCGATGTTGCCGTCTGAAATACCCGAGGACGCGCTTTCGGAGACGTTCCTCGCGGCTTCGGGACCGGGCGGGCAGAACGTCAACAAGGTCGCGACTGCCTGCCAGCTGCGGTGCGACGTGTGGAAGCTCGGGCTCCACCCCGAAACCTATCGCCGGCTCACGCTCGCCGCCGGCAGCCGGATGACAGCCGGCGGCACGCTGGTGATCACCGCGCGGCGCTATCGCACCCAGGAGGCGAACCGCGCCGATGCGCGCGAGCGGCTTGCCGGGCTGCTCGCGATCGCCGAGCAACGCGAGGCCCGCTGCGTGAAGACCAAGCCGTCGCGCGCCGCCAAGGCGCGCCGCGTCGACGACAAGAAGGGGCGCAGCGCGGTCAAGGCCGGGCGCGGCCGCGTGACCGGAGACTGACGATGTACCATTTCGACGTTGCCCAGGGCAGCAAGGCCGAGCTCTACCGCGACCTGATCGCCGCCGCCGACGCGCTGACCAGCGACGAGCCCGACGCGATCGCCAACATGGCCAATGTCGCGGCGTTGCTCTGGGAATATCTCCCCGACGTGAACTGGACGGGCTTCTACCGGCTGCTCGGCGACGAGCTCGTGCTGGGGCCGTTCCAGGGCAAGGTCGCGTGCATCCGCATCGCGATCGGCACCGGGGTTTGCGGTGCGGCAGCGGCGTCGCGGACCACCCAGCTCGTCGCGGACGTCCACGCCTTTCCCGGACACATCGCGTGCGACGCCGCGAGCCGATCCGAACTGGTGGTGCCGATCGTCGTCGAGGGCCGCCTGATCGGGGTGCTCGATCTCGACAGCCCCGAACCGTCGCGCTTCGATGCCGAGGATGCCACCGGATGCGAGGCGCTGGTGGCATTGATCGCGCCGCGACTGGGCTGACCCGAATCGGGACCGTGCGCGTGCTGGCGGCGTCGCTGCGGCGGTGTTAATCCTTCTTCAACCATGATGCCCGACGCGACGCGGTCGCAGGGGCGAGGGGAGGACGACGATGCGCCCGCTGATGATCGCGACGACCGTGCTGGCGCTGATCGGCGCCGGGACCGCCATCCCCGCGCTCGCCGGCGACACCCCGCAGGCGCGGCGGGCGGGCGGCGCGCAGGCGCCCGGCGGCTGGGCCGCATACCGGCGACCCGCGCCCGGCTATGCGCTCCCGGTCTATTGGCAGGCGCCTCGCTTCACCGTTGCCGACTGGCGCACGCGCGGCTTGCCGCAGCCGCCCGCCGGACTGCGCTGGTCGCGCTATTATGACGACGCCGTGCTGGTCGATCGCCATGGATCGATCCGCCAGGTCATTCCCGGCCTTGCCTGGGAGGGCCGCGCGGATCCCTATTACGTGCTCGACGACAACGTCTATGCCGGTCCGCTCGATCGCGGCGGCATCGACGCCGCCAGCCGCGTCGCCGACCGCGAACTCGCCTCCGACCCGCGCGAGCTAGCCTCTGACGATCCCCCGATCGCGCCCGAACGCGCGCCCCCGCCGCCCGCCGGCTGGGCCGCGCCCCACCCGGGCTGGGCTCCGCCCCATTCGGGCTGGGCCCCGCCCCATCCGGGCTCAGCCCCGCCCCATCCGGGCTCAGCCCCGCCACCGCCGCCGCGCAGCACCGCCTGGACCTCGCCCGACGGCCGCACGGTCGTGACGATCGAGACCGGCCCGAGCGTCACGACGACCACCGAAACCTATGAGGATGTCGTTACCTACGCGGACCAGCCGGTGCGCAAGGCGATCCGCAAGCGCGTGTGGAAACCACGTACCAAGTTACGCTGCAACTGCAGCTCCTGAGCTTCCCCGGGGGGAAGACCGGCTGGAGCGACCAGCCGAAGCGATGCCGCTCCGCACGAACTCCCGCGGAGCGGCATTGCTGGTTTTCAGACCGTTGTTGATGAGCGCCGCACCTCATCCCACCCCAAAACCGTCATCCCGGACTTGATCCGGGACCCAGGGTAACCCCGCACGGCGTTCGTGGCTCTGGGTCCCGGCCTGCGCCGGGATGACGGAATAGCGAAGGGACGCCCGATGGGCAGGCCGGACCCGCGCCCCGTCCCAATGCCGTCATCCCGGACTTGATCCGGGACCCAGGGTAACCGCGCACAGCGTTCGCGGCTCTGGATCCCGGCCTGCGCCGGGGTGGCGGTGTGGGTAGCGCCCGGGAGAACGCCGCCCCCATCGATATGCGCCCTACTTCCGCGCCGCGCGCCCACCGAAGGTGACCAGGCTCTCCGCCCCATCCGCGGACAGCGACGAAACCCCGATGAAATGGTCGTCCACAGGGGTTTGTACCAGCGTCGCGGTGGTTCCGGTCACGTCGCGTTGCCCGGTCCAGCCTGCCGCATCGTTGCGCCGCCAGTGCAGGCGATACCCCGCCGCACCGGGCACCGCTGCCCAGCTGACCACCGTATCACGCGACAGGTCGCCGACCAGCGTCGCGGTCGCGGGCGCGGCGGGGGCCGACGCCAGCCGATCGATCGTCGCTACGTTGATCGCGGTCACCTTGGCGAGATAGTCGAAGTCCATGCCCTCGACGGTGTCGCCGAAAACGGTGCCGCCCTCGGTGCGCAGGTCCTGATGCTGCCGATCCCAATTCTCCGCGCCGACCGAGAAGCGGACCGCCGGGTAGCCGCGCTTCAGGAACGGCTCGTGATCGCCGCCGCGACCGAAGCGATCGGGGCGCTTGTCGAGCACGACGTCGAAGCCGCCGGGGATGGTCGCGGCGATCGCGTCGATCGCCTTGGCGAGCGCGCGGCTGGGGCCGTCGTCCTCCCCGCCGTCGCCGCGGCGACGCTGCTGCTGCGCAGGATCCTCCGACGCGCGGATGCCCTCGGAGAAGACCCGTACCCGGCCGGCATCGCGGACGCCGCCCTGGCCGATGCTGTTGCCGACGATGTCGT
>DATLME010000017.1:0-4084 GCA_035537395.1 Sphingomonas sp. | reverse complement strand
TGGTCGACCGAAATCGCGACGATCAGCTTCGGGCGCGCGGCCGGGAGCGCGGTCGCAGCCGCTTGGGCCGGGGCAGGCGCGGGGCTTGGCGCAGCGTCCTGGGCCATCCCGGGTGCGGCGAGCGCGATCAGGGCAGCAGCGGCGGCGAGCGACTTCATGGATGTTCCCCTGATGCATTGAGGCATTTCGCTCGCTATGGCGGCGGACGATGACCATCGCAAGAATGCGCGCATTGGCGTGCGCGGTAATGACGTTGCTCCTGGCGTTCGCGTGCCCCGCGGTCGCGCAGGAGCCTGCCGCGGCACCCAAGCATCTCGCGATGCGGCTGGTGGCGGAGAGCGTCGCGCCGCGCGCCGGGGCGCCGGTCACCCTCGCGATCGCGACCACGCCCGAGCCGGGCTGGCATGGCTATTGGTACAATCCCGGCGACGCAGGTTTCCCGGCCACGTTCGACTGGCAGCTGCCGGCGGGTGCGCGCGTCGGCCCCGTGCAATGGCCGGTACCCACCACACTGCTGATCGCGGGGCTGATGAACTATGTCTACGAGACGCCGTACGCGCCGCTCGTGACCTTGAACGTTCCCGCGGGGCTTGCTCCGGGGACTCGCCTGCCGGTGGCGGTGACGATCGCCTATCTCGTCTGCACGACGTCGGTCTGCGTGCCCGAACAGCAATCGCTGTCGGTCGTGCTCGTCGTCGGGACCGGCGAGGCGATCGAGCGTGCTGCGTTCGATCGCTGGCGGCAGGCGCTGCCGGTGCCGCTCGCCGGCGGCGCGCGCTACGCGGCGCGCGACGGTGCCGTCACGATCGCAGTGCCCTATCCGGCGGATGCCGCGGCTGAGCAGGTCTATTTCTTCCCGTCGGCCGGCAAGACGATCGACTATGCCGCGCCGCAGAAGGTGACTCGCGCTGGCGATATTCTCACCATTGCCACGAGGGGCACACCACGCGCTGCATTCGACGGCGTGTTGCGGATCGCCGCGAACAAGGGGCTGGCCGTGCGCGCGGTGCCGGGGGCCGTTGCCGTGCCTGCGGATGGCGGGGTACCTGTCGCGCTGATCGCGTTCGCGGGTGCGGTGCTCGGCGGACTGCTGCTCAACATCATGCCGTGCGTGTTCCCGATCCTGAGCCTGAAGGCACTGAGCCTCGCGCGGGGCGGCGCCAGCGAGCGCGACGCGCGGCACGAGGCGCTAGCCTATACCGGCGGCGTCGTGCTGGTCTGTCTCGCGCTCGGCGCCGCGATCCTCGCCTTGCGTGCGGGTGGCTCCAGCGTGGGCTGGGCATTCCAGCTTCAGGATCCCCGCGCGATTGCGGTGCTGCTGCTACTGAGCGTGGCGATCGCGCTCAACCTCGCCGGCCTGTTCGAGGTGCCGATGCCGCGGTTCGCAGGCGGCAGCGGAACCGGCGGCGCGTTCGCCACCGGCGCGCTTGCGGCATTCGTCGCGACCCCGTGCACCGGACCGTTCATGGGCGCGGCGCTCGGCGCGGCGCTGGTGCTGCCCTGGTACGCGGCGCTGGCGATCTTCGCGGGGCTGGGGATCGGGCTGGCCTTGCCGTTCCTCGCGATCGGCTTCGTTCCCGCGCTTCGCCGACGCTTGCCGAAGCCCGGCGCGTGGATGGAGCGCTTCCGCCATGCGCTGAGCGTGCCGATGTGGCTTACCGCGCTGGCGCTCGCCTGGGTGCTGGGGCGCCAGTCGGGCGTGGATGGGATGACGCTGGGGCTGCTCGGCGCGCTGCTGCTGGCGCTGCTGCTCTGGGTAGCGGGGCGGCGGCAGCGGCGCGGGCTCGGCTTCGGAGCGATGGTCGCGATCCTCGTCGCGACCGTCTTCGTCGGCAGCGCGGTCGCGATCCGTCGGGGCGACGCCGCGCCGCGGGCACAGGTGGCGGGCGCCGAGCCCTTCACCGAGCCACGCCTGGCGAGCTTGCGTGACGAGCGGCGGCCGGTGTTCGCCTATTTCACTGCCGACTGGTGTCTGACGTGCAAGGTCAACGAAAAGGCGGCCATCGAGACCGAAGCCACCCGAGACGCATTCGCGCGCAACAAGGTCGCAGTGCTGGTGGGCGACTGGACCGACGGCGATCCGGAGATGGGCCGCTTCATCCAGCGCCATAATCGGGCCGGGGTGCCCTTGTACCTTTATTACGGGCCGGGTGCCGCGGAGCCCGTGGTGTTGCCGCAGATACTGACCCCGGCGATGCTCGCGGTGCTGGGGAGCAACGCCGCCGGCAAGCCATAATGCCCGGCACGCCGGTCCCTTGTGCAACGCAACAAAGCGCGGCAGCATGGAACCCGGTTCGGGCACGGAGCTTTACGGTTATATGGGGAAAAGACCGGCATTCGACGAGATCATGGGCCAGCTCGGCTCGACAGAGGCACGAACGGAACTTGCGGCGCTCGGCCGCTGGCTGAACGACACGCCCGACCTGGAGCTGCGGCGGCGACAGGCTGCTGCGGAGACGACGTTCCGCCAGCTCGGCATCACCTTCGCCGTCTATGGCGACAGCGACGCCAGCGAACGCATCATCCCGTTCGACATCGTGCCGCGGGTGTTCCTCGCGGACGAATGGTCGCGGCTGTCGGAAGGGCTCGTGCAGCGGGTCGATGCGATCAACGCCTTTCTCGAAGACGTCTATGGCGAGCGCCGGATCCTGAAGGAGGGCGTGCTTCCCGAGGACCTGGTGCTCGGCAACGCGCAGTTCCGCCCCGAGATCGCCGGCATCCGCCCGCCACATGGAGTCTGGGCGCACATCTGCGGGATCGACCTGGTTCGCACCGGCCCCGACCAGTTCTTCGTGCTCGAGGACAATGCGCGGACCCCGTCGGGGGTCAGCTACATGCTGGAAAATCGCGAGGCGATGCTGCGGCTGTGCCCCGAACTGTTCCGCGAATTCCGCGTCGCGGCGGTCGACAGCTATCCCGATCGCCTGCTCGAGACGATGAAGTCGGTCGCGCCGCATGGCTGCGGATCGAACCCGACCTGCGTGGTGCTGACCCCGGGTCACTATAACTCGGCCTATTACGAACACAGCTTCCTGGCGGATTCGATGGGGATCGAGCTGGTCGAGGCGGCGGATCTGGTCGTCGACGACGATCATGTCTGGATGCGCACGATCGGGGGTCGAGTGAAGGTCGACGTGATCTACCGGCGGATCGACGACGATTATCTCGATCCCCTGGTGTTCAGGCCCGATTCCCGGCTCGGCGTGCCGGGGCTGATCGCTGCCTATGCCGCAGGCAACGTCGCGATCATCAACGCACCCGGCAACGGCATCGCCGACGACAAGGCGATCTACAGCTACATGCCCGAGATCGTGCGCTTCTACTCCGGCGGCGAGCCCAAGCTGCCCAACGTCGAGACGTGGCGATGCCGCGAGCCGCAGGCGCTGCGCTACGTGCTCGACACTCTCGAGCAGCTGGTGGTCAAGCTGGTCGACGGCTCGGGCGGCTATGGCATGCTCGTCGGGCCGACCGCGTCGCGTGCCGAGATCGAGGCATTCCGCGCCGCACTGATCGCCGAGCCGCAGCGCTACATCGCACAGCCCACGCTGGCGCTGTCGACCGTGCCGACGCTCGCCGATGGCGGGCTGTCGCCGCGGCATGTCGACTTCCGCCCCTTCGTACTGAGCGGGTCGAAGGGCGTCCAGGTCGTCCCCGGCGGACTGACCCGGGTCGCGCTGCGCGAAGGCTCGCTGGTCGTCAACTCGAGCCAGGGCGGCGGCACCAAGGACAGCTTCGTGCTGATGCCCGACCCGCCGGCGCAACGGCAGTCGCAGGCGATGGGCGGCATGAGCCAGTCGCAAGGCGGCGTGGCATGATGCTCTCGCGCACCGCTTCGGCGCTTTACTGGCTCGGCCGCTATGTCGAGCGGGCCGATTTCATCGCCCGTCTGATCGAGGCGACGGTGCGGCTTGACGTCATGTCGTCGCGGCCTGCCGGCGAGGCCGCCTGGCAGTCTGCGCTGGCCGTCAGCGACACCGAGGAAGCGTTCGCCGCGAGCAAGGCGGCGCTGACGCAAAGCCAGGTGGTCCGCTTTCTGACGCTCGACACCGGGCATCCCGGATCGGTGGTCCGCTGCCTCGATCGC
>DATLME010000016.1:0-6343 GCA_035537395.1 Sphingomonas sp. | reverse complement strand
CGAGGTGAAGGTCAACGCGGTCACCGGCGAGGTTCGCGTCGTGCGGATGCTCGGCGTGTTTGCCGCCGGGCGGATCCTCAACGAAAAGACCGCGCGCTCGCAGTGTCTCGGCGGGATGACGTTCGGGATCGGCGCCGCGCTACACGAGGATCTCGTCCACGACACCCGCACCGGCAAGCTCGTCAACCACGACCTTGCCGAATATCACGTGCCGACGAACGCGGACGTTCCGCAGCTGGAAGTCGAATTCCTCCAGGAACGCGACATCCACGCCAATCCGCTGCACGCCAAGGGTATCGGCGAGCTCGGCATCTCGGGCGCGGGCGCGGCGATCGTCAACGCGATCCACAACGCGATCGGGGCCCGGGTGCGCGACTACCCGATCACGCTCGACAAGATCATCGACCACCTTCCGCCGGTTTGAGTTTGGCCGCAGGCGCCCTACATCGGGCCGACATCAGGTACCGCGGGGAGGCAGCATGAACGAGCATGTCATGGACCAGGCGTTTCGCCCGGCAGGATTGGCGCATGCCGAACAGGGCGTGCTCGGCAAGCCACTGCCCCGCGTCGAAGGACCCGCCACGGTCACCGGCGTGGCGGACTACGCCTATGAAGCGGCGCCGGCGAACACCGCCTATGCCGCGATCGTCGGTACCCCGATCGGCAGCGGCCGCGTGCTCGGCATCGACGCGAGCGCCGCCGAGGCGCTGCCCGGCGTGCTCGCGGTGATCCACGACGATCCGCGGATGCCGGCGGGCGAGGCGAACAGCCGGGCGATGCCGCAGGCGGGCACCGCGTCGATCTTCCATTACGGCCAGCCCGTCGCGATCGTCGTCGCCGAGGATCAGGCGATCGCGCGCGAGGCGGCGAAGCTCGTCCGCGTCGACGTCGAACCCGGCAGCGCGCGCTACGACAGCCGCGACGTTCCGGTCGATCGCGACCACGGCAAGGGCTTCCTCCCGACGATCGACAAGGGCGACCTCGACGCGACGCTCGCGGCCTCGGCGGTGGTGTTCGACGAAAGCTACACCACCCCGATCCACTTCCCCGCCGCGCTCGAGCCGCACGCGACCACCGCCTGGTGGGACGACGGCAAGCTGACCGTCAAGTCGAGCAACCAGGTGATCGGCGCCGCGCGCACGACGATCGCCGCCTCGCTCGGCATCGAGGACGATCGCGTCCGGGTGCTCGCGCCCTATGTCGGTGGCGGGTTCGGCGGCAAGACCGGGGTCGGCCCCGAGGCGATCCTGGTCGCGATCGCCGCCGAACGGGTCGGGCGCCCGGTCAAGATCGCGCTGCCGCGCCGCGACACCGCCTATCTCGTCCACCACCGCTCCGACACCGTCCAGCGGATCCGCATCGGCTGCGACGCCGACGGCCATATCGCCGCGTTCGCGCATGAAAGCGTCGCCGCGCAGAACGACGACGGCGAATTCGTCGAGCCGGTGCCGTTCGGCTCGCTCCCGCTCTACGCCGGCAAGGTCCGCCGCTTCCGCACCGATCTGGCGCGGGTCGACCTGCCCGCCACCGGCGCGGTCCGTGCCCCCGGCGAGGCGATCGGCACCTTTGCGGTCGAAGGCGCGATGGACGAACTCGCCGAGCGGCTCGGGCTCGACCCGATCGAGCTGCGCCGTCGCAACGAACCCGCGACCGACCCGCTCAGCGGCAAGCCGTTCTCGACCCGGCGGATGCTCGATTGCTACGACGAGGGCGCGCGCCGCTTCGGCTGGCCCGGTACGCTGCCGGCACCCGCTTCGGTACGCGACGGCGACTGGCTGATCGGCATCGGCATGGCGGCGGCGCTGCGCGGCAACTTCACGGTCAACGCACAGGCGCGGGTCAGGCTCGAGCCGAACGGCCGCGCGGTCGTCGAGACCGACATGACCGACATCGGCACCGGCACCTACACGATCCTCGCGCAGGTCGCGGGCGAGATGCTCGGGCTGCCGATCGCGCAGGTCGACGTCCGGCTTGGCGACACCGATTTTCCGCCGAGCGCCGGCTCGGGCGGATCGTTCGGCGCGGGCAGCGCGGGTTCGGCGGTGGTGCTGGCGTGCGAGGAGATCATCGCCGCGCTCGCGCTGCGGATGAACGCCGCGCCCGAGGAGCTGCGGCTGAAGGACGCGTGCGTCAGCGCGGGCACGCGCAGCGTCGCGCTGGCCGATCTGTTGCGCGGCGCCCCGATCGAGGCGATCGGCAAGACCGGCCCGGGCGCCGAGAGCAAGCGCACCAGCCAGGCAAGCCACGGCGCCCACTTTGTCGAGGTCGCGGTGCACCGCATCAGCGGCGAGGTCAGGGTGCGGCGCATGGTCGGCGTGTTCGACGTCGGCCGCGTTCTCAACGAGAAGACCGCGGCCAACCAGATCATCGGCGGCATGGTCTGGGGCATCGCCTACGCGCTCAGCGAGGATGCGATCGTCGACGTCCGCACCGGCCGCTTCGTCAATCCGGATTTCGGCGAATATCATGTCGCGGTAAACGCCGACGTGCCGCAGATCGACGTGCATTTCATCGAGGAGATCGACGATTCCGCCAACCCCGTCGGTGCCAAGGGCGTCGGCGAGCTCGGCATCTCCGGCGCCGGCGCGGCGGTGGTCAACGCGATCTACAACGCCACCGGGGTCCGCGTCCGCGACATGCCGGTGACGCTCGACAAGCTGCTCGCCGGGTTGCCCGCGGTGTGATGTAATCCGTCATGCCGGACTTGTTCCGGCATCCACCCCTCCCGCACCTCGCGCTCGGCGCTCGTGCGGAACGGTGGACCCCGGAACAAGTCCGCGGTGACGAAGGCGAGAGCGCAAGCGCTACATCTGGGAAGAAAGAATGGCCGAGAACGACACCGTCCTTAACGCCGCGCGAGCCTGGAAGGGCGAGCCGATGGCGATCGCCACCGTGGTGTCGACCTGGGGGTCGGCGCCGCGTCCACGGGGCAGCCACATGCTGGTCCATGCCGACGGCCGCTTCGAGGGCTCGGTGTCGGGGGGCTGCGTCGAGAACGACATCCTCCAGACCGCCGCCGACGTCATCGCCGGCGCACCATTCCAGCTCAAGCGATACGGCGTCGCCGACGCAGCTGCGTGGGAGGTCGGCCTGCCCTGCGGCGGCGAGATCGCGGTGATGGTCCAGCCGGTCGCGGCGGACGGCTTCGATCCCGAACTGTTCGACCGGATTGCCGATGCGCGCGATCGCGGACAGGCGCTAACCGTCACCACCGACCTTGCCAGCGGCCATAGCGACGCGCGACCGATCGAGACCGGCGAATTGTTCGTCAATCGCTATGATCCGCCGCGGCGGCTGCTGATCGTCGGCGCGGTGCAGATCGCCCAGGCGCTGGCGCAGCTCGCCGCCGCGCTCGGCATCGAGACGGTGGTGATCGATCCGCGCGCCCGGTTCCTTACCGCGGAACGCTTTCCCGGCGTCACCCTAGACGACCGTTGGCCCGACGAGGCGATCGAGGCCTATCGACCGGGGCCGTCGACCGCCGTCGTCACGCTCAGCCACGACATCAAGATCGACGATCCCGCACTGATCGCGGCACTCCAGAGCAACACCGCCTATGTCGGCGCGCTCGGCAGCCGCAAGAGCCATGCCGCGCGTCGGGAGCGTCTCGCCGCTGCCGGCGTTCTCGCGGAGGACATCGAACGGATCGACGCGCCGGTCGGCATCGATATCGGCGCGATCGGCCCGTCGGAAATCGCGCTGTCGGTGGCAGCGGCGATGATAGGAGCGTTTCATGATCGCCGTTGAGGATACCGTCCTGATCCTTCTCGCCGCCGGGCGTTCGCAGCGGTTCGGCGATGTCGGCAGCAAGCTCGACCAGCAGTTTCTTGGCAAGTCGCTCGGGCTCCATGTCGCAGTGGCGCTCGAGGACATGCCGTTCAAGGATCGCGTTGCGGTGATCGACGGCGGCAAGCTCGACTATCGGCCGCATGGCTTTCGCCAGATCCACAACGAGGATCTGGCGCTCGGCATGTCGCATTCGGTGCGGCTCGGCGTCGCCTGCGCGCGCGATCTCGGCGCCGCCGCGGTGTGCATCGCGCTGGCCGACATGCCGCGGGTCACGACCGCGCATATCCACCGGATGTTCGACGTCACCGGCGGCGCGGAATCGGTGGTCGCATCGAGCGACGGGGTCGAGCCGAAACCGCCCGTGATCTTCGGCAGCGATCATTTCGACATGCTGCTGACGCTCGAGGGCGATCAGGGCGCGCGCGATCTGGTCAAGCGCGGGCGTCATGTCGTCACCAATGCCGCCGAGCTGATCGATGTCGATACGCCCGAGGAACTCGAGCAGCTGCGCGAACTCGTCCACGCGCCCGAAGCGCTTACTCGTGCCGGAGCGCGTCGATTGGATTGAGCCCCGCTGCGCGACGCGCCGGGAAATAGCCGAACACCACCCCGATCACCGCGGAGATCGCGAAGGCGATCAGGTTGATCTGCAGGTCGAAGGTCCAGGGCACCTGCATCAGCGGCGTGATCGCGGCGATCGCGATCTGCGCGATGACGAGCCCGATCAGCCCGCCAAGGCATGACAGCGCGACCGCCTCGACCAGGAACTGCAGCAACACCTCGCGCGCGACCGCGCCGATCGCCAGCCGGATCCCGATCTCGCGGGTCCGCTCGGTGACGGAGACGAGCATGATGTTCATGATCCCGATCCCGCCGACGACGAGGCTGATCGCCGCCACCGCGGCGACGATCCGGGTCAGCAACGTCGTCGTGCCGGTCAGCGTGTCGCTGATCTGCTTGGTGTCGAAGATGTTGAAGTCGTCGTCCTTGCCCTCGCCGATCGTGCGCCGTTCGCGCAGCAGGTCGGTGATCGCGGATTGCACCTGCGCCGTGGCGAAGCGCTGGTCGACCCCGACCAGCATCAGCCGGATGTCGCGATTGCCGGTGAAGCGGCGCTGGACCGCCTTGATCGGCATGATCACGACATCGTCCTGATCGCCGCCGAACCCCGCCTGCCCGCGCGCCGAAAGCACCCCGACGACGTCGCAGCTGATGCTGCCGATGCGGAACCGGCTGCCGACCGCATCACCGCCGCGCCACAGGTTGGAGCGCACGGTGTTGCCGATCACGCACACCGCCTTGCCCGCGGCCTCCTCGGCCGGGGTGAAGATGCGGCCGGAGACGAGCGGCCAGGGCTGGACCTGGAAATAGGCGCCGGTGGTGCCGTTGATCGTCGTCGACCAGTTCGCGCCTTCGTAGATCGCGGTGGCGGTCGATTGCGCTTGCGGCGCTACCGCGGTGACGCCGGCGACCTGGTTGGCGATGGCGGACACGTCCTCGGGCTTGAAGTCGGGCGGGCGCGGCCCGCCGCCGCCGCGGCCGAAGCCCTGGCCCGGGCGGATCTGGAGGATGTTGGTGCCGAGCGCCGCGATCTGGCTCTGCACCGCCGCGGTGGTCGCCTTGCCGAGCGTGACCATCGTCACGACCGCACCGACGCCGATGACGATGCCGAGGATCGTCAGGAACGACCGCAGGATGTGTCGCCGGATCGAGCGCAGCGCGAGGAGAAACGTGGTGCCGATCATGGGATTGTCACCGCAGCAGCTTCGTCACCCCGGACGTGTTCCGGGGTCCACGGCGCCGCGCGCTCGTCGCCCTGCGAAAGAACGGTCGGGTGGATGCCGGAACCGGTCCGGCATGACGGAAGAAGGTTCACGAGACCGCCTCGCCCTGGCGATGCTGCGTTTCGATGCGCTCCACCAGCCCGTCCTTGAAATGAACCACGGTGCGCGCGAACGCCGCCATGTCGCCTTCGTGCGTCACCATCAGCACGGTTATCCCGCGGTCGCGATTGAGCCCCGCGAGCAGTTCCATGATCTCGATCGAGCGTTCTGAATCGAGATTGCCGGTCGGTTCGTCGGCGAGCAGCACGTCGGGCTGGGTGACGAGCGCGCGCGCGATCGCGACCCGCTGTTGCTGGCCGCCCGACAGCTCGGCAGGCGTGTGGTCCCACCAGTCCGCGAGCCCGACCTGATCGAGGCTCGCCATCGCCAGCGCATGCCGCGCCTTCTTCTCGTCGCCGCGATACAGCAGCGGCAGCTCGACATTCTCGAGCGCGCTGGTCCGCGACAGGAGGTTGAAGCCCTGGAACACGAAGCCGAGATAGCGGCGCCGCAGGAGCGAGCGCTGGTCGCCGGTCATCGACTGGACCTCGACGCCCTTGAACCGGAACACGCCAGTGGTCGGCGTGTCGAGGCATCCGAGGATGTTCATCATAGTCGACTTGCCGGAACCCGAGGGCCCCATCACCGCCACGAAGTCCCCCTGGGAAATGTCCAGATCGACGCCCTTTAGCGCCTGGAAAGCCGCGACGCCCTGCCCGTAGGTCTTGGTC
>DATLME010000015.1:0-9720 GCA_035537395.1 Sphingomonas sp. | reverse complement strand
CAAGGCGCTCGGCATCGCCGATCCGACCGAATACGAGGTCCATAACAGCCGCACCACGCGGCTCGTGCCGCGCATGGTCGACTTCCTCTATGCGCGGCTCCAGCGCCGCGGCTATCTGCGTCGCGACGTCGAGCGGATGATCAACCAGGATCGCAACATCTTCGGCGCGGTGCTGCTCCAGCTCGGCGAGGCCGACGCGATGATCACCGGCATCACCCGAACCTGGGCGCATACCATGCGCGAGGTGAAGCGGGTGATCGATCCATTGCCCGGCCGCACCCCGTTCGGGATCCACATCCTCGTCGGGCAGAGCCACACCGTCTTCATCGCCGATACCACGGTCAACGAGCGGCCGAGCCCCGAGGAACTGGCCGATATCGCCGAACAGACCGCGCAGGTCGCGCGCCGGATGGGCCACGAACCCCGGGTCGCGTTTCTCAGCTATTCGACCTTCGGCAACCCGGAAGGGCGCTGGCTCGAGAATATCCGCGCGGCGGTCCACGTTCTCGACGGACGCCAGGTCGGGTTCGAATATGAAGGCGAGATGGCGCCGGACGTCGCACTCAACCCCAAGCAGCTCGCCAATTATCCGTTCGCGCGGCTGTCCGGCCCCGCCAATGTGCTGATCATGCCGGGACTGCAGAGCGCTAACATCTCGGCCAAGCTGCTACGCGAGCTGGGCGGGGACGACATGATCGGGCCGATGCTGCTGGGAATGGAAAAGCCCGTCCAGATCGCCCCGATGACCAGCACCGCGAGCGAGCTGGTGACGCTGGCGGTGCTGGCGGCTGGCGGTATCGCACGCTGATCGCGAAGGCTGCGGCGGCGGGTAGCGGTACCAGCTGCCGAACGCGCGATTGCAGAAAGCGCATTTGTCCGACTAATTTTTGCAATTGCGAGATCGAGTGCTGCGGTGCACAACGACTGTGCCTTTCAGGCATCCTCTCCTAAAACTTATCCGGCCGGGCTTGTCCCGGCCTTTTTTTTTGTGTCATGCGGATGACGCAGTCGTTTTGCCGCGACAAAAAAGAAACGCGCAGGAGCGGAGCCGCCGGGTAATCCGGCATCGGCGAAACGATCGCGCGGGGGATCGAGCAATGCTCTCCCCCGCTCTTACACCCAGATCCTCCCTGCGCACTTGCGCGGGCCGGGGGATCGCCGCGCAGCGGTGGTGGAGGGGTGGCCCGAGCGAGGTCGCTACTTGGCTATCGATCGAGCCCCCAGCTACCGTCATCCCGGGCTCGACTCGGGACCAGAGCCACGAACGCCGCGTCCTGTTACCCTCGGTCCCGGTCGAGCCCGGGATGACGGCGTGACAAACGCATTTTCTCTGCCCCTCCGTCATGCCGGACCTGTTCCGGCATCCACCCTTCCACGCGACCCGCGGAGGCCGGATGGGTGGACCCCGGAACAAGTCCGGGGTGACGGTAGGCTAGGCGTCGATCGACGTGCCCAGCGCGGCGTGGACGATGCCGCCGTCGACCGCGATGGTCTCGCCGACGACATAGTCTCCCGCGCGGCTCGCGAGGTAGATCGCGGTGCCCGCCATGTCCTCGTCGACACCGATCCGCTTGGCCGGGATCGATTGCGCGACCGCATCGCCATGATCGCGCGCGGCGCGGTTCATCTCGCTGGCAAAGGCGCCCGGCGCGATCGACGTGACGTTGATCGAGTCGCTGATCAGCCGCGCGGCCAGCCGCTTGGTCAGGTAGATCAGCGCCGACTTCGACGCGTGATAGCTGTAGGTTTCCCACGGATTGAGCCGCAGCCCGTCGATCGAGGTGATGTTGATCACCTTTGCCGGGCGGTCGCGGCTCGCCGCCGCCTTCAGCGCGCCGTGCAGCGCCTGGGTGAGGAAGAAGGGCGACTTGACGTTGAGGTCCATGACCTTGTCCCAGCCCTGTTCGGGGAATTCCTCGAACGGCACGCCCCAGGCCGCGCCAGCATTGTTGACGAGGATGTCGAGCTTGCCTTCGTGCGCGGCGAACTGCTCCGCGAGCGCCTTGCAGCCCGCGACGGTCGACACGTCCTGCGGCAAGGCGATGCAGTTCGGCCCGAGCTCGGCGGCGGTCTCCTCGCAGGCCGGCGCCTTGCGCGACGAGATATAGACCTTGGCGCCCTGCGCGATGAAGCCCGCGGCGATCATCTTGCCGATGCCGCGGCTACCCCCGGTGATCAGCGCGACGCGGCCATCGAGGCGGAACAGATTGTCGGTATTCATTGCATGCTCTCCCGTTGGTGCGGTTTAGCCGCCGCGCTTCATCGTCTCGCGCGCGATGATCACCTGCTGGATCTGGCTGGTGCCTTCGTAGATCCGGAACAGGCGAACGTCGCGGTACAGCCGTTCGATGCCGTAATCGGCGATATAGCCGGCGCCGCCATAGATCTGGACCGCCCGGTCGGCGACGCGGCCGACCATCTCGCTGGCATAATATTTGGCGGCCGCGGATTCGAGCACGACGTCTTCGCCCGCGTCCT
This sequence comes from Sphingomonas sp., assembly GCA_035537395.1. GTDB lineage: Bacteria > Pseudomonadota > Alphaproteobacteria > Sphingomonadales > Sphingomonadaceae > Sphingomonas. The sequence continues at coordinate 7,242 of DATLME010000015.1, read as the reverse complement.
TCTTGGCCGCGGTTTCGATGACGAGGGCGCGCGCCGCGAGCGCTTCGGTCTTCGAATCCGCGATCATCCCCTGGATCAGCTGGTGGCTGGCGATCGGCTGGCCGAACTGGTGGCGTTCGCCGGCATAGGCGACGCAGTCCGCGATCAGCCGCTCGGCGACGCCGACGCAGACCGCCGAGATGTGGAGGCGCCCCCGATCGAGCACCTTCATCGCGATCTTGAAACCTTCGCCTTCGGCGCCGAGCCGGTTCGCGGCGGGCACGGGGACGTCGTCGAAGATCACGTCGGCGACCTTCGCGCCCTTCTGCCCCATCTTCTTCTCGGGCTCGCCGATCGAGACGCCGGGCAGGTCCCTGGGCACCAGGAAGGCGGAGACGCCGCGCGCACCCTTCTCCTCACCAGTTCGCGCCATTACCGTAAACAGCTGTGCCTTGTCGGCGTTGGTGATGTAGCGTTTCGTTCCCGATAGCCGGTAGACGTCGCCGTCGCGCACCGCGCGGGTCTTCACCGCGCCCGAATCGCTGCCGACGTCGGGTTCGGTCAGCGCGAAGCTGGTGACGATCTCGCCGCTCGCGATCCGGGGCAGCCAATGCGCCTTCTGCTCGGGCGTGCCCGCCATGACGAGACCCTGGCTGCCGATCCCGACATTGGTCCCGAAGCTCGAACGGAAGGCGGGCGTGGTGCGGCCGAGCTCGATCGCGACCCGGACCTCCTCGGTCATTGTGAGGCCGAGTCCGCCATATTCCTCGTCGATCGACAGGCCGAACAGCCCGAGTTCCTTCATCTCCGCGATGACGCTGTCGGGGATCGCGTCGTCATTCTCGACCTGCGCCTCCAGCGGGCGAAGCCGCTCCGCCACGAAGCGCCGGACGGTGTCGATCAGCTGAGCGAAGGTTTCGGGGTCGAGCGCCATGGGTCCTGCCTACAAGATGGTGCGCACGCGTAGCGCGATCTGCCTTCCAGCTGCAAACCCGAAATTCGAAACCGTCCCGCGTTGACCGAGGGCGCGAGCCGCCTATGGTCATGCGCAAACATACTGGAGAGTAGGATGCGTTTTTCTGGCAAGCGTGCCGTCGTGACCGGCGGCGCCTCGGGCATCGGCCGGGCGACTGCGCTGCGACTCGCGGAGGAAGGCGCGTTCGTCGTGATCGGCGACGTCGACGAGGCAGCCGGCCGGGCGCTGGCGGATCGATCCAATGGCTGCATCGCGTTTCGCCGCACCGACGTGACCCAAGCCGACGAGATCGAGGCACTGGTGCGGATCACGCATGAAAGCGGCGGCATCGACATCCTGTTCAACAATGCAGGTGCCGGTGGCGCGCGCGAGCCGATCGACGAGATCTCCGCGGACGAATGGGACCGGACGATGGCATTGCTGCTGCGCTCGGTCGCGCTCGGCATCCGCTTTGCGGCGCCGTTGATCGCGGAACGCGGCGGCGGCGCGATCATCAACACCTCGAGCGTGTCCGCGCTCGGCACCGGCTATGCGCCGACCGCTTACTCCACCGCGAAGGCCGGGGTGCTCCATCTCACCAAGCTGGCCGCCGCGAACCTCGCCAAGTCGAACATCCGGGTGAACGCCGTCGTGCCGGGGTTCATCACCACCAACATCTTCACCCGCCACCTCGACATCCCCGACGATCGCCGCGCCGCCGCCAACGACATGATCGCGGGCGCAGCGGCCCAGGCGCAGCCGATCGCCCGCGCCGGCCGCGCGGAGGATATCGCCGCGGCGGTCGCGTTCCTCGCCAGCGACGATGCGTCGTTCATTACCGGTACGCACATTCTCGTCGACGGCGGGCTGACGATCGGCACGCGGGCGAGCTGGGATCCCGCGTCGCCGTCGATGCTCACCGCGCTGGACGCGTTTCGGTGAGGGGGGCTGGCGGACCTTGTCCGGTCGTCGTCATGCCGGACTTGTTCCGGCATCCATTGCGCCGCCCGATTACCGCTCGCGGGTCGGCGGCACGGTGGACCCCGGAACAAGTCCGGGGTGACGTTCGCTCGGGATTTCGCAAGCGTCATCCCGGCGCACGCCGGGACCCAGGGCCATGGGCGCCGCGCTGTTCTGCTCCGGGTCCTGACCTTCGTCAGGATGACGGGGGGCAGGGTTCGGGCTTCCCGGCTACCCGCACGCCGACACATTGGGGTGATGCATGAACGAGCAAGTTGCCCCGCCGATCCTCGTTCCCGCCGCGCGCCGGCTCTCGGCGCGGACGATGGCGACCTATGGCTTCGGTTCGGTCGCATACGGCGTGAAGGATTCGGGCTTCGGCACCTTCCTGCTGCTGTTCTACAACCAGGTCATCGGCCTGCCCTCCGCGACCGTCGGGCTGGTGATCATGGCGGCGTTGCTGATCGATGCGCTGGTCGATCCCGCGGTCGGCTTCTTCTCGGATCGGACCAGATCCCGCTGGGGGCGGCGCCACCCGTGGATGTACGCGTCGGCGCTGCCGATCATGATCGGGTGGATCCTGTTGTGGAACCCGCCGGCGGGCGCCAGCCAGTCGACCGTCCTGCTGTGGCTGTTCGTGGTCGCTGTGCTCGTGCGCAGCGCGGTCAGCGCCTATGAAGTGCCGTCGGTGGCGCTGACGCCCGAGCTGACGTCGGACTATGACGAGCGGACGCGGATCATGGCGTACCGATATCTGTTCGGCTGGGCGGGCGGGCTGACGATGCTGGTGTCGGCCTACACCATCTTCCTCGCGCCAACCGCGGCCTTCCCGAACGGGCTGCTCAACCGCGATGGCTATGCCGGTTTCGCGCTCACCGGCGCGCTGCTGATGGGGCTGGCGATCCTGGTGTCGGCCGGGGGTACCCACCGGGAGATCGGCAATTTGCCGCGCCCGCCGATCGCGCGGCAATCGCTCGGCGACAGTTTCCGCGAGCTGCGGCAGACGGTGCGCAACCGCGCCTTTGCGGTGCTGATGCTCGCCAGCCTGTGCGCCTATACCAACCAGGGGGTCGGCTATGCGTTGTCCAACTATCTCTACAGCTATGTCTGGGGCTTCAAGGGCGCGGTGTTCGCGTATCTGACGATCTCGCTGTTCGCCGGCGTGCTGGTGGCCTTCGTCGTCGCGCCACGGCTGGGCAAGCGCGGCGGCAAGCCCAAGGTCGCGATGGCTGCGGTGCTGCTCGGCGCCACGATCCAGACCTTGCCTTATTGGCTGCGGCTGGCCGGCGTCTTTCCCGACGTCGGCAGCGCCGAACTGCTGCCGGTGCTGTTCGGCTGCTTCATCCTGTCGACCGCGTGCAACGTCAGCGCGTTTATCCTCGGGGCGTCGATGATGGCCGACGTGGTGGAAGATTCGGAGATGACGACGGGGCGCCGATCCGAAGGCGTGTTCTTCGCGGGTTCGTTCTTCGTGCAGAAATGCACGTCGGGCGTCGGGATCTTCGCGGCGGGGCTGATCCTGTCGGTCGCGGGCTTCCCCGACAAGGCGACGCCAGGGCTGGTCCCGGCCGAGACGATCGACCGGCTGACGCTGATCTATGCCGCGCTGTACGTCACGATCGCGTGCCTTTCGGCCTATTGTTTCACGCGGTTTCCGTTCGGGCGCGACGAGCACGATGCGCGGCTCACCCGGCTTGCGGCAGCGGGCGCCGCCGACTCGATCCACGGAAATTAGCGGTTTTCTAACGATTAAGGAGCCGGCCCGGCCCGGCCGGTTCGCATTTGAGTGAACAATCGGGCGCTCGTCGGCGGCGATACACCGTTCGTCTGAAAAGGTTCCACGGCGCGTTGTCGCATTAAGATTCGCCGGATAGCGAACACTCGACAACAGGTTCAGACCGGGGGGTCACAGTGACTTTCAAGCGAATGACAGCGCAATTTGCGCTGATGGTGATGTGCGCCCTGATGACGGCGGCCCCCGCTTCGGCGCGGTTCTGGCAGTGTGCGCCATTTGCCCGCGCAGTCTCCGGGATCGCGATCCACGGCGATGCGGGTACCTGGTGGCGCCAGGCCGCCGGCCGTTACGAGCGTGGCGCCGCACCGCGCGTCGGCGCCGTCGTCGCTTTCGCACCGACCAGCCGGATGCGTGTCGGCCATGTCGCGATGGTCTCGAAGATCGTCGGCCCCCGCGAGGTTCTCCTGACCCATGCGAACTGGTCACGTCGTGGCGGCGTCGAGACCGACGTCCGCGCGATCGACGTGTCGGCGGCCGGTGACTGGAGCCAGATGAAGGTGTGGTACGCGCCGCAGGGCGGGCTGGGCACCTCGAGCTACCCGGTCAACGGCTTCATCTATGCCGATCGCGCGCCCGCAGCCGACAGCGTGGTCGATCAGCCGCTGACGACGATGGTGATCGCGACCAACGCCGCGGTTCCCGTGGGCTATGCGGCGGTCACCGGCGTCAACTGAACGCCGGCAGTAGCGGCGCCCGCGCCTAGGCGGCCTTTGCCGGCGTGAAGGTCAGCGCGACGCCGTTCATGCAGAACCGCTTGCCGGTCGGCTCGGGGCCGTCGTCGAAGACATGGCCGAGATGCCCGCCACAGCGTTTGCAGTGGATCTCGGTGCGCTTCATCAGCATCGATCCGTCGACCCGGCTTGCCACCGCGCCGGGCAGCGCCGCGTAGAAGCTCGGCCAGCCGGTGCCGCTCTCGAACTTCGTCTTCGATGAAAACGCGCGCTGCCCGCAGCCCTTGCACGCGAAGAGACCCGCACGGTGCTCCTTGTTGAGCGGGCTCGAATAGGGCCGCTCGGTTCCTTCGTGGCGCAACACGTCGTACGCCGCCGGGCCAAGCTTCGCCTTCCATGCGGCGTCGGTCATCCGCACCGGGAACTGCTCGGCAGCCGAGGCAGGCGCACTGCGGTAACCCCACAGTGCGACGCCCGCGGCGCCGATGCCGGCGAGGGTCAATAGCGATCGGCGGTCGGTGGTCATGCTCGTCTCCATTCTCACGATATAGGGACGAGCGAGGGTGGGGGAAGGATGTACCTGAATCCGCCTTGATCCTTCCCACGCTCGCGTGGGGAGGGGGACCACGCACGAAGGGCGTGGTGGAGAGGCGGCGGCGCAGACCGCCGGCTTTGCCGTCGGCCCCTCCACCACCGCTGCGCGGCGGTCCCCTTCCCCATCTGCGATGGGGAGGATTCTTCAGTACCGGCTCAATTCCACGGGCAGCTTGCGGTAGCCGTGGACGAAGCAGGCCGAGACCCGCTCGGGCTCGCCGACGACATTCACCCGCATCCGCCGCTTGGCCATTTCCTCCAGCAGGATGCCGATCTGCAGTTCCGCCAGCCGCGCACCGATGCAGCGGTGAATGCCGTGCCCGAACGCCAGGTGCCGCCGTGCGTTCGGCCGGTCGACCAGGATCGAATCCGCGTCCTCGAACACCGTCTCGTCGCGATTGGCGGACAGATACCAGAGCGCTAGCTTGTCGCCTTCCTTGATCTTCTGGCCCATCAGTTCGGTATCCTGCGTCGCGGTCCGGCGCATATGCGCAAGCGGGGTCTGCCAGCGCAGGATCTCGCTCACCGCATTGGGGATCAGTCCGGGATCCGCCTCCAGCTTCGCGCGGCTGTCCGGAAAGAGGTCGAGGCCATAGGCGAGCGCCGACATCGAATTGCGCGTGGTATCGTTGCCGCCGACGATCAGCAGGATCAGGTTCCCGATGAACTCGAAATGATCCATGTGGCTCATCGCGTCCGAATGGATCATCATCGAGATCAGGTCGGGGGTTTGCGGCTTGTCCGCCTTGGCATTCCAGAGTTGCTGGAAATAGGCCCCGCATTCGTACATGTGCTCGAGCCGCTGCTTGCGCAGTTCCTCGGTCTTCACCAGCTCGATATCGCCCGCCCAGTCCGACCAGAAGGTCAGCTTGCGCCGGTCTTCCCACGGGAAGTCGAACAGGATCGCCAGCATCTGCGTGGTCAGTTCGATCGCGACGGTGTCGACCCAGTCGAACTGCTCGCCATAGGGCAGGGTGTCGAGCAACGCCTCGGTGCGCGCGCGGATATCGCCCGACATCCGCACCATCTCGCTTGGCGTGAAGGCGGGGGCGACGGTGCGGCGCTGCGCGGTGTGGACCGGGCGATCGCGCGCGATGAACATCGGCATGCGGACGTCGCGCTCGGGGACGAAATCAGCAATCGTGATCCCGCCGGCTTCGGACGAGTAGAGATCGGGGAGCGACTCGACCTCGACGATGCCCTTGTAGGTCGAGACCGACCAATAGGGGCCATAGTCCGATTGCGGCACCCAGTGCACCGGCGATTCGGCGCGAAGCTGCCGGAACGGCGCCTGCCACACATCGTCGCGGTAGAGCTCCGCGCGGCTTACGTCGAACGGATCGACCGCACCCGCTTCCGCCACATCCTTCGCCAGCGTCGCCATCCCGCACTCTCCTCTTTGCGGTAGAAGAGCGCTAACTGACATTGATGTCAATTGGCTTTGGCGCGCCGCCACCACGGCCGGGCGCTGCCCGACTGGAGCACCCCGCGACGGAACAACCGCGCCCCGACGCTGATGAAGATCGCGACCCAGAGCAGCTGCCACGCGAGCGCCGCGGCGTGCGGCCACAGCTCGGGCGAATTGGCGGCACGCCCGGCCATCGCGAAGGGCGACGACAACGGGAACACCTCGGCGAGCAGCGCAACCCCGCTGCCGGGGCGCGACGCCGCGGCCGACGACAACCCGAACATCGCGACCTGGAGGATCGTGATCGGCAGCGACAGCATCTGGATCTCGCGCATCGTCGACGCCTGCGCGCCGACGCCGAGAAACACCGAACCGAGCAGCAGATACGCCATCGTGAAATAGGCGCCGAACAGCAGCGCGAACATCGGCCCGCCGACCGCGGGTGCGAGCTCGCCGATCGCGGCGGCGGCGGCGGGCGGCAGCAAGGTCGAGACCTGGCCGACGATCGTCCCCCAGAAACCGACGAAGAGCAGCGCGACCCCGAACATGCCGAGCAGCTTGCCGAGGAACACCGACTCGAGCGGTACCGCGGCCGCGAGCACCTCGATGACCTTGTTGTTGCGCTCTTCGGCCATGGTGCCGACGACCTGGCCCGAGAGGAACAGCGTCAGGAAGAAGATCCCGAACACCGCGAAGAAGGCCGACTGGTGCTGGCCGCTCGCAGAGGCGCGCTGGCGGGTCAGCGCGATCTTGGTCGGCACGACGCGGGGCAGCGCGGTACCGAGCCGTTCGGCGGTGAGCGTCTCGCCTGCGAGCAGCGTGAGATACTCGGCGGCGCGGCTCCCGCGCGGGCCGTAGAGGATCTGCGGCCTGTCGAGCG
>DATLME010000014.1:0-36014 GCA_035537395.1 Sphingomonas sp. | reverse complement strand
ACGTCCGGCTCGGTGCCCCGCTCACCCGATCAGCAGCCCCGCCAAGGCGGCGGACCTCAGATTGGCGAGGCTGCCCGCCGCGAGCGCGCGCAGGCCCAGCTTTGCGATCACCGGCCGCTGATTGGGCGCCAGCCCGCCGGTCACCGCCATCTGGATCGCGATCGACGAGAAATTGGCGAACCCGCACAGCGCGAAGGTCACCACGGCGACCGTTCGCGGTGACAATTGCGCCGCGGTCTTGCCGAGATCGATATACGCCACGAATTCGTTGAGCACGATCTTTTCGCCGAACAACCCACCTGCGATCGCGGCTTCGTTCCACGGGACGTTGAGCAGGAACATGATCGGCTGGAAGACATGGCCGAGCAGCCCCTGGAAGCTCAGCCCCTCGATCCCGAACCAGGCACCGATGCCGCCGAGCAGCCCGTTGGCGAGCGCGACCAGCGCGACGAAGGCGAGCACCATCGCGCCGACCGCGACCGCGAGGCGAACCCCGGTCTGCGCGCCCTGTGCGGCGGCCATGATGATGTTGGCGGGCTTTTCCTCGTCGTGGCTGGCCTCCGCGATCGCGACCGCGGGATCGTCTGGATTGTCGCCGAGCGCGAGTTCGCCCTGCGGCAACGCGCGCGCGTCCGGCATCATGATCTTGGCCATCAGGATACCGCCGGGCGCCGCCATGAAGCTGGCGGCGAGCAGATATTCGATCCGGATCCCCATCGAGGCATAGGCCGCGAGGATCGTTCCCGCGACGCCGGCCATCCCGCTCGTCATCACGGTGAACAGCTGCGCCTGGGTGAGCCCGGCCAGATACGGCCGGATGACGAGTGGCGATTCGCTCTGCCCGACGAAGATGTTCGCCGCGGCGCAGAGCGATTCGACCTTCGAAACGCCGATCACGGCCTCGATCGCGCCGCCGAGCCAGCGGACGACGAGCTGCATGATGCCGAGATAATAGAGGATCGACACCAGGGCAGCGAAGAAGATGATCACCGGCAACGCCTGGATCGCGAAATTCTGGCCGAGCGGATTGGCCGCGAGCTCGCCGAACAGGAAGCTGGTGCCGGCATTGGCGTAGCCAAGCAGGTTCGACACCCCGCCGGACATGAACTGGAGCACCTGCTTGCCGGCAGGCACGTAGAGGACGAGCACCGCAATGCCAGCCTGGAGCGCGAATGCGGCGCCTACAATACGCGGGCGGATCGCGCGGCGGTCGGTCGACAACGCGTAGGCGATTGCGAGAATGACGAAAATTCCGGCGAGGCCGATCGCTATACGGTACATTGAGTGTCTTCCCCCTGGCGGCGAGCTTCGCAGGTTTCGCGCGCGGAGCGCAAGCGCCGCAGCGCCGCTAGCCGCGATTGACGCGTGCGGCAAAGCCTCTAGCGTCGCCACCGATGAACGATCCCACGCCCGTCGGCATTCCCGTCCCAGCTTCCGCCCCCGCCCTCACCCTGTCGCGTTCGCTGTTCGCGTTCGCCATCTTCTATGGTGGGATGGTGTGCATTGCCGGGGTGCTCGGCAACAAGCAGGTCGCGCTCGGCCCGCTTGCGGTGGAGGCGGGAATCTTCGCGTTCCTGCTGCTGGTCGTCACCTCGAGCGCAGTCGCCGAGCTGCACGGCGGGGCGACCGCGAACCGGCTGGTGGTGCTCGGCTTCGTGCCGCTGCTGATGTCGATCCTGTTGTCGTGGATCGTCCACATCCTGCCCGCCTCGCCGGAGATGCTGCCGGCCAATCGCGACGCGATCCAGCTCGTGCTCGGCGCGACCTGGCGGATCTGGCTCGGCGGCATCGTCGCCTACGGGATCTCGCAGACGCTGAACGTGACGATCTTTTCCTGGCTGAAGGGGCGCGAGGGGGCGTCGCTGCTGTGGCTGCGCGCGGGGCTGGCAAGCGTGCTCAGCCAGATCGTCGACACGCTGCTGTTCGTGACGATCGCGTTCTTCGGGGTGTTCCCGATCGGCGAACTGCTGCTCGGGCAGATGCTCGCCAAGGTGACGCTGTCGGCGGTCTTGGTGCCGCCGCTGATCTACCTGTTCGTGGCGCTCGGGCGGAAGCTGGATCGGGCATAAGGCTTTTCCTCCCCGTTCGTGCTGAGTAGGGGCTGAGCGAAGCCGAAGCCCCGTATCGAAGCACCGGTCCTTCGATACGCGCCTTCGCCAGGCTCAGTCGCTACTCAGGACGAACGGGTTAAGTAGCGGCCGCTGGAGCATCGATGACCGAACATACCCCCAACGCCGCGCTGCTCGCCAAGGCGGAGACGCTGACCGAGGCGCTGCCCTATCTGCAGCGCTATGCCGGCGCGACCTTCGTCGTCAAATATGGCGGCCACGCGATGGGCGATCCCGAACTCGCGCGCGACTTCGCCGAAGACGTGGTGCTGCTGAAAGCGGTCGGGATCAACCCGGTGGTGGTGCATGGCGGCGGGCCGCAGATCGGTGCGATGCTCAAGCGGCTCGGGGTCGAATCGCGGTTCGTCGACGGCTTGCGGGTTACCGACAAGGAAACCGCGGACATCGCCGAAATGGTGCTCGCGGGATCGATCAACAAGGAAATCGTCGCCTGGATCGGCCAGGCCGGCGGACGCGCGGTCGGCATTTCCGGCAAGGATGCGAACTTCGTCCGTGCCGAGAAGGTCGGGCGCTCGACCCCCGACAAGCTCCAGGGGATCGAACGCCATGTCGATCTCGGGTTCGTCGGGGAGCCGGTCGCGGTCGACCGCCGGATCGTCGATTCGCTGTCGCGCGACGGGATCATCCCGGTGGTCGCCCCCATCGCGATCGGCGCCGACGGCCATACCTACAACGTCAACGCCGATACCATGGCGGGCGCGATCGCCGCGGCGCTCGGCGCGGCGCGGTTCTTCCTGCTGACCGATGTCGCGGGGGTGCTCGACAAGCACGGCACGCTGCTCACCGCGCTCGATCCCGCGCGGATCGCCGAACTCCAGGCGGACGGGACGATCTCGGGCGGGATGATCCCGAAGGTGCAGACCTGCGTCGCCGCGGTCGAGGCCGGGGTGGATGCCGCGGTGATCCTCGACGGCCGGGTGCCGCACGCGATGCTGCTGGAGATCTTCACCTCGGCTGGCGCGGGTACGCTGGTCCGGGCCTGAGCCGCGTTGCGCGCACGACGACCGTAGCGCCGGCGACGGCGCTACAAGGAAACTAGGCGCGGGCGCAGTGCTCGGCTAGACGGCCCTTCTACCCAATCGAAAAGGTATTCGCGTGATCGCGCTCACCATCATCCAGATCCTTCAGGTGCTCCTCGACGTGGTCTGGTGGATCATCTTCGTGCAGTTCGTCCTGTCGTTGCTGATGACCTTCAACGTCATCAACATGTCGAACCAGTTCGTGCGCTCGCTCTATTCGGGGCTCGAGCGGCTGACCGAGCCGATGTACCGGCCGCTGCGGCGGGTGCTGCCCAACATGGGCGGGATCGATTTTTCGCCGATGGTGGTGCTGATCACGATCGCGATCCTCGACATCATCCTGCGCAACATCGCGGTCAGCATCGTCACCGGCGGCGCAGTGTGACCGCGACGATCGTCGACGGCAAGGCGCACGCCGCGCGGCTACGCGACCGCGTCGCGGGCGGCGTCCGCGGATTCGTCGCGGCGACGGGGCGGATGCCGGGGCTTGCGGTGGTGCTGGTCGGGGAGGATGCCGCGTCGGCGGTTTACGTCCGCAACAAGGGCAAGGCGACGATCGCCGCGGGCATGGCGAGCTTCGAACATCGCCTGCCCGCCGACGTCGATGCGGCCGTGGTGCTCGCGCTGGTCGATCAGCTCAATGCGGATCCCGCGGTCGACGGCATCCTCGTCCAGCTGCCGCTGCCGCCGCAGATCGACGAACGCGCGGTGATCGCGCGGATCGATCCCGACAAGGACGTCGACGGCTTCCACCCGGTCAATGCGGGGCGGCTCGCGACCGGGATCGACGGCTTCGTGCCCTGTACCCCGCTTGGCTGCCTGATGCTGCTGAAGGACGTGCACGGCACGCTCGCCGGGCTCGAGGCAGTGGTGATCGGCCGCTCGAACATCGTCGGCAAGCCGATGGCGCAGTTGCTGCTCCGCGAAAGCTGCACCGTCACCGTGGTGCACAGCCGGACCCGCGACGTCGCCGCGCATGTCGCTCGCGCCGATATCGTCGTCGCGGCGGTCGGCATTCCCGCTTTCGTCCAGGGCGGGTGGATCAAGCCGGGCGCGACCGTGATCGACGTCGGCATCAATCGCACCGATGCCGGGCTGGTCGGCGACGTCGATTTCACCGCCGCGGTCACGATCGCCGGCGCGATCACCCCGGTGCCGGGCGGGGTCGGGCCGATGACGATCGCATGCCTGATCCGCAACACCTATGTCTCGGCCTGCCGGCGCGCCGGCGTCGTTGCCGACCCGGCGATCTGAGGCGCCCGCAATGATCGAGCTGTTCGTCTCCTCGCTGATCACCTTTTTCGTGGTGATCGATCCGCCGGGCTGCGCCCCGATCTATGCGGGGCTGTCCGCCGGCGCGAGCCCCGCCGATCGGCGCGCGATGGCGCTCCGCGCCGTCGGCGTGGCGGCGGCGATCCTGCTGGTGTTCGCGCTGTTCGGCGAGGACCTGCTGCGCGGTCTCGGCATCAGCCTGGCGAGTTTCCGCATCGCGGGCGGCATCATGCTGTTCCTGATCGCGCTCGAGATGGTGTTCGAGAAGCGCACCCAGCGCCGCGAGGACCGCGCGCAGAAGGTGGCCGAGGATCCGGAGGTCGACGACGTGTCGATTTTCCCGATGGCGATGCCGATGATCGCAGGGCCGGGATCGATCGCCTCGGTGATGCTGCTGATGGCGCGCAATGACGGGCTCGACCGCACCCTGGTGGTGCTCGCCGCGCTGGCCGTGATCCTGCTGCTGACGCTGGTCGCGCTGCTGCTCGCAGCGCCGATGATGCGGCTGCTCGGGACCAAGATCGAGGCGGTGATCACGCGCCTGCTCGGGGTCCTGCTGGCGGCGCTGGCAGTGCAGTTCGTGATCGATGGCCTGCAGGTCGGCCTTCGCTAACGCCTGGTAGCATCGCGCACCGATTGTGCCGTTTTGGGGCGGCGCGGCATTGCCATAACGTCGTCAATAAACGCGGTTAACTTAGTTCTTGACCGCCCGGGCTCTGCACCGCAGCATAGTAACGATCCGTTAGTATTCCGTTGCCGCATCGTAGCGGGCGGTGCGGCGATCGTGAACGAATAACGATAATCGGGGGACGCAATGAAGATTTCCAAGTTGCTGCTCAGCGCGGTCGCGCTGGCAGGCGGGCTGTCCGCTGGACAGGCCCAGGCGCTGACGTTCGTGCTCAACAATACCGGCGGCGCGGCGATCGGTTCGCAGGCACGCTTCGGCTTCGAGATCGCGACGCGCTACTGGTCGTCGGTGTTCAACGACAATGCCGTCGTCAACCTCAACATCGGTTTCTCCTCGCTCGCACCAGGCGTGCTCGGCTCGACCGGCAGCTCGCGCTCGCTGATCTCGATGCAGGCGGGCTACAATGCCCTCGGCGCGGATCGGACCAGCACGCTGGACAACCAGGCAGTCGCCGGGTTGCAGACGCTGGGCGTGAGCACACTGGGCGCCGGGATCGGCTCGGTCATCGCGCAGACCAACGGCATCAACGCCACCAACAACGGCTATGTCGACAACTTCATCCGCGTCGATGCCGATGGCGGGGTCAACAATTCGACGCTGGCGATCACCAAGGCGAACGCCAAGGCGCTCGGCATCACCACCGACGTCAACGGCGCCGCGATCAACTACGGCACTCCCGACGGCAGCGTGTCGTTCAGCAGCAACTTCGCGTTCGATTTCGACCCGACCGACGGCATCGACGCCCAGTCGTTCGACTTCATCGGCGTCGCGATCCATGAAATCGGCCATGCGCTCGGCTTCACCAGCGGCGTCGACAGCTATGACGGCCGGACCGGCCCGGGCGGCGCCGGCGCCACCGCAGGGCTGCTCGAAGGCTTCGTCGTGATGAACACGCTCGACCTGTTCCGCTACAGCAGCACCGGGGTGCTCGACTGGACGACGCAGAACAATCCGTATTTCTCGCTCGACGGCGGCGCGACCCAGATGCTGGGCAATTCGCTGATGTCGACCGGGTCGTTCAACGGCGACGGTCGCCAGGCGTCGCATTGGAAGGACAGCGTCGCCGGCGCGCCTCAGCTCGGCATCCTCGACCCGACCTCGGGCCGCGGCCAGCTCCAGGAGATCACCGCACTCGATCTCTCGGCCTATGACGCGATCGGCTGGAACGTGAACTTCAACACGCTCGCCAATTCGGGCTATCGGTTCACCACCGCCGACGTGTTCCGCCAGTTCGCGAGCGCGGTGCCCGAGCCCGGCACCTGGGGGATGATGCTCGTCGGCTTCGGCATGATGGGCGCGTCGCTGCGCTATCGCGGTCGCAAGACCAAGGTCGTGTTCGGCTAATCCTTCGACGGGGATGCGAAGAGCCGCCGGTCGAAGGACCGGCGGCTTTTTCGTGCCCGGCGGACCGGAAGGGCCCCGACGGCGATGGCCGGTCAGTCGATCCGGTAGAGCCGCAGCGGGGATTTGGCGGGGAGCGGCACCGGCGTCAGCCAGCGCGGCACCCGATTATGCGCAAGCTGGTCGTAGAAGCCGCCGGGCGCGCGGGCGCGATAGACGGTCGATTCGGCCATGTTGGGGCACAGCAGCAGCAGGGTCGCGCCGTGGCGCTTCATGATCGCGCGCGCCTGATCCGGCGGGCCGGTGAAGCTGTGCTGCACGTCGAGGATCGCTTCGCCGTTGCGGTGATAGGGGCCTGCGATCGCGCGATGATGCGTCATCGCGATGAGGCGAGGACCCAGGTCGGTGAAGGTGAAGATCGTCGCCGCCGGAAATCGATCGAGCGGGGCGAGGACGGTCGCGCGCAGGCAGTTGCCGGTCGCGCTGTTCACCCGCTTGGTATAGGGCTTGGGGCGGTCGATCGGGAGCCACTTGATGGCAAGACCCGCGAACAGGCCCGACACCAGCAGGAACCCCGCGGCCGTGCCGAGCACGCGGACCAGCATCGAGCGATGGCCGAGCAGCCGGGGCAGCAGCAGCCACGCGAGCGCGACGGCGCCGGGGACCGCGAGCAGCTGTGCGGCGGGACCGGCACGCACCTGCCACAGGAGCATCAGCGTGGCGAAGACGGTAAACAGCGCTACCGCCGCCCAGCCGACCGCACCGGCAGTCCGCCGCGCGCGCCATGTCGCGACCAGCGCGCCGATCACCCCGACGATCGGCAGCGTCGCGATCGGGAAACCGAGGCGGAACGGGTGTTTGTAGATCGGCTTGGCCTCGCGGACATTGTCCAGCCAGTTCTTCTGCAGCTCGGGGGAAACCCCTTCGGGCCGACCGAGGCATTGTGGGAACAGCAGTACGAAGCCGGTGATGATCGCCGCCCCCGCAGCGAGTGCCAGTGCCAGCCGCAGCCCGCGCGATTCGGGGTTGGCCCAGGCGAGCGCGAACAGCAGCACGCCGGCGGCGATCATTACGCTGAGCCACACCGGGGTGAGCGCATCGCAGCGCATCGCATGGTTGGCGGCCGAGGCAAACGCCGCGAAGCCGAGCGCCGCGCCGCCACCGAGCGACAAGGCGTAGACCGAGAGCCGCGGTGCCTCTGCCCGGTCCCAGATCCAGCGTAGCGCGATGATCGCGCCAGCCATCGCGACATAGGGCAGCATCTCGAGCCCGATCGTCAGCGACACCGCGCTCGCGACCCCAACCAGCGCGCCGCCACGCGCGCCCTTCGGGTCGCAGAGCCCGGCGACCGTTAGGCTGAGCATCGCCAGCTGCCAGCCATGGTGATCGATCCGCTCCGGCAGGAACATCAGCATCGTCGCTGCGGTCCCGAGCAGGAACACGATCGCGAGCGGCCAGGCGAGCGGATCGACGAGCCGGCGCACGGTTGCGCCCAGCCCGATCATCGTCAGCGACAAGGGCAGGAGCGGCGCAATCCCGCAGGCCAGCCGTTCCGCCCAGGCATTGCTGGTGAACAGGCGAAAGAACAGGATCAAACCCGCGAGCGGGAGATCGACCAGCCGGGACCAGTGGATGTCGAAGCCCGCCGGCGGGTTCAGCCGGTATTGGCGGAGATCGTACCAGTCCTGGCCGGCGAGCAGCGCACGGACCTGCATCAGGCGCATATTGTCGTCGGTGTCGCCGAGCGACAGCCAGCGGATCAGATTCCAGTCGCTCCAGACATGGAAGATCGCAACCGCGAGCCATGCGACCAGCGTCAGCCTGATCCAGTAGCGATCGAGCGCGCGGCGGAGGTCCGGCACGGTCATGTCGTTCAAATGCGATCACCCCTCAAACCGTTTGCCGGTTCCACTCCCGCGCGAACGCCTCTACTGGCAGCCGACCAGCGAGGGAAGCATGACGGCAGTGTTACGTCGGATCGATCAATGGCGGACCAGCGGTGCGCTCGGCCAGCTCGTGCGCTTCGCGGTGGCGGGTGGCTTCACCACCCTCCTGTACGCAGTCGTCTATTCGCCGCTCGCCAAATACCAGATCACGTCGGAACAGGTCGCCAACATCTGCGGTTATCTGATCGCGATGGTGAGCGGCTACGTCATCCACAGCCAGTGGAGCTTCCGCGGTCACGGCGCCGAGGCCAGGCAGACCACGTGGCGGTTCTTCGCGGTATCGCTGGTCAGCTATGGCATGAACACCATCTTCGTGTGGATACTCACCGCCCAGTCGATGCTTGCCGGGCCATGGTGGTGGCCGCTGGTGCCGATCCTGTTCGTCACTCCGCTCGTCAGTTTCTCGCTCAACCGCTTCTGGGTATTCGGCTGATATGGATCGAATCGTCTACGATCGCATGGCGGCACACGACTCGACCCATTGGTGGTATCGGGCACGGCGCGACATCCTTGCCGATTACCTCGCGCGCTACGGCGCGTTGCCGGCGCGGGCGCGGATCCTCGAGATCGGCTGCGGAACGGGGCACAACCTGCCGATGCTGGCGCGGTTTGGCGATGTCGAAGCGATCGAGATCGATCCCGCTGCACGCGCGATCGCGGGCGAACGCCTCGGCCGCGCGATCGGCGACGCGCCCCTGCCCGCGCTGCCGGGGATCGAGCGAGGCGCGTACGATCTCATCGCGGTGCTCGATGTCGTCGAGCATATCGAGGACGACGTCGCCGCGCTGCGCGCGATGCGCGACTGCCTCAAGCCCGGCGGCAAGATCCTGATCGCGGTGCCCGCGCATCAATGGATGTGGAGCGCGCACGACAGGGTCAATCACCATCACCGCCGCTATTCGAAGGCGACGCTGAAGGCGGCGATCACGGCGGCGGGGCTGCGCCCGCACAAGCTCAGCTATTTCAATTCGCTGCTGTTCCCGCTCGCCGCCGCGGCGCGTGTTGCGGGCCGGCTGACCGGACGCGACGACAGCGACGATTCACCCCCGGCCAAGCCGCTCAACGCCTTGTTCGAAGCGATCTTCCGGCTTGAGCGTCACGCGATCGGGCGCGTGCCGATGACTCCCGGAGTGTCGATCGTCACGCTGGCCGGGGTCGCCTGATCGAATTCGGGTGACGGCTCGGCGGCATTGAAGCCGAGCGTCGAATGGCCGCGTACCGGCCCTGCAATGTCGGCGACGAGATAGAGCGGGCGACGCTTCGATTCGATGTAGAGCCGGCCGAGATATTCGCCGATCATGCCGAGCACGAACATCTGCACCGCGCCGAGAAAGACGACGACCAGCATCGTCGACGTCCAGCCCTGCACCACGCTGCCGGTGAGGAACCCGAACAGGATGTACAGCAGCAGCAGCAGCGACGCGCCGGTGAGCGCGAGGCCGGCATGGCTGGCGAAGCGCAGGGGCGCAGTCGAGAAGCCGGTGACCGCGTCGAAGGCAAGCCGGACCATCTTCGCGAGCGGATAATTGGTCTCGCCGGCGTGGCGCTCGGCGCGATCATAGGCGAACGGCACCTGCCGGAACCCGACCCAGGCGACCATGCCGCGGATGAAGCGGGCCTGTTCGGGCAGCGCGAGGAAGGCGTCGAGTGCGCGGCGGCTCATCAGGCGGAAATCGCCGGTATCGAGCGGGATCGGGGTGTCGGTGACGCGGTCGAGCACCCGGTAGAACAAAGCCGCGGTGGCGCGCTTGAAGATCGTCTCGCCATCGCGCTTGCGGCGCACTGCGTAGACGACATCGGCCTGGGCGCCCGCCATCGTCGCGCGCATCTCGGCAAGGAGCTCGGGCGGGTCCTGGAGGTCGGCGTCGATGATCAGGATCTGTGCGCCGGCGCACAGGTCGAGCCCGGCGGTGAGCGCGAGCTGGTGGCCGTGATTGCGCGAAAGATTGATCGCCACGAGGTGCGGATCGCGTGCCGCCAGCCGTTGCATCACCGGCCAGCTGTCGTCCCGCGACCCGTCGTTGATCAGCACGATCTCGTAGTCGTCGCCGACCGCGGCGTTCGCAGCGGCAGTCACGCGCCCGTGCAACAGCTCCAGGCACGCCGCTTCGTTGTAGCAGGGGATGACGACGGACAAGGCGGGGCGATGCATGTGCGTGGTCTAGCCGGGCGGAGGGCGCGCGTCATGGGACTAAATTCCTCCCCGGCCCGAGAGGAATGGACGGGCCTAGGGCCGTTCGACCGCGTTGACGGCGTCGGCGGCACGCAGCGCAGCCATAAGGCGCATCAGCTGGTGAACGTCATGAACCTCGACGTCGATCATGTTGGTGTGGAACACGCTGTCACGGGTATCGAGGCGAAGGTTGATGATGTTGGCCTTGTGCGCGCCCATCACTGTCGCGACGATGCCGAGTGCGCCGGGTTCGTTCTTGATCTGCACCGCAAGCCGCGCAACCGCGCCGTCGCTCTTGGCGCCCCAGTCGACGTCGACCCAGTCGGTCTCGTCGGCGCCGCGTTCCGCGAGTTCGGCCAGCACCCGGCAGTCGATCGCATGCACCTCGATGCCCGCATCGGGGCGGCGCAGTCCGACGATGCGGTCGCCCGGCACGGGGTGGCAACAGTCGGCAAGGTCGAACGCCATTCCCGGGGTCAGCCCCTTGATCGAGATCGCGGAGGACTGCGGCGACAGCGCGTGCTGCGAATCGGCGCCCGCCGAGCCGGGCATCAGTGCTTCCATCACCGCCGCGTCGGACAGGGTACGCCGGGCGATCGCGATCATCAGCGCGGCCTCGTCGGGCAGCTTGAGCCGTTTCAGCGCGAGATCGACCGCATCATGGCCCAGCGGCGCGGGCAGGCGGCCGTTGATGTCGTCGTAAAGCTTGCGGCCGAGCGCGATCAGCTCGGCTCGTTCCTTGTTGCGCAGGTGGCGGCGGATTGCGGCGAGCGCCTTGCCGGTGATCGCGAAATTCAGCCAGGCGGGTTGCGGCGACTGGCCCTTGGAGCGCAGCACCTGAACCTGGTCGCCATTGTCGATCACCGTCGACAGCGGCACGACCCGCCCATTGACCTTGGCGCCGACCGCCTGGTCGCCGAGATCGGTGTGTACCGCATAGGCGAAATCGATCGGGGTTGCGCCCTTGGGCAACTGGATCAGCTCGCCCTTGGGGCTGAACGCGAAGATCCGGTCCTGGTACATCGCCATGCGGGTATGTTCGAGCAGCTCTTCGGGGCTGCCCGCGGTGTCGAGGATCTCGACGAGATCGGCGATCCAGCTGTGCTGGGTATCGGGACGTACCTTGTCCTGCTTGTACGCCCAGTGCGCGGCGAGCCCGAATTCCGCCTCGGCATGCATGTCGGGGGTGCGGATCTGGATCTCGATGCGTGCATTGTCGGCATGGATCACGCTGGTGTGAAGCGAGCGATAGCCGTTGCGCTTCGGCGTCGAAATATAGTCCTTGAACCGGCCCGGCACCATCGGCCAGCGGCGGTGGATGATGCCGAGCGCGCGGTAGCAATCCTCGACGGTGGGGACGACCGCGCGGAACGCCATGATGTCGGACAGCTGCTCGAAGCTGATATGGCGCTCGGCCATCTTCTTCCAGATCGAGAAGGGGTGCTTTTCGCGACCGTTGACCTCCGATTCCACGCCGGCGCGGCCGAGCAGCATCTTCAGCCCGGACCCGATCTTCGCGATCCGGTCGCCGCCGCCCTCTTTAAGCTGCGCAAGCCGCCGCGAAATCGATTCATACGCCTCGGGTTCGAGTTGCTCGAACGCAAGCGTCTGCATTTCCTTCATAAATTCGTACATACCGATCCGCTCTGCCAGCGGAGCATAAATCTCCATCGTCTCCCGAGCGATACGGCGACGCTTGTCAGAGTTACCGATGTGGTGGAGCGTGCGCATGTTATGAAGTCGGTCGGCCAACTTCACAAGTAGAACACGGATGTCGTCCGACATCGCGAGCAGGAACTTGCGCAGGTTCTCGGCGGCGCGTTCGTTTTCTGTCTGCGCCTCGATCTTGCTGAGTTTCGTCACTCCGTCGACTAGCCGCGCGACCGATGACCCGAACAGTCGTTCGATCTCTTCGGGCGTTGCGACGGTATCTTCTATCGTGTCGTGCAGGATCGCGGTGGCGATTGTTTCGTCGTCGAGGTGCAGATCGGTCAGGATTCCGGCCACCTCGATGGGATGGCTGAAATACGGATCGCCCGACGCGCGCTTCTGCGAACCATGCGCCTGCATAGAAAACACATAGGCGCGGTTCAGCAGCGCCTCGTCGGCGTCTGGGTCATACTCCAGGACCCGGTCGACAAGCTCATATTGGCGCAGCACGCGACCTCAATGGGGCCGCGTGCTGCTGCTTTGCAACAAAAAGCTGATCAGCGTGCCACCATCTGCGCAGCAGCCACGGGCTTGGCGCGCGCATTGCACTTGGCGAGTTCGTCGGCGCCATAAGCCTTGCCCTTCACGGTGAAGCTGCTGAGCCCACCGACGCGGTCGGCAACGAGCTGGCAGAGCACCTGGTGACGCTCCGGTGCCTGCGCGGCGACGAACGCACCACCCTGCAAGGTCCAGGCGGTGTTGCGGGTGACCAGCGTCGACTTGGCGGGCTGGGCGGCCGGAACCGCGACGTAATAGCCGGTCGGCGATTGCGCACGTGCGGCGGTCGCGGTGACGAGCGTGCCGGAGACGAGCAGGGCAGCGGCGAGAGAAACGAGATGCTTCATTGGAGCCTCCGAAATTAGGTTGCTAAACGCTACCTACCTCCCTAAGTTTCTAGTTGCAACTAGAAACTGATAAATTGTTCCGCGGACTGGTTTTTTTGCGATAGGCTGCCGAACAGAGGATGCGACGATGAAAAAATTGCGCGAACCATTGCTCGAATGCAGTCTGCCGGCGGCGCTCGAGTCGATGGGCGAACGCTGGTCGTTCCTGATCATCCGCGCCGCCTTCAACGGGCTGCATCACTTCGAGGAGTTCCAGTCGGAACTCGGGATCGCGCGCAACATCCTTGCCAATCGGCTGGGGCGGCTCGTCGAACACGGTATTCTCGGGCGCGAGGCGATGCCCGAGGATCGCCGCAAGATCCAATATGCCTTGACCGAAAAGGGCGCTGCGCTGCTGCCGACGATGATCGCGCTCAGGCAATGGGGCGAGCGCTGGGAGACCTGCGTTCCTGCCTTCCCGATCCTGGTCGACGCGCGCGATCGGCGGCCGATCGAGCCGGTCTCGGTGATGTCGCACGACGGGCGGGTGCTGACCAAGCACGACCTGATCTGGGCGCTGCCGGGCGACGTGGCGCAGGATCCCGACCAGATGGAAGCTGCGGAGTAGGCGGTTGCTTTAACCGTCACCCCGGACTGGTTCCGGGGTCCACCGAGCCGCAGACCCAACGCCCGATGCCGCGGATGCCGGAACAAGTCCGGCATGACGGGAGTAGGCTCAGCGCCCGACCAGCCGTTCCAGGAACGTCCGCACCTCGACACCAAGTGGCGCCGGACGACCGGTCGGGAGGTGGACGTTGACGCTGACCATGGTGATCACCGTGTGCAGTTCGCCGGTGACGGCGTGCGCCAGTTCGAAGCGCTTGGTGATGCTCGAGGTCCCGATCTTCTCGATTCGCACCGACGCCTCGATCGTGTCGCCGAGCACGAAAGGCTTGAGGTAATCCACTTCGCTGCGGCGCACGTGAAATTCGGTGTCGTGCCAGATGTCGCCCAGCGCGGCATCGATCCCGGTCCATTCCCAGAACTCGGTGACCGCGACGTCGGCATATTCCAGATAGCGCGAGTTGAAGACGACCTTCTGCCCGTCGATCTCGGCATAGCGGACGCGGAAGCGGGTGGAGAATGCGAAGCCGGAACGAGTCACCCGGCACCCTGTGCAGGCGTGTTCACCCCCATGCTGGCGAGATAGCGCTTCACGTTGCGGGCGGCCTGGCGGAGGCGCTGTTCGTTCTCGACCATCGCGATGCGCACGAAACCCTCGCCATTCTCGCCATAGCCGACCCCCGGCGCGACGGCGACATGAGCATGGGTGAGCATCTGCTTCGAGAATTCGAGGCTGCCGAGATGCGCCAGCGCTGGCGGCAGCGGCGCCCAGGCGAACATCGACGCGCGGGGCGAGGGGATGTCCCAGCCGGCACGCCCGAAGCTCTCGACGAGCACGTCGCGGCGCTTGTGATACAATTGACGATTCTGTTCGACGATGTCCTGCGGACCGTTCAGCGCGGCGCAGGCCGCTGCCTGGATCGGGGTGAACGCGCCGTAATCGAGATAGGATTTCACCCGCGTCATCGCCGCGATCAGCGTCTTGTTGCCGACGGCGAAGCCGATACGCCAGCCCGCCATCGAATACGTCTTCGACAGCGAGGTGAATTCGACCGCAATGTCCTTCGCCCCGTTCACCTGGAGGATCGAGGGCGTCGGATTGCCGTCGTAATAGAGCTCCGAATAGGCGAGGTCGGAGATGATCCAGACCTTGTTCTCGCGCGCCCAGGCGACCAGCCGCTCGTAGAAGGCGAGATCGACCGCCTCCGCGGTCGGGTTCGACGGATAGTTGACCACCAGGATGGATGGTCGCGGCACGGTGAACGCCATCGCGCGTTCGAGGCTCTCGAAATAGGCGTCGTCCGGGGTCGTCGGGACCGCGCGGATCGTCGCGCCGGCGATGATGAAGCCGAAGGTGTGGATCGGGTAGCTCGGGTTGGGTGCCAGCACGACATCACCGGGGGCGGTGATCGCGGTGGCGAGGCTCGCCAGCCCCTCCTTCGACCCCATCGTGACGACGACCTCGGTTTCCGGATCGAGATCGACCCCGAAGCGGCGGCCGTAATAATTGGCCTGGGCGCGGCGGAGACCGGGGATGCCCTTCGACTGCGAATAGCCGTGCGCATCGGGCTTGCGCGCGACCTCGACCAGTTTCTCGATGACATGTGGCGGGGGCGGCAGGTCGGGATTACCCATGCCGAGATCGATGATGTCCTCGCCGCTCGCGCGCGCGCCCGCCCGCATCGCGTTGACTTCGGCGATGACATAGGGCGGCAGGCGACGGATGCGGTAAAAGTCGTCGGACATGGCGAGGGGTCGATCCCTTCGGTGAGCGGAGGAGGAACCATAGGCGAATCCTGCGGACGCCGAAACGCTATAAACCACCACCTCGCCGGATCGCCGCCATGGGGGCCTCGCCGCGGTGGAACTTCGGAACAAGTCCGGGGTGGCGGACCTTATAGGGGTGCGACTGGACCGTCTCCGCGCTGCTGCTAAGGTCCACGAAACGCGAGAGGATGCCATGGCCGAGCCCGAAAATTCCGTCCCGCCGCCGACGCTGGGCGAACTCCAGCACTGGACCTGGGTGATGGGCCGTGCGCAGCAGATGATGATGGAGCAGGGGCTCGCCGCGATGAGTGCGAGCGGCCTGCCCGTGGTCCCGGGTATCAACGATCCGGCGACGGTCGAACGGACGCGCGACTTCTGGACCGACAGCATGTCGCTGTGGCAGCGCTTCCTCGATCCTTCGAAAGCGGAGCCGGTCGAGGAGCCGGCGGCACACGCCCGCGACAAGCGCTTCAAGGCGGCCGCCTGGCGCGACAATCCGGTGTTCGACCTTACCCGGCAAAGCTATCTGCTGATCTCCGACCATCTGCTGCGCAGCGTCGAGGCGCTCGACGGCGTCGACCCCAAGCAGAAGGAGTCGCTGCGCTTTGCCGCCAAGGGTTTCGTCGACGCGATGAGCCCGAGCAACTTCGCGCTCACCAATCCCGAGGTGATGGCGCGCGCGGTGGAGACCAAGGGCGAAAGCCTGTTGAAAGGCCTGCAGAACATGCTTGCCGATATCGGCAAGGGCCAGCTGACGCACACCGATCCCAACGCCTTCGAGGTCGGGCGCAACCTGGCCATGACCCCGGGCAAGGTCGTGAAGCGCACCGATCTCTACGAGCTGATCCAGTACACGCCGACGACCGAAACGGTGCTGTCGATCCCGCTGGTGATCTTCCCACCCTGGATCAATCGCTTCTACATCCTCGACCTGACGCCGGAGAAGAGCTTCATCCGCTGGTGCGTCGAACAGGGGATCACCGTCTTCATGGTGTCGTGGCGCTCGGCCGATGCGACGATGAAGGACATCGTGTGGGACGATTACGTCACCGCACAAGTCGAGGCGGTCGACACGATCCGCGCGTTGCTCGACGTGCCGGCGGTGCATACCATCGGTTATTGCGTGGCGGGTACGACGCTCGCGGCGACGCTGGCGCTGCTGACTGCAAGGGGCGAAGCCGACAAGGCGGCGAGCGCGACCTTCTTCACCGCACAGGTGGATTTTTCGACTGCCGGCGAGTTGCAGCATTTCGTCACCGACGAGCAGCTCAAGATGATCGAAACCCTGTCACCTGACGGGTTCCTCGACGGGCGCTACATGGCGGCGACGTTCAACCTGCTGCGCGGGCGCGACCTGATCTGGAACTATGTCACCAACAACTACCTGCTCGGCGCCGACTATACGCCGTTCGACCTGCTGCATTGGAACGGCGACACCACCAACCTGCCGTCGAAATGGCATTCGTCGTACCTGACCGATCTGTACCGCGACAATCGTCTGGTCGAGCCAGGCGCCTTGTCGATCGCCGGCACCCCGATCGACCTCTCCACCGTTGCCACCCCGAGCTACGTCCAGGCGGGACGGGAGGATCATATTGCGCCGGCAGAAAGCGTGTGGCGGATCACGCATCTGTTCAAGGGCCCGCTCCGCTTCGTCCTCGCAGGGTCGGGTCACATCGCAGGGGTCGTCAATCCGCCCGCAGCCGGCAAATATCAATATTGGACCAATCCGGCGCCGGTCACCACGCTCGACGAGTTCGTGGCAGGAGCGACCGAAACCAAGGGCAGCTGGTGGCCGGACTGGGTGCAGTGGCTGCGCGATCACGATGCGTCGGTGGTGCCTGCCGACGGCGCGCGTATCCCCGGCGCGGGCACGCTGGCCGCGATCGAGGACGCGCCCGGCAGCTATGTGAAGGCACGCTAAGCCACGGATACGGCACACTAAACCCGTGTATGCTGCAGTGCACCAAAAGTGCTTGCAACGGGCTGGCGGTTCGACTATTGTGCATCGCAGCATGATGCTGGAGACGCACTAATGACCGACGTAGCTGCCAAGCCGAAGACAAGCGACAAGTCGTCGGCCAAGTCGGCAGCCGCCGCGGTCGATGTCGCGACCTCGGCCGCTGCCGCGAAGCTGGCTCAAGTCGTGAAGTCGCCAGCGGCCATTCCGCCCGCGCTTGCGGCGACACCCGCATCGACCAAGTCGGTCGCCGCGGCGAAGCCGGTCGTGAAGCCCGCGGCGCAAGCCAAGTTCAAGCCGGTCGTACCGGCACCCAAGCCGGTCGTCGAGAAGCCGGCAGCCACGACGGCGCCTGCGCCCGTGGAGATCCAAACTCCAGTCGCGGCGAGCGCGACTCCCAGCGCGCCGAGCGCGACCCCTACCGCGCCAAGCGCGATTTCTGCAGCAAAGGATGTCACCATGGATACCATCACCAGCATGACCGACAAGGCACAGGCCATGTTCTCGACCGATCACGCCAAGGGCGCGATGGAGAAGAGCCAGAAGATGTTCGACGAAATGAACAGCTTCTCGAAGGGCAACATCGAGGCGCTCGTCGAATCGTCGAAGATCGCCGCCAAGGGCATCGAGACGCTCGGCCAGGACGCCGCCGCCTATGCCAAGAAGTCGTTCGAAGAGGCTTCGGCAGCGGTCAAGACGATGGCGTCGGTGAAGTCGCCGACCGAGTTCATGAAGCTCCAGTCGGACTATGTCCGCAGCGCGTTCGACATGATGGTCGCCGAGACCTCGCGTTCGACCGAAGCGATGCTGAAGCTCGCGGGCGAGGTTGCGCAGCCGATCTCGAACCGCGTCGCGATCGCCGCCGAGAAGGTGAAGATCGCCGCATAATCGCGACGGTTACATCGTACAAAAAGGGCGGCCGCAGCGATGCGGTCGCCCTTTTCGCGTCGGCTTGACCTTTTACAATGTCTTGGGCCTTGCCCCCGACCGGCGGGATGCCATATTTTCGGAACCGATATGCAGATCATCCCAACAGACATGGCCGAGCGACGCGACGATGGCGGCGCCGACGATGCCGGGAACGATGCCGGCACCGGGATCGCGACCAAGACGCGGACGCGGACCAAGCAGCCCACCCCGTACCGCGTGCTGATGCTCAACGACGATTATACGCCGATGGAGTTCGTCGTGCTGTGCCTCCAGCGCTTCTTCCGGATGGACATGGAGGCCGCCACGCGGGTGATGCTCCACGTCCATCAGAAGGGTGTCGGGGTCTGCGGCGTGTTCAGCTACGAGGTCGCGGAGACCAAGGTGTCGCAGGTCACCGATTTCGCGCGGCAGAATCAACATCCGTTGCAGTGCACGCTCGAAAAGGCGTGACCACGCGCCAGCGCTGATTCGAGCTTGCGGTCCAAGCGATCGACATGACCTCCGGCCAGCTCGCGCCGCTTGCCGAGCAGAGCAATGCATTCGCCGCCATTAAGCCGACCAGAGCCGGTGTTAGGCGCGGCCGCCCTTGCGCCGACGGACATGGACGTTAGACCGCCGCGATGGACCGTATCCTCATCCGTGGCGGTAATCGCCTGTCGGGGCGTTTGCCCATTTCCGGCGCGAAGAACGCCGCGCTGACGCTGATGCCTTGCGCACTGCTGACCGACGAACCCGTGACGCTGCGCAACCTGCCACGGCTCGCCGATGTCGACGGGTTCGGGCATCTGCTCAACCAGCTCGGCGCGTCGACCTCGATCGAGGGCACGCGTCCCGAGGATTTCGGCCGCGTCATGACGATTCGCGCGGGCAAGCTGACCTCGACCGAGGCGCCGTACGACATCGTCCGCAAGATGCGCGCGTCGATCCTCGTCCTCGGCCCGATCCTGGCGCGCGCGGGCGAGGCAACGGTCTCGCTGCCGGGTGGCTGCGCGATCGGCAACCGTCCGATCGACCTCCATTTGAAGGCGCTCGAGGCGATCGGCGCGGAGATCGAGATGGCGGCCGGCTATGTCCGCGCGTCGGCACCCGGCGGACGCCTCGCCGGCGGTCGCTTCAGCTTTCCTATCGTATCGGTCGGCGCGACCGAGAACGTCGTCATGGCGGCGGTGACCGCGCGCGGTACCTCGGTAATCGAGAATGCCGCCCGCGAGCCCGAGATCGTCGACCTGTGCAACTGCCTGGTCGCGATGGGCGCGCATATCGACGGGATCGGCACCGAACGACTCGAGATCGAGGGCGTCGACCGGCTCCACGGCGCCACCTATGCGGTGATGCCCGACCGGATCGAGGCGGGCAGCTATGCCTGTGCCGCGGCGATCACCGGGGGCAGCCTCGAGCTGCTTGGCGTGACGGCCGCGGACATGCGCGCGACGATCGGTGCGCTCGAGGAAGCAGGGGTGACGGTCACCGAGACGCAAGGCGGCATTCAGGTCAGCGCCGACGGGCGGCTCCGCCCGCTGACGCTCTCGACCGCGCCCTATCCGGGGTTCGCGACCGACATGCAGGCGCAGTTCATGGCGATGCTGTGCATGGCGGACGGCGCCAGCGTGCTTACCGAGACGATCTTCGAGAACCGCTACATGCACGTCCCCGAACTCGCGCGGATGGGGGCCGACATCCAGGTCCGCGGACGGACGGCGGTGGTGCGCGGGGTCGAGCGCATGGTCGGCGCGCAGGTGATGGCGACCGATCTGCGCGCGTCGATGAGCCTGATCCTCGCCGGCCTCGCGGCGGAGGGCGAAACCCAGGTGAGCCGGGTCTACCACCTCGATCGGGGTTACGAGCGGCTCGAGGAAAAGCTCCAGGCGGTCGGTGCGGATATCGAACGGGCGAGCGACGGCTGACCGGCGTTACGTCAGCGTGGAGGAGGGGGCGAGCGCACGCCCAAGCCGGCCGTCACCCAGGACTTGTTCCGCGGTCCACGGTGCCCCAATCCGTCAGGTGGCGCCAAACGTGGATGCCGGAACAAGTCCGGCATGACGGTTGAGGCCGGGGATGACGACGAGCGCTCTCACTACGCGATCCGCGTCGGCACTGCGGCGGCATCGTCTTCGAGCGACGCCTGAGGCGCCACGGCTTCCCACGGGAAGACGAACCAGTCCTTGGTGACCGCGCGGTCGATGATGCGGGCGCGATAGTCGACGCGCTCGGCCGAGCTGGCATTGTCGATCAGCGTCGCGAAGCGGATGCTGCCCGGCACGGCATCGGCCGCGGCGAGTGCGCGGCGCAGATGGGTGATGGTGCGCCCCGAATCGTTGATGTCGTCGAGGAACAGCAGCCGCTCGCCCGCACGGGTCCGTGCCGCCAGCTTGACCAGCGGCTCGTCGGCGAAGTCCTTCACCTGGCTCGAATAATCGACCGACAGCATCGGCAGGCCGGTAGCGTGGCTGAGGAACACCGCAGGGGTCAGTCCGCCGCGCCCGACCCCGATGATGAAATCGGGCTTCCATGCCTCGTCTGCGAGTTGCGCGGCGATCGCGTGGATCGCTCCGACGAAATCCTCCTGCGAGATCGCGCTGAACACCGGCATCACGGCGCCGCGCAATAGGCGTCGAGCCGCGCGAGATGCGCGGCGACGGCATCGTCGGGGAGGAACGAGCCGAGAAAGCTGTTGCGCGCGAGCATCGCCAGATCGCGCCGGTCGAGCCCGCGCGCATTCGCTGCCGCGCGGTAATTGTCCGCGATATAGCCGCCGAAATAAGCCGGATCGTCCGAGTTGATCGTCGCGCGCAGTCCCTCGCGCAGCATCCGGTCGATCGGGTGATCGGCCATGTCGTCGACGACGCAGAGCTTGAGATTGGACAAGGGGCAAACCGTCAGCGTCATGCCGGTGCGCGCGAGCCGGGCGACGAGCACGGGATCCTCGAGACTACGATTGCCATGATCGAGCCGGTCGACGCCGAGCAGGTCGAGCGCCTGGTAGACATAGTCGGGTGGCCCTTCCTCGCCCGCATGCGCGACGCGGCGCAACCCGAGTTCGTGCGCGGCGGCGAAGACCCGAGCGAACTTTTCGGGCGGGTGGCCGAGTTCCGAGGAGTCGAGTCCCACGGCGGTGATCCGGTCGACCCACGGGCGTGCCATCTCAAGCGTTGCGAACGCGTCCTGCTCGTCCAGATGGCGCAGGAAGCAGAGGATCAGCCGCGACGTGAGCCCGTGCGTGGCCTCGGCCGCCGCCATTCCCGACAGCAACCCCGCGATCACGGTGTCGAAGCTCACGCCGCGCGCCGTGTGGGTCTGCGGATCGAACATGATCTCGGCATGGACGACCCCGTCGGCCGCGGCGCGATCGAAATAGGCAACCGCCAGGTCGTGGAAATCCGCCTCGGTGCGCAGCACGTCGGCACCCTTGTAGTAGATGTCGAGAAAGTCCTGGAGCCTGGAGAAGCTGTACGCCGCACGGACCTCGTCGACGCTCGCGAAGGGGATCGCGATATCGTTGCGCCGCGCGAGTTCGAACATCAGCTCGGGTTCGAGGCTGCCTTCGATGTGGAGGTGGAGCTCGGCCTTGGGGAGCCCGGCGATGAAGTCGTGATCGGTCATCGGGGTGTCATCGCCGCTAAGCCTTGGTCGGGCAAGTCCCGTACCCCGGCCGGTCCGCCCCGAACGACTGACCCACGCTCGCCACCCCGGGCTTGTTCCGGGGTCCACCGGGCCACGCCTCCAAGGTCTGATGACCGTGCGGGCCGGTGGATGCCGGAACAAGTCCGGCATGGCGGAGATGGCCAGTTAAAACGTGATCAGATCGCTTCCAACGCCTGGGTGAAGTCGGCGATCAGGTCGTCGGCGTCCTCGACCCCGATCGAGATCCGCACCAGATTGTCGGTGATCCCCAGCGCCTGCTTGCGCGCATCGGGCACCGACAGATGCGTCATGCCCGCGGGATGGCTCGCGAGCGTCTCGGTCCCGCCGAGGCTGACCGCCAGCTTGGCGATCTTCAGCGCATCGAGGAACGCGAAGCTCTCGCGCTCGCCGCCCTTCAGGTACAGCGAGAAGGTCGATCCGCCGCCGGTGCAATGCCGGCGATAGATGTCAGCCTGCCGCTCCATGCCGGGCTCGTCCTCGAGAAAGCCGAGATAGGCGACGCGTTCGACCTTCGGATGATTGCGCAGATAGCCGCACACCTTCACCGCATTCTCGCCCGCGCGGCTCATCCGCAGCTCGAGCGTTTCGAGGCTGCGCAGCAGCATCCACGCGGTGTTGGGGTCGGTGATCGTCCCGATCGTGTTGCGCATCGAGCGGATGATGTTGATGTGCTCCTTCGAGCCGAGCACCCCGCCCGCGACCAGATCCGAATGCCCACCGGCATATTTGGTCAGCGAATAGACGACGATGTCGGCACCGTGCTTGAGCGGCTGGTGCCACAGCGGGCCGAGAAAGGTGTTGTCGATCGCGATCGGCGGCTTTTCGGCGTGATCGGCGAAGATCGCGTCGCGGCTCGCGGCGACCGCCTGGACGTCGACCAGCGCATTGGTCGGGTTGGCGGGGCTC
Source organism: Sphingomonas sp. (assembly GCA_035537395.1). GTDB lineage: Bacteria > Pseudomonadota > Alphaproteobacteria > Sphingomonadales > Sphingomonadaceae > Sphingomonas. The sequence goes on along the minus strand of DATLME010000014.1, from coordinate 13,083 downwards.
TCGAGATAGATCAGCGCGACGTTGCCCGTCGCGGCCTCGGTCATCACCGCATCGATCTCCTCGCGGGTCGCGCCGGCGGGGAAATCGAGCCACTTGACCCCGAACTTGCCGAGCACGCGACCGATCAGCGTCTCGGTCGCGGCATAGAGCGGGCCCGAATGTACGATGGTATCGCCGGGTTTGACCATCGCGAGGAACAGCGTCGCGATCGCGGACATGCCGCTCGAGAAGGCGAGCGCATCCTCGGCCTCTTCCCAGACGCCGAGGCGATCCTCGAGAATCTCCTGGTTGGGGCCGTTGAAGCGCGAATAGACGAGGCCCTCGGCGCCGCCGGGACGCTTGCCGGTCACGCCCTCGAAATGCCGCTTGCCCGCTGCCGCATTGGGAAACACGAAGGTCGACGTCAGGAAGATCGGTGGCTTCAGCGAGCCTTCGGACAGCGCCGGATCATAGCCGTGCCCCATCATCAACGTGGACGGCTTCAGCTTGCGCCCGCCGATCTCGTCGACATGCGGCTTCGGCGAAACGCGGGCTTCGACGCCGGTCATGCTGGCTTCGGTAGGCGCGGCGGGGGCGGTCGGGTCGGACATGCGAAAACTCTCCTGATCTCGGTGCGATCATAGGCGCGAGATAGTCTCGGGGGAAACTATTCCACGCCGATCATGGCGATCTGCCGCCCGTAAACGGGCTCGCCGCGATGCGTCGCCCGCCGATAGCTGTAGAAGCGCGCCTCGTCGGCATAAGTGTCCAACCCAAGCGCTTCGACGCGGTCGACCCCCGCAGCCGCGAGCCGATGCGCGACATAGGCTTCGAGATCGAACTGGTGGTGTGCCGCGCGGCCGTCGGCAAGGAAGCGTTCGTTCGCGGGATCGGCCGCAGTGAAGCGCGCCGCGAAGGCGGCGTCCACCTCGTAGCTGGCACGCGCGATGCACGGGCCGATCGCGGCGACGATCCGGTCCCGACGCGCACCGAGCGCTTCCATCGCGACGATCGCGGCGTCGGTGACGCCGTGCAGCGCGCCCTTCCAGCCCGCATGCGCTGCCCCGACGACCCCCGCAGCGGCGTCGGCGAGCAGCACCGGCGCGCAATCGGCGGTGAGGATGCCGAGCACGATTCCCGGCCGATCGGTGACCAGCGCGTCGGCATGGGGACGTGCCGCGTCGTCGCCCACGTCCACGATCGTCACCGCCTCCGCCGAGTGGACCTGGTAAAGCGTCGCGAGGCGTGCGCCCGGCAGCACCGCGGCGACCGCCAGCCGCCGGTTTTCGGCGATGGCGACGGGATCGTCTTCCGAGCCGAGCCCGACATTCAGCCCGGCGAGCGCCCCGCGCGACACGCCGCCACGGCGGCCGAGGAAACCGTGCGCGATTCCTGCGAGGGCACGGGCACGGATCACCTCGACCGTCACAGTGCCAGCCTCATGACGTCGTCTTCGTCCTGATGGTTGCCGACCATGAAGGCGTAGGTGCCGACCCGTTCGAACCCGTAGCGTTCGTAGAAGCGGCGGGCGCGCGGGTTGTCGACGAACACCGACAAATACAGGTCGGCGGCGCCCGCGGCGCGCGCCGACGCGATCACCCATTCCATCAGCGTCCGCGCAACCTCGCTCCCGTGCCATGGCGCGAGGACATAGAGCTGACGCAGTTCTGCCGAGACGCCGCGCGGTTCGAACGGCAGCGAGGGCGGACCGAGCTTGGCGAACCCCGCGGCGGTGCCGTCGTCCTCCGCGATCCGCACCCGCAGCTGCGGATCGGCGAGCTCGCCCGCCCAGGCCGCCTCGTCGAGCCGGGCGAGAAATGCCGCGAGATCGTCGGGGTGATAGAGATATCCGAAGGTCTCGCCGAAGCTGCGACGGCTCAGCGCCGAGAGCAGCGCCGCGTCGTCGCCGGTCGCGTCGCGGTAACTGATCATGCGAATGCCGCCGGCGCGGGCCAGGCGGGTGCGGTTATCGCCAGTGCACGGAACAAGGTTCCCATCTCCTCCATCAGGCGCGCGCGATCACGCACAAGCGCTTCCGCACGATCGGGCGCGGCGCGCGCCAGCGCCGAAGTTCGCGCATCGATCCCGAGCGCGCCGAGCAGGTCGCGTTGCGCGATCGGCCCCCATGCTACCGCACCCTCGGCCTGCGCCGCGGCCGCGAGCGTCGCGAAATCGACATGCGCGCTCAGATCATGTTCGCCCGGATCCGCGAACGGATTGGCAAAGGCGTGGCCGCGGACCGCCTGCAGGGTCTCTCCCAGCGTCGGTCCCTCATACCCATAGTCGATCGCGAGCATCGCCCCGCCCTGTGCCGCGATCCGCCGTCCCAGCATCCGCGCGATCGCGACCGCGTCCGGAGATGCCTCGATGATCGAGCCGCGAGGCGCGTCGCGAAACCGCTCGGGGACGATCTCGGCCGGGATCGGCTTGCCCGCGATCGGCAGGAACAGCGTGTGCTGGCACGCGACCAGCCGCTCGTGCCAGTCGTCGCGCCGGATCAGCTGCCGGATCGGCAGGGCGTCGAAGAATTCGTTGGCGATGACGATCAGCGCGACGTCGCCGGGCAGGGTATCGACACCGTCGTGCCAGACTGCCTCGGGCACCCGGTCCGCCTGTGCGGCGCGCAAGGTCGGACTGGTCTCGACGAAATGAACCGCCGGCGTCAGCCCGGCCTTGGCCATCGCGCGCAGCGCGTCGGCGGCGAGTGTGCCACGCCCGGGGCCGAGTTCGACCCAGGCCACCGCCGGACGCCCTGCGCGGTCCCACAGGTCTGCGCACCACAGCCCGACAAGCTCGCCGAACATCTGGCTGATCTCGGGCGCGGTGACGAAATCACCGGCCGCGCCGAGCGGATCGCGGCTCGCGTAATAATGCGCGTTCGCCGCCGCCATGAACTGCGCCACCGACATCGGCCCCGCCACCGTCATCGCGCTGGCGAGCCGATCGGCGAGGGGAAGGGGGAAGGAAGGGTCTTCGGTCATCCTACAAACTTCGTGAAGGTTAGGGCGGCGCCAACGAACCTGGCCGTCACCCCGGACTTGTTCCGGGATCCACCGCTCCGCGCTACCGAGCGCGTCGATGGACCGTGGATGCCGGAGCAAGTCCGGCATGACGGGAGAATTCCACGCTCCGGAGCCTAGGCCACGCTCTCCTGCCCGGCGATCGATTCGACCCGCGTCCGCCGCTTTGCGGAGGTCGCGATCAGGTAAACGCCGCCGGCGATCATCGGGACGCACAGCCACTGGCCCATGTGCAGCCCGGTCTGTTCGGCGAAGGCGCGGAGTTGCGAATCCGGCTCGCGGAAGAATTCGACCACGAAGCGCGCGACGCCATAGCCGAGGATGAACAGCCCGACGAGCTTGCCCGGATCATAGCGCGCCTTGGTGCGCCAGAATGCGAACCAGAGGATCGCAAACAACAATAATCCCTCGAGCCCCGCCTCGTAGAGTTGGCTCGGGTGACGCGCAGGTTCGGCGACGCCGAACGGCACGGTGCGGTCGAACACGATGCCCCAGGCGACGGTGGTCGGCTTGCCCCAGAGCTCGCCGTTGACGAAGTTCGCGAGCCGCCCGAAGAACAGCCCGAACGGTACGCAGCAGGCGATATAATCGTGGACCCGGAGCCAATCGAGCTTGTGCTTGCGCGCGAACAGGATGAGCCCGAGCGAGGTCCCGATCACCCCGCCATGGAACGACATGCCGCCGTCCCACAGGCGCAGCACGCGCAACGGATGCAGCAACATGTCGGGCGCGTAGAACAGCACATAGCCGATCCGCCCGCCGAGGATGATGCCGAGCGTCGCGTAGAATACCAGATCGTCGGCATGCCGGCGTGCCATCGGCGCCCCCGGCTGCGCGATCAGCTTCAGCAGATACCACCAGCCGAGCAGGATCCCCGCGATATAGGCGAGGCTGTACCAGCGCAGCGTGAAGAAGCCGAGCGTGAACACCTCCGGGCGAAGGCCGAGATCGGCGAAGCGGATCGGATCGCCCGTGGCGGCCGCGAGTAACGATAGGATCAAGGCTTCCCCCTGGGCTTTGGCGCCTGCATAAAGACGCAAAGGCACAAGACCAAGCGGAGAGAGCGATGCGGACCGAACTCGATCGGCGGATGGACGCGACGATGGCGGCGCTGACGGGGGAGGGCGGCATGCTCGCGCTTGGCTCGGCCGAGCGGTTCGGGCTCACCTTGCCGATGATCGCCGCGGCGCCGCCCTCGCTCCCGGCGTATTTCGCGCATTATTGCGAACAGCATCGTGATGCGACCTTCCTGGTCGCGGGCGAGGAGCGGCTCACCTTCGCCGAGGTCCATGCCGCGGCCGTCCAGGTCGCGCGCGCGCTGATCGCGACCCACGGCATTGCGGCTGGCGACCGGATCGGAATCGCGATGCGCAACTCGCCATCGTGGATCGCGCTCTACATGGGCATCGTCATGGCGGGCGGGGTGGCGACGCTGCTCAACGGCTGGTGGCAGCCCGAGGAGCTCGCCGCCGCGATCGGCGAGGTCGACTGCACCCTGGTGTTCGCCGACCCGCCCCGTGCCAAGCGCCTCGCCGCGATCCCGGATCTTGCCGCAACGGTCGTGGTGATCGACGACACCCCGCCGCTCGCGACCGCGCTGGCGCCGATCGTCGGGCCCGGGGACGCCGAGGCGACGCTGCCGACCGTCGGCACGCTCGATCACGCTACGATCCTGTTCACATCGGGATCCACCGGCCAGTCCAAGGGTGCGCTCGCCGATCATCGCGGGATCGTCCAGGCGATCTTCAACTATCTCGCCCAGGCGATGATGATGCTCGGCCTCGCGACCCAGGACGGCAACCCACCCGAGGGGCAGCCGTCGACCCTGCTTACCGTGCCGCTGTTCCACGTCACCGCCGAGGTGCCCGTCTTCCTGCAAAGCTTCGCGATGGGCCGCAAGCTCGTGCTCATGCCGAAATGGGACGCCAAGGAAGCGATGCGGCTGATCGAGGCCGAAGGCGTGACCTATTTCGTCGGAGTGCCGCTGATGAGCTTCGAGATCCTCACCCATCCCGAACGCGCGAACTACGACCTGTCGAGCGTCACCGACTTCGCCGCCGGTGGCGCGCCGCGCCCCGAGGAGCATGTCCGCCGGATCGAGGCCGAGCTCGGCACCCCCGACGGCAAGGGCGCGCCGCTGATCGGCTACGGCCTGACCGAGACCAACGGCGTCGGCACCGGCAACTGGCGCAGCAACTATCTCGCCAAGCCGAATTCCGCCGGGCGTCCGTCGGCACCGCTGGTCGATCTCGCGATCCTCGACGACGACGGCCGCAAGCTTCCCGCTGGCACTCGCGGCGAAGTATGCCTGCGCTCGATCTGCAACTTCGTCGAATATTGGAACCGGCCCGAGGCAACCGCGGCGGCTTTCACCGCGGACGGTTATTTCCGCACCGGCGACATCGGCTATCTCGACGAGGACGGCTACATGTTCATCGTCGATCGCAAGAAGGACATCATCATCCGTGGCGGCGAGAATATCAGCTGCCTCGAGGTCGAAGCCGCGTTGTACGAACATCCCGCCGTCGGCGAGGCGGCGGTGTTCGGGTTGCCCGACGAGCGCTTCGGCGAAGTGCCGGGCGCGGTGGTGCATCCGCGCGACGGCGAGGCGCTGACCGCCGAGGCACTGTGCGACTTCCTCGAAGCGCATATCGCCGCGTTCAAGATCCCCCGGCGGATCTGGATCTCCGACGCGGCGTTGCCGCGGCTCGGGACCGAGAAGATCGACAAGGTGACGTTGAAGAACACCTATCGGTCGCTGGCGGCGCGCGCCGCGGCGTGACCTACGCCACGTCGCGCTGGATACGGGGCGGGTAGCACCAGCGCGACAGCGCGACCACCGCACCGAGCACGACATAGGTGGTCAGCACCACGGCGGGGTTCCACAGAACCGCGACGCCGAGCATTATCCGCAAAATATTCGGGTTGAAGCCGAGATCCTGACCAAGGCCCTCGCACACGCCGAAGAAGGTGTCGGGACGATCGAACAGCGGCGACGACGATGTTGGCACGGCAGGGTCCTTTGCTCGTCCGGCAACGATGCCGGGTTGCCCAGCCCTTCGCAAAGCGCGTGCCAAGTGGAAATTGCCTGTATAAACAACGGCTCGCGTAGCTCCTGCGCGGATCTCGTGCGGATCTCGCGCGCGTATCGCGCCGAACCTTGGCGGGTTTCGCCACCTTCGGCAGACCGACCGTCGACAGCATGCGCATCGTCCCCCGTCGGAAAAAATCGACTACCTACGTACTATGACGGAATGGCGTATCCTATAAAGACCGTTAAGGATGGGGCATCTTCAACGGCGAATGGGCAGGAACGACATGGACAGCATGACTCAGCGGGTGGTTGCGGACGCGGACCTCGACATCGAGCCGCCGGCCAAGCCCAGTGCCATCCCGTTCCGTTTCGGGTTCCTCGTCCATGACGTGTCGCGGATGCGGCGTACGCTGTTCGACGACGAGATGAAGCCGCTCGGCATCACCCGTTCGCAATGGTCGGTGCTGGCCTATCTGTCGCGCGACACCAACAACGGCACGATGCAGGTCGATCTCGCGCGCGACATGGACGTCGGCAAGGTCACGATCGGTGGCCTGATCGACCGGCTCGAGGCAAGCGGGCATGTCGAACGCCGGCTCGATGCGTGCGATCGCCGCGCCCGCCGCATCTTCATCACCGAAAAAGGCTTCGAGACGATCCGCCGGATGCAGACGGTCGGCACCAAGCTCAACGATCGGGTGCTCGAGGGCGTGTCCGAGCGCGACCTGAAGGTTACCGAGAAGACGCTGGCACGCGTGAAGGAAAACATTCGCGGCCTGCTCCACGCGACCGACGTGCGGGGCTGACCAGGACGCACTTACGTAGTGCTCCGGTTGCGGTCGGGGTCGACGGGGGCTAGGCGGCTGCCGCATGCGTTCGGCGATCCCGCTGCCCTCGTCGGACCCCCACCGCGCTTCGGCCCGGCGGCGTGCGGCGGCCATGGCCCTCACGCTCGGCGCGCATCTGCTGATCGTGTTGCTGCTGCTCCGGCTCGCGCCCGCGCCCCCGCCGCCGCGATCGGCCCCACGCCCGCCGGCGACCTTCACGATGCTGCCCGATCGCGATGCGGCGGAGACGCCGTCGCCGCGCGACAAGGTGATCGCGAAGGTGAAAACGCCAAGCGGCGGAGCAGCGCCGCGTGCGCCCGACCGGGCGTCGCCGCCTGCCGCCACGGCGCCGCCTTCGTCGCCACCACCACCGCCGGTATTGATGGCGGGCGGCATGGACCTGTTCGAGGCGGCGGATATCTCCAAGATGCCGTCCCGGCCCGGCGATCGCGACGATGGCGGCGGCGACGCCGACGGTGCAAGTGCCGGCAAGGACAGCGGCTCGGCCTATGGGCCGGGCGCCGGCCCGGGCGGCGCGCGGCTGTACAATGCCGAATGGTATGTCGAACCGACGCCCTCGCAGCTCGATTTCTACTTGCCGCCGAACCGCCCGCCGGGAAGCTGGGCGCTGATCGCGTGCCGCACGATCGACGACTATCATGTCGACAATTGCCGCTCGCTCGGCGAATCGCCGCCCGGGTCCGGCCTCGCGCGCGGGCTGCGGCAGGCGGCATGGCAGTTTCGGGTGCTGCCGCCGCGCATCGGTGGCAAGAAGATGATCGGCGCATGGGTGCGGATCCGCTTCGATTTCATCGCCGGTGAAATGCGGGTTAAGTGACCGGGCAGAGCGGGATCGATCCGGCGAAACGAAGCGCTCGGCGAGCGGCAGGAGAACGCGATGGCGGGCAGGCATTATGACGAGTGGCGGTTGGGGGAGCGGATCGTTCACGAGATCCACCGCACCGTCACCGAGACGGATAATCTGCTCTTCTCGACGATGACGCACAATCCGCAACCGCTGCACCTCGATGTCGAGGCTGCGAAGCGGAGCGAGTTCGGGCGTATTCTCGTCAACGGCACCTTCACCTTCGCGCTGATGGTCGGGCTTTCGGTGGGCGACACGACGCTCGGCACGCTCGTCGCCAATCTCGGCTACGACAAGCTGGTGATGCCCAATCCGGTGTTCATCGGCGACACGATGCGTGCCGAAACCGAAGTCGTGGCACTGCGCGACAGCAAGTCGCGGCCGACCGCGGGGCTGGTGACCTTCCGCCACGTGCTCATCAACCAGCGCGACGAGATCGTCTGCGAGTGCCTGCGCACCGCGTTGCTCACCAAAGCCGCGACATGAGGCTTCGATCGCTGCTGTTCGTTCCCGCCGACCGCCCGGAGCGTTTTGCCAAGGCCGCCGCCAGCGGCGCCGACGCGATCATCCTCGACCTCGAAGATTCGGTGGCGCTCGCCGCGAAAGCCGCTGCACGGGCCGCGGTCGTCGACGAACTCGCCAAGCCTGCCTCGGTGATCCGGTTGGTCAGGATCAACCCGCTCGATGCCGGCCATCTCGCCGCCGATCTCGCCGCAGCCCGGGGCGCCGACGCGCTGATGCTCCCCAAGGCCGAAGGAGTCCGCGACATCGATCTGCTGCTCGGCGCGTGGGGGGCGGATTGCCCACCGATCCTGCCGATCGCGACCGAGACACCTGCTGCGATCTTCGCGCTCGGCGAATACGCGCAGGTCGCAGGCGATCTTTGTGGATTGACCTGGGGTGCCGAGGATCTCCCCGCCGCGATCGGTGCCGCGACCAGTCGTGAGCCGAGCGGCGGCTACACCGCGCCCTACGAAATGGCACGGTCGCTGGCGCTGTTCGCCGCGCATGCGGCCGATGTCGCTGCGATCGAGACGGTCTACCCCGCGCTCGACGATCTCGACGGACTAGCTGCGTATGCAGCGCGGGGCGCGCGCGACGGGTTTACCGGGATGATGGCGATCCACCCCAAGCAGGTCGCGACGATCAACGCTGCCTTCACCCCCGACGCTGCGGCGGTCGCGGCCGCCCAGCGCATCGTCGACGCCTTCGCCGCACAGCCGGACCGCGGCGCGCTCCAGCTTGACGGCAGGATGATCGACGCACCTCACCTCAAACAGGCACGGGCGATTCTCGCGCGCGCCGCGCGCTGATCGCCCACACCGATGTCGCTCCGGGCCCGTTCCAGGTGACGAAGCCGGCGGTGTTCGAGTCGAAACTACCTTGCCGTTTGGACCCAAAAGGCCCATTTAAAACGATCATGCCATTCTCAACTCTGCCTCCGCTTCTCGCCGAAGCGCTTTCCGCGCGCGGCTACACCACCATGACGCCTGTCCAGGCCTCGGTCATCGAGGAGGGCGCGCGCGGTCGCGACCTGCTGGTGTCCGCGCAGACCGGATCGGGCAAGACCGTCGCCTTTGGCCTTGCCATGGCCGACGAGCTGATGACCGAGGGCGCGATGCCGCCCCCGGGGCTGCCGCTCTCGCTGATCGTCGCGCCGACCCGCGAGCTCGCGCTCCAGGTCAGCCGCGAGCTGATGTGGCTGTTCGGCAAGTCGGGTGCGCGGATCAGCACCTGCGTCGGCGGCATGGATGCCTCGAAAGAGCGTCGCTCGCTCGGCCACGGCACGCACATCGTCGTCGGCACCCCCGGCCGGCTGCGCGACCATCTCGAACGCGGCGCGCTCGACCTGTCGGCGATCCGCGTCGCGGTGCTCGACGAGGCCGACGAGATGCTCGACATGGGGTTCCGCGAGGAGCTCGAGGCATTGCTCGACGCGACTCCGAAGGATCGCCGTACGCTGATGTTCTCGGCGACCATTCCGCGGCCGATCGCGGCGCTCGCCAAGGCGTACCAGCGTGACGCGCTGCGCATTTCGACGGTTGGCGAGGATCGCGGCCACGGCGACATCACCTATCAGGCGATCGCGGTGTCTCCGTCGGACATCGAGAATGCGGTGATCAACCTGCTCCGCTTCCACGAAGCCGAAACGGCAATGCTGTTTTGCGCGACTCGCGACAATGTCCGCCATCTCCACGCCTCGCTGGTCGAGCGCGGGTTCGGCGCGGTCGCGCTGTCGGGCGAGCATTCGCAGACCGAGCGCAACCAGGCGCTTCAGGCCCTGCGTGACCGCCGTGCGCGGGTCTGCGTCGCGACCGACGTCGCCGCGCGCGGGATCGATCTGCCGACGCTCAGCCTCGTCGTCCATGTCGAGCTGCCGCGCGACGCCGAGACGCTCCAGCATCGCTCGGGACGGACCGGGCGCGCGGGCAAGAAGGGCACCGCGATCCTGATCGTCCCCTATCCGCGGCGTCGCCGGGTCGAGGGCATGCTCCGCGGTGCGCGGATCGCGTTCGAATGGGTGCCCGTGCCGAGTGCCGACGACATCCGCTCGCAGGATAGCGAGCGCCTGCTCGAGACGCTGCTGGCACCGGTCGAGTCGGACGATATCGATCGCGCGCTGGCGCAGCGCCTGATGGCGGAGAAGACCCCCGAGGAACTCGCGCTCGCACTGGTTCGCCAGGCACGTGGCTCGCTTCCCGAGCCCGAGGAAATGATCGACCGCGACACCCCGCATGCGGCCGAGACGAGGACCGAGGGGCCGCGCCGCGGCTTCGAGGACACGGTGTGGTTCCGGATGAACATCGGCCGCAGCCAGAACGCCGATCCGCGCTGGATCCTGCCGCTGATCTGCCGCCGCGGTCACATCACCAAGAACGAGGTCGGCGCGATCCGCATCGGCCCCAACGAGACCCAGTTCGAAATCCCGCGCGGCACCGCGAGCCGGTTCATGTCCGCGTTCGTGCGCTCCGCGGACGAGGATGACGGCGTCGCGATCGAGGCGATCGCAGGGAATGGCCCGCCGCCGCAGCAGGCTCGTGGCGGCTCGCGCGCCGGCGGTCCGGGTGGTCCGCGCCAGCATCGCTCGGCGAACGCGCCCGCTGCTCGCCGGCGGTAGTTCCGACGACGCCGTCGCCCCGGACTTGTTACGGGGTCAACCGTGCCGGGCGACTATCATTTAGGAGTGGGCGAAACGGTGGACCGGAACAAGTCCGGGGTGACGGTAGGTATTGGGCTAATTGGATCCCAACGCCGCAACGATCTCCGCGGCGATCTCTCCCGGCGCGCGCATCGTGCCATCGCGCCCGGTAGTCACCCGTTGCCACGCGCCGAGCAGATCACTCTCTACCAGAGTCGCATAGGCCGCTCGCACCCGCATCTGCAGCCCGTCATCGGCCTCGTGCGCGTCATAGGTCTGCTCGGTATAACTGCGCTGCTGTTTGCGCGCGATCTGTGCGCGGGCGACGTCGAGCGGCGTATCGAGATAGATCGACAGGTCGGGCGCTGGCATCGCGAACTGAGCCGTCTCGATCGAGACGATCCACCGCATCAGCTCTTCGGCTTCGGACGAGGCCACCTTCGCGGCCTGATACGCCATGTTCGAAGCGATGTAGCGATCGAACACCACGACATCGCACCGTGCCGCGGTTTCGAGCACCAGCTCGCGCGACTCGAACCGGTCGAGCGCGTAGAGCGTCGCCAGGGCGCGCGGCGACATGGCGTGCGGCAACCGTCCGGCGAGAAAATCGCCCAGCACGTGTCCGCCCACCGTATCGGTGTAGCGCGGGAACGCGATCACCTCCGCGGTCCGACCCTTCTCGCGGAGCAGGCGCACGACTTCGCCAGCGGTGGTCGCCTTGCCCGCGCCATCCGCGCCTTCGATTGCCAGCAGGAAGCTCATTCGCGCTCGCCTACCACCGGGTCAGTCGCGCCGCCACAGCTGCGACTTGCAGATGAAGCCGCCGACCAGACACCCCTTCACGCTCAGCGTGTCGGCATCGACGACGGTGATCGTCGAGCCGAAGGCGCGGCCCATGTCGGGCACCCAGACCTGCCCGGCGAATTTGTTGCGGCTGCTGCGGCGATAGTTGCGGAGCAGCGCGGTTCCGATCAGGTCGGGCGCGCCGCGCGCCCTCGCGTCGGCCTTCGCCTTGTCGCTCGCGCGCACGATCCAGCCGCAAAGCCGCTGCCCGCAGGCGCCGGTGCGCACCGCAACGCTGTTCCTGGGATTGTGCCAGACGCCGTCGATCGACGGCGCCGGCGAACTCGCGGCCACCGCCGCGGCGAGAAGAATTGCGATCATCGCATTTCCCTGGACCCGACCGGCTGAACTAGCGCTGTCACCTCAGCCGCGCAGCTGATCGTGATGGCGAATCACCTCGTCGATGATGAAGCGGAGGAATTTCTCGCTGAACTCGGGATCGAGCTCGGCCTCCGCGGCTAGATTGCGCAGCCGCTGGATCTGGCGTTCCTCGCGCCCGGGATCGGCGGCGGGGAGCCCGGTGGTCGCCTTGTACCGCCCGACCGCCTGGGTGACCTTGAAGCGCTCGGCGAGCAGATGGACCAGCGCTGCATCGATGTTGTCGATGCTCTTGCGATATCCTTGCAGCACGTCGTCGACCATGATGGCGCGTCCCCCTGGCAGCTCGCGGATGCTCCATGCGGGCAAGCGCGGCGTCCGGCAAGGCTTGCCTTCGCGGGAGGGAGGCGGCAGAGCGGCGGCGCGATGAGCGCCACCATCCACCGCATCGACAACGCCTCCGGACGCCAGCCCTCGCTAGAGCCGCTGCTGCAGCTGGTGACGGGCGACCTCAACAGCGTCAACGCGGTGATCCTCGATCGCATGCAATCGAAGATCCCGCTGATTCCCGAGCTTGCCGGGCACCTTATCGCGGGCGGGGGCAAGCGGATGCGGCCGATGCTGACGCTCGCGAGCGCACGGCTGATCGGCTACACCGGCGCACGCCATCACCGCCTCGCGGCAGCGGTCGAGTTCATCCACACCGCGACCCTGCTCCACGACGACGTGGTCGACGGCTCCGACCTGCGTCGCGGCAAGCGCACCGCCAACATCATCTGGGGCAATCCGGCGAGCGTCCTGGTCGGCGATTTCCTGTTCAGCCGCAGCTTCGAGCTGATGGTCGAGGACGGATCGCTCAAGGTGCTCAAGATCCTGTCCAATGCCAGCGCGGTGATCGCCGAGGGCGAGGTCAACCAGCTCACTGCGGCACGTCGCGTCGATCTCGGCGAGGATCGCTATCTCGACATCATCAACGCCAAGACCGCGGCGCTGTTCGCGGCGGCATGCCGGATCGCGGCGGTGGTTGCCGAGCGTCCCGAGAGCGAGGAGGCGGCGCT
>DATLME010000013.1:0-2285 GCA_035537395.1 Sphingomonas sp. | reverse complement strand
GGGCAAGTAGGCCGGATCCGGTTGAACCGGCCCAAGGCATTGCACGCGCTGACCACAGCGATGTGCGCCGGCGTGCTCGAGGCGCTCGACCGATGGCGCGACGATCTCGCGGTCGAGGCGGTGATCGTCGATCATGCCGAGGGGCGGGGGTTCTGCGCCGGTGGCGACATCCGCATGCTGGCGGAATCGGGCGCTGGCGATGGGGTCGAGGCGCGGGCGTTCTTTCATACCGAATACCGGATGAACCACCGGCTGTTCACCTATGCCAAGCCGACCGTCGCGGTGATGGACGGGATCACGATGGGCGGCGGCGTCGGGCTTGCGTTGCCGTGCAGCTTCCGCATCGCGACCGAAAACACCAAGCTGGCGATGCCCGAAACCGGCATCGGCCTGTTCCCGGATGTCGGGGCGGGCTGGTACCTATCGCGGCTGCCGGGACGGATCGGGCAATATCTCGCGCTGACCGGGTACCGGCTCGATGGTGGCGAGTGCCGGGCGCTGGGGTTGGCAACGCATTATCTTGCGAGCGACACGCTCGACGAGGCCAAGGTGCGGATCGCAGCGGGGCCGCAGGAGATCGCGGCGACGCTCGACGCGATGGCGGTGGCGCCGCCGGACGCGAAGCTGCTCGAGCGTCGGGAGGAGATCGACCGGCTGTTCGCGAGCGATACGCTGGAGGACGTCTATGCAGCACTTGCCGCCGACGGGGGCGAGTTCGCGCGCGAGACGCTGGCGACGCTGCGCACCAAATCGCCGCAGACGATGAAGGTGTCGCTCAGGCTGCTGAAAGACGGCGCCGGGATGGCGAGCTTCGCCGACGAGATGACGCATGAATATGCGGTCGGCAGCCGGGTGGTGCAGCGCCACGACTTCCTCGAAGGCGTGCGTGCGGTGATCGTCGACAAGGACAATGCGCCGCGCTGGGATCCGGCCGAGCCCGAGGGGGTCACCGAACATGTGATCGACCAGATCTTCGCGCCGCTTAGTGACGACGAGGCGTGGACGCCGGGTTGAAATAAATCGTCATTCCGGCGGATGCCGGGACCCGGAGCCAAGCGGCGCTGCGCTTGTGGCTCTGGGTCTCGGGTCGAGCCCGGGATGCCGCAGAGGGAGAAGATGATGGCCGAATACGAAACGATCCTCGTCGAGCAGCGCGGTGCGGTGACGCTGGTGACGCTCAACCGGCCGCAAGCGCTCAACGCGCTGAACTCGCAGGTCCTGAGCGACCTGCTCGCGGCGTTCGCGGCGTTCGATGCGGATCCGTCGCAGGGCTGTGCGGTGCTGACGGGGAGCGAGAAGGCGTTCGCGGCGGGGGCGGACATCAAGGAAATGTCGTCGCAGGGCTTTGCCGCGATGTACGGGGGCGACTTCTTCGCGGGCTATGATCGCTTCACCCGGACCCGCAAGCCGGTGATCGCAGCCGTCGCGGGCTATGCGCTCGGTGGCGGGTGCGAGCTGGCGATGATGTGCGACTTCATTCTCGCTGCCGACACCGCGAAATTCGGCCAGCCCGAGATCAAGCTCGCGGTGTCCCCCGGCATGGGCGGGTCGCAGCGGCTGACGCGCGCGGTCGGCAAGGCCAAGGCGATGGAGATGTGCCTGACCGGACGGATGATGGATGCGGCCGAGGCGGAGCGCGCCGGGCTCGTCAGCCGGGTGGTGCCGGCTGCGGAACTGGTCGAGGAAGCGGTGAAGACCGCGGCGACGATCGCGGCGATGGCGCCGCTCGCGGTGCTCGCCAACAAGGAAATGGTCGACGCCGCGTTCGAGACCGGGCTGGCGATGGGCGTGCAGTTCGAACGGCGGCTGTTCCACGGGCTGTTCGGGACCGCGGACCAGAAGGAAGGGATGGCGGCGTTCGTCGAGAAGCGCCCCGGGAAGTGGACGGGCCAATAGCCCCGCGAAAAAGAAGAACTGGAGAGATTGAATGGCACGCGTCGCATTTATCGGGCTCGGCAACATGGGCGGCGGGATGGCCGCCAACCTCGCGAAGAAGGGGCATGACGTCCGCGCGTTCGACCTGTCCGCCGACGCGCTGAAGCGCGCCGAGGCGGCCGGGTGCCTCGCCGCCGACAGCGCAGCCGAGGCGATCGAAGGTGCCGAGGCGATCGTGACGATGCTGCCCGCGGGCAAGCATGTCGAAGGCGTCTATGCCGATGCGGTGTTCGGCAATGCGCAGCCGACCGCGATCCTGATCGACTGTTCGACGATCGACGTCGCGACCGCCAAGCGCGTGGCGGATGCCGCGCAGGCCAAGGGGCTGGTGGCGGTCGACGCGCCGGTCT
>DATLME010000012.1:0-2108 GCA_035537395.1 Sphingomonas sp. | reverse complement strand
TCGCTAATGTTTCGGAAATTCGCATCTGTCGTTCCTCCAGCCGAGAACGATCGACATTGCCAGTAACAACAACCTTATAGCGGAAACGTTGCTGCACCGCAGCATTTTCTTGGTTCAGGCGCCGACGGCGACCTCGTCCTCGCGATCGGGATCACGCCCTTGCTGGCGATCGAGCGAGCGCATGATTGGCGTCACGGTCAGTCCGTGGAGCAGGATCGACAGCAGGACGACGACGCCCAGCAACCCCCAGAGCCGTTCGGCCGGGGCGCCGGTGATCTCGTTCATGCCGTAGGCCAGGTAATAGATCGATCCCACGCCGCGGATCCCGAAGAACGCGAGTGTCAGCCGCTCGTTGCGGTCCGCGTTCGATCCGGTCAGTCCGATCAGCCCGGTGATCGGGCGGATGATCAGGAGGATGACGAGTGCGACCGCGACGTCGACCCAGGTAACCGGCGCAAGCAGGCCGCTGACCAGCGCGCCGCCGAACAGCAGCAGCAGCACCATCATCGCCAGCCGCTCGATCTGTTCGGTGACGTCGTGCATGTCGCGCTGGAAATCATGTTCGCGATGCGTGTGGCGAAAGCTCAGCGCGGTGACGAACACCGCCAGGAAGCCATAGCTGTGGATCACCTCGCTGACGCCGTAGGACACGAAGGTCGCGGCGAGCGCGATCAGCCCGTCGCCGGTCTTCGCCAGCTTGGTTTCGGCGGGTACGTGAAACGTCAGCCAACCGAACAGCCGGCCGATCAGCCAGCCCATCACCACGCCGGCGCCGATTTCCCAGAACACGCGATAACCGAGCCAATCGACGAACCAGCCCGGCTTGGTGCTCGCGGCCGCAGCGAGCGCGATCGCGAGATGCACGAAGGGGAACGCGAAACCGTCGTTGAGCCCGGCCTCGGAGGTCAGGCCGAAGCGTACCTCGTCCTCTTCGCCGCTCTTGGGAGGCCCGACCTGGACGTCGGCGGCCAGAACCGGGTCGGTCGGCGCAAGGCTCGCGGCCAGCAGCAGCGCAATCGCCCAGGGCATGCCGAGTGCCCATGCCACCAGCACGGTGATCGCGAGGATGCCCAGCGGCATCGTGATCGCGAGCAGCCGCCACGTCACGCCCCAGTCGCGCCAGCCGAAGATCCGATCGATCTTCAGTCCCGCTCCCATCAGCGCGATGATCACGACGAACTCGGTAAAGCGTTCGGTGATCTCGGGAAAAAGTATCGGCAGCGGGCGCAACGTGACTGGCGGCAACGAGAAGATGGCGGCGCCGAGCGCGATGCAGACGATCGGGAGCGACAGCGGCAGCCGCTTCAGCGCAAGCGGCAGCCAGGTCACGAGCGCGATCAGCAACCCGAACCCGGTCAGCACCACGATATAGGTTTCGGGCAGCCATTCGTCTGGAATCATCGGCGGTTAACGACCCTGCCACCAAAACGGACGCATGCGATCTAGCCTGCGAGTGGGCTGCGCGCATAATCTGCGAGCAACGCCGCGACGTCGTCGTACACCGCCACCGCGCCGGCCCCGCGGAGGACCGCTTCATCGAACCCGCCGGAGAGCACCCCGATTGCATCGATGCCGCACTTCATCGCGGCCTCGACGTCATAGGGCGTGTCCCCGACGACGATGACCTCGTCTGGCGCCAGCCGGACCTTCTTGAGCGCCGCCGCGAAGATATCGCCGGCAGGCTTGGAGGTCTCGACATCGTCGATGCTGGTGGTCGCGTCGACGATGTCCCGCACCTTGAGCAACTTGATATAGTGCGCGACTTCCTTGCCATCCGCCGATGACGCCAACACGACGCGCTGGCCACGGCGATGCGTGTGGCGCAGCAACGCGCTCGCCTCCGCGAACGGCGTGATCCTGCCGAGATGCCGCCGCTTGAACGCCTTGCCGTGTGCGTCGCTCAATGCGTCGATCTCGCTCTTGGCGACCTCCGGAAGCAGGGTGGGTACCAGCAGATCGCCGCCCTTGCCGATCTGGCCGCGGATTGCCGCAGGATCCACCGCATGGCCGGCGTCGCGAAAGGCGACGTCCCACGCGGTGACATGGTGCTCGTTGCTGTCGACCAGCGTGCCGTCGATGTCGAAGAACACCGCCTGGATCCGCCCGGG
>DATLME010000011.1:0-10443 GCA_035537395.1 Sphingomonas sp. | reverse complement strand
CCGTCGCGGCCATGCCCCTTCAACAGCACCATGCGTACCGCGGGGTGCCCGTTCCGATCCGCGGTAGCGAGCGCCATCGCGTTGGGATCATTGGGTTCGCTCGCCTCGGCTTCGGCGAGCCAGGCGTCGAACAGCACGAAGGGATCGTCGGCCATCGCCGCGCCCATAGCATAAAATCCGCGCGCGCGAAGGCAGCCTCAATACCGTATGCACCTAAGCGGGGAACGACTCCCGCGGTCGCGGATTTGAATCGCCTCCGCAACGAAAGGTCACGCCGACGATGCCCGCACGCGCCTATTGGCAAGGACAGATCCGGCTCGCGCTGGTATCGATCCCGGTCGAGATCTATTCGGCAACCAAATCGGGGGCGTCGATCTCGTTCAAGCAGATCCACGAACCGACCGGCAAGCCGATCCATTATGAAAAGGTAGTGACCGGGATCGGGGCGGTCGACACCGACGAGATCATGAAGGGCTATGAGATCGAGAAGGGCGAGTTCGTGCTGCTGGAGCAGGACGAGATCGACGCGGTGAAGCTCGAATCGAAAAAGACGCTGGAGCTCACCCAGTTCGTCGACGCGCACGAGATCGACGTGCTGTATTACGAAAAGCCCTATTTCGTGGTCCCTGCGGACGATCTGGCGGAGGAAGCGTTCATCGTGCTGCGCGAGGCGCTGAAGCGGACCAAGAAGGTCGGGCTCGGCCAGCTCGCGCTGCGTGGCCGCGAATATGTCGTCAGCCTGAAGCCGTGCGGCCGCGGCCTGGTACTGGAGACGCTGCGCTATGCCGACGAGGTCAACAAGGCGCAGAGCTATTTCCGCGAGATCCCCGACGACGTTCCCGACGCCGACCTGCTCGATCTCGCCGAGGCGCTGATCCAGAAGAAGAGCGCAGCGTTCGACCCGGCGGTGTTCCACGACCGCTATGTCGATGCGCTGAAGGACCTGGTCGCGCGCAAGCGCAAGGCCAAGGGGCGCAAGATCGTCGAGGACAAGGACGAGGGGGGCGGCCGGACGGGCTCGAACGTCGTCGACCTGATGGCGGCGCTGAAGAAGTCGATGGAGAAGCCCGGCGGCGCGCCCGCCAAGGCAGCTGCGAAGCCCGCGCCTGCGGCGAAGAAGCCGGCCGCAGCGAAAAAGGAGCCCGCAGCAGCGGTCCGCAAGCCGGCGGCAAAAAAGCGCGCCTGACGACCGGCGATTTCATGTTGCGTAGCAGCACGTAAACGTAGAGCGTCGCGGCGGGGTTCAGGGACGAAGGACAGTTAGGCGATGGCGACGCAACCCGCGCCCCTGTTCGACGCAGCGACACACGCAGGGCGGTGGATCGCGGATTATCGCGCGCGCGCGACCCCCGACGACGTCCTCTGCGCCGACGCCGATGCGGGCTGGTCGGCGATGTTCGAGGAGCTCGCCGCGGTCGCGTCCGACGATCTCGGCCATGCGCGCGAGCGGGTCCAGCGGCATGCCGCCGACATCGGCACCGGATTCCGGATCATCGGCGAGGCCGACGAGCGTCCCTGGCCGGTGTCGCCGGTGCCGCTGCTGATCGATTCCGACGAATGGGCCGGGATCGCCCGCGGCGTGGTGCAGCGTGCCGAGCTGATGGAAAGCGTGATCGCCGACCTGTACGGTGCCGGCCGGCTCGTCGAGCGCGGCATGATCCCGGCGGCGCTGGTCACCGGGAGCCCGTTCTTCCTGCGGCCGACGGTCGGTCTCGATCCGCCCGGCGGCCGGCATCTCAACTTCATCGCGATCGACCTGGGCCGCGGCCCCACCGGCGAATGGCGGGTGCTGGCGGATCACCTGCGGACCCCGGCGGGGGCGGGCTATGCGCTGGAGAACCGGCTCGCGGTCGGGCGCACGCTGGGCGGGTTGCAGGCGCGGCTCAACATCCAGCGCCATGCGCCGTTCTTCGCGGCGTTCCGCGCCGGGATCGCCGCACTGTGTCGCCGGACCGAGCCGCGCATCGGGCTGATGACCCCCGGCCGATTCAATCCGAGCTATCCCGAACAGGCGCATCTGGCGCGCTACCTCGGCTTCCTGCTCGTCGAGGGCGCCGATCTCGCGGCGCTGGAGGACAATCTCTATGTCCGCACGATCGCGGGGCTGAAGCGGGTCGATGCACTGTGGCGCCGGGTCGACTCCCGGATGATCGATCCGCTGGCATTCGATACGCATTCACACATCGGTGTGCCGGGGCTGATCGATGCCTATGCCGCGGGAAACGTCGTGCTCGCCAATGCGCCCGGCGTCGGGGTGCTCGAGGCGCCCGCGTTCGGCGCGTTCCTGCCGCAGCTCGCGACGCGCCTGCTCGGCGAAAGCCTGCATCTGCCCAATATCGCGACGTGGTGGTGCGGCGAGGCGAAGGAACGCGACCGGGTCGTCGAGGATCTCGACCGGCTGCTGATCGGACCCGCCTTCGGTGCGGCGCCGCTGGGGCTCGCCGCCAACCGGATGGTCGCGGGTGCCGACCTGAGCGCCGAGCAACGCGCCGCGCTGATCGCGGATCTCGAGCGTCGGCCGCAGGACTATGTCGGGCAGGAGATCGTCCGGTTGTCGACGATGCCGGTAGTGCTCGGCGACGCACTGGTGCCGAGGCCGTTCACCCTGCGGGTGTTCGCCGCGCGCGACGAGAACGGCGCCTGGACCGTGATGCCGGGCGGCTTCGCGCGGATCGGCGAACATCCCGACGTTCGCGCCGCGGTGATGGGCGAAGGCCTGTGGTCCGCCGATGTCTGCGTCCACGGCAGCGATGCGGTCGCGCCGGTGTCGCTGCTGCCGGCGACCGATTCGCTCCACATCCGGCGTAATCCCGGGACGTTGCCGAGCCGCGTGGCCGACAATTTCTACTGGCTCGGCCGCTATCTGGAGCGCGGCGAGGCGCTGCTGGCGGCGATCCGGGTCATGCTCGGCAACTCGATCGATGCCGATGGCGGCGCGGCGCTCGCGCCCGCGACGGTCGGCAAGCTCGTCGGACTGATCGCCGGGGCGGGCGCCGCGCCGCATCCCGGCTCGTTGCGGCGTGCCGACCTCACCGCCTTTGCGCGCACCGCGATGGAGGACGAGAGCTGGCATTCGATCGCGACGATCAACCGGCTGGCGCGCGGGATCGGCGAGGGTTCGCGCGACCGGCTGTCGGCGGACATGGTGCGCCTGCTCGAAGCGCCGTTCCCGACGCATCGCGGCATGCTCGACCGCGCGGGTTCGCTGCAACGCCGCTATGCCGCGATCGCCGGGCTCTCGGCGGAACATATGGGGCGGACCGCGGCGTGGCGGTTCCACGACCTGGGCCGGCGGATCGAACGCGGCGTCGCGATGGCGCGCGGGTTGCGGCTGTTCGGCATGGCCGGGGCAACCGCGGACGACCTGTCGACCCTGCTCGACCTCGCGGATAGCCAGATCAGTTATCGGCAGCGTTACCTGACGGGCATCGCGCGGGTGCCGGTGCTGGATCTGGTCGCACTGGATCCGAGCAATCCGCGTTCCCTGGCCTACCAGATCGAACGGATCACCAAGCATCTCGCCAAGCTGCCGGTCCTCGACGACGACGGCATGGCCGAGCCGCAACAGGCGCAGGCGACCGCGCTGGCAGCGATCCTGGCGACCGCCAGCGCGGCGCAACTCGACAGCGACGAACTCGGCGTGTTCGAGCAACGGCTCGGTGCGCTGTCGGAGGCGATCGCGCGACGCTATTTCCTGCAGGGTGCGGAGCCGTTGCGCGAAGGTGGGCTGACACTGGCATGATCTACGACATCTGCCACGTGACGCGGTTCGACTACGGCGCCAGCGTCAAGTTCGCGCGCTGCAACCTCCGCCTGAAACCGATCGATTGGCCCGGCCAGACGCTCGAGGAGTATTCGCTGACGGTCGAACCCGTCGGACGGACCGCACCAGCGCGCGCCGAGGCGGGGCTCGCCAACGTCACCCGGCTGGTCGTCGATCGGCCGGTTCGCGCGCTGACGATCTCCAGCCGTGCGCGGATCGCGGTCGACCGGCTGGTGCCGGTGCCGAGCGCGACCGATCCGACGCTCGCGGAGATCGCGGCGCTGGCGCGCGCGAGCCGCGATCTCTCGGCGGCGGGCCCGGCCAATTACCTGTTCCCGTCGCCGCTGATCCCGCTCGACCGCGACATCGCGGATTGGTGCGCGCCCGATCTGGCGCCGGACCGCGGTGCGCTGGAGGCGGGGATGGCGCTGGCACAGCGGATCCAGCGCACTTTCACCTTCGACGGTGCAGCGACACTGGTCGACACCGTGCCGCACGACGCGTTCATGCAGCGCAAGGGCGTGTGCCAGGATTTCGCGCAGATCATGATCACCGGGCTGCGCGCCGCCGGGCTGCCGGCCGCCTATGCGTCCGGCTACATCCGCACCATTCCGCCGCCCGGGGCGGCACGGCTGGTCGGGGCGGACGCGACGCATGCCTGGGTATTGTTGTGGTGCGGGCCGGTGCTCGGCTGGGTCGGGCTCGATCCGACCAACGGGATCTGGATGGCAGGCGATCACATCGTGATGTCGGTAGGGCGCGATTATGCCGAGATCGCGCCGGTCGACGGCGTGGTGCTGGGTTCGGGTGCGCAGCGCATGGACGTCAGCGTCGACGTCGCGCCGCTCGTCGAGGCCGACGCATAGCGCCGAGATTGCGTTGCAGCGCACCCTGCCCCACATAGGCGGGTAACACACCAACGGGGACCCAATGGCCGATCCTTACCAGATTCTCGGCGTCGCTCGCGGCACCAGCGAAGCCGACATCAAGAAGGCGTATCGCAAGCTCGCCAAGGAGCTTCATCCCGATCGCAACAAGGACAATCCCAAGACGGCGGAGCGGTTCAGCCAGGTCACCAACGCGTACGACCTGCTGAGCGACAAGGACAAGCGCGCGCGGTTCGACCGCGGCGAGATCGATGGCGACGGCAACCCCGCGGCGCCGTTCGGCTATGGCGGCGGCCGGCCGGGCGCGGCGGGTGCGCAACGTGGCGGATTCAACAGCAGCGGATTCGAGTTCGGCGGCGACAATGCGGACATGGGCGACATCTTCGAAGGCCTGTTCGGCGGGCGCGGCGCGCCGGGCGGCGGCGGTTTCACCAGCGGCTTCGGGCGTCGTCCGCAGGCCAAGGGCGCGACGATCAACTATACGTTGCAGGTGCCCTTCATCGACGCGGCGACGCTGAGCCCGCAGCGCGTGACGCTCGGCGACGGCAAGACGATCGACCTGAAGCTCCCCGCCGGCGTCGAGACCGGCACCCAGATGAAGCTCACCGGCAAGGGGGAGCCGGGTGCGGGCGGCGCCGGCGACGCGCTGGTCTCGATCGAGGTGCAGCCCCATCGCTTCTTCAAGCGCGATGGCGACGATGTCCGGATCGAGCTGCCGATCACGCTGAAGGAGGCGGTGCTCGGCGCCTCGGTGCGCGCGCCGACCGTCGAGAAGCCGGTGATGCTGACGATCCCGAAGGGAACCTCGTCGGGCAAGACGTTGCGGCTGAAGGGCAAGGGCTTCCACAAGAAGGCCGGCGGGCGCGGCGACCAGCTGGTGACGCTGATGATCGACATCCCGCAGGACGATGCGGCGCTGACCGGGTTCGTCGAGGGCTGGGACCATGACGGGAACCCCAGAGGGGCGATGGGCGTCTGAGCAGCGTGAACGATACCCCAGCCCTGACTCCCGAGGATCGGGGCAAGCACCATGGTGCCGCGCGCCGGCGGATCGATCGCCAGTTCGCGAAGGTGCGCCCCGGCAGCTACGCGTTCGAGATCCTCAAACGGTCCGCGATCGGCGTCTACAACGACGGCTTCATCCATGCCGGCAACCTCGCCTATCTGGCGCTGATGACGCTGTTTCCGTTCTTCATCACCGCCGCCTGGGTGTTGTCGGTGGTGGGGCAAAGCGCGGAGACGCAGCGCACCGTCGCATCGTTCCTGCAAGTGTTGCCGCCCGACGTATCGGAACTGCTGCGCAAGCCGCTCAGCGACGTGCTCGCCGCCCGTACCGGTTCGCTGCTGTGGCTCGGCGGCCTGGTCGGGCTGTGGACGGTCGGCAGCTTCGTCGAGACGATCCGCGACATCTTCCGCCGCGCCTATGGGACGAAGAGCTCGCAGGCGCTGTGGCGGGCGCGGCTGCGGCTCAGCCTCGCAATCGTCGCGTCGGTGATCCTCGCGCTGCTGTCGTTCCTGGTGCAGGGGATCCTGACTGCGGCGGAGCAGTTCGTCTACCGGTTGCTGCCCTTTGCCGAGAATGCCGCAAGCTGGATCGGGATTTCGCGCGCGATCCCCGTCGCGGTGATGTTCGGCGCCTTGTACATGCTGTTCTATTCGGTGACGCCGTCCAAATACCGTCATAGCGACAGCCGCAAATGGCCGGGTGCATTGTTCACCACCATATGGTGGGTCAGCATGACGGCGCTGCTCCCGCTCGTGCTCGCCCAGCTCGGTGGTTACGACCTGACCTATGGCAGCCTCGCGGGTGTCGTCGTCATGTTGTTGTTTTTCTATCTGATCGGGCTCGGCATCGTGTTCGGCGCGCATCTCAACGCAGCACTGGCGGAACCACCCGAGGTGGGTCTACAGGACGCTACGGCAACGGAGGCGTCGACAGCGTGAACGGATTGATGGCGGGCAAACGCGGGCTGATCATGGGGCTCGCGAACGACAGGTCGCTCGCATGGGGCATCGCGCAGAAGCTGTCCGAAGCCGGCGCCGAGATCGCGTTCAGCTACCAGGGCGAGGCGATGGAGAAGCGGGTCCGCCCGCTGGCCGAGCAGCTGGGGCCGGCGCGGCTGTTCGACTGCGACGTCGCCGACATGGCGGCGCTCGACGCGACCTTCGCCAAGCTGGCCGAGGAATGGCCGACGATCGACTTCGTGGTTCATGCGATCGGCTTTTCGGACAAGGCGGAACTGCGCGGCCGCTATGCCGATACCAGCCTCGACAATTTCCTGATGACGATGAACATCAGCGTCTACAGCTTCGTCGCGGTCGCGCAGCGCGCCGCGAGGATGATGCCCGATGGCGGCGCGATGCTGACGCTGAGTTATTACGGCGCCGAAAAGGTGATCCCGCATTACAACGTGATGGGCGTCGCCAAGGCCGCCTTGGAAACGAGCGTACAATATCTGAGCGTCGATCTCGGCCGCGACAATATCCGCGTCAACGCGATCTCGGCAGGCCCGATCAAGACGCTGGCGGCGAGCGGGATCGGCGATTTCCGGCTGATCCTGAAGTGGAACGAGCTGAACTCGCCGATGAAGCGCAACGTAACGATCGAGGACGTCGGCGGCGCCGGGCTGTACCTCCTCAGCGACCTGGCGAGCGGCGTCACCGGCGAGATCCACCATGTCGACGCTGGCTACAACGTGATCGGCATGAAGGCGGAGGACGCACCCGACATCGCGCTGGTGTGACGCGGACGACGGTCGTCGCACGACCGGGCCGGCAAATGAGGGTGAGGGGTGATGAGCGTCAACAGCTTCGGGCATCTGTTTCGCTTCACCACCTGGGGCGAAAGCCACGGGCCGGCGATCGGCGCGGTCGTCGACGGATGCCCCCCGGGGATCGCGCTGAGCGAGGCCGATATCCAGCCCTGGCTCGACAAGCGCCGGCCGGGCACGTCGCGGTTCACGACGCAGCGGCGCGAGCCCGACCTGGTCCGCATCCTGTCGGGCGTGTTCGAGGGACGCACCACGGGCACGCCGATCAGCCTGATGATCGACAATGTCGACCAGCGATCGAAGGACTATAGCGAGGTCGCGACCGCCTATCGGCCGGGGCATGCCGACTATGCCTATGACGCCAAATACGGCTTTCGCGACTATCGCGGCGGCGGGCGCTCGTCGGCCCGGGAAACCGCCTCGCGGGTCGCGGCGGGCGCGGTCGCGCGGCTCGTGATCCCGCAGGTACGGGTGCGCGCCTGGGTCGAGGCGATCGGCGGCGACCGGATCGACGACGCCGCCTTCGACGACGCGGAGATCGACGCCAATCCGTTCTTCTGCCCCGACGCGCGGGCGGCGGCACGCTGGGAAACGTTGATCGACACGGCGCGCAAGGCGGGCTCGTCGCTCGGCGCGGTGATCGCGTGCGAGGCGACCGGAGTGCCCGCGGGCTGGGGCGCACCGCTCTATGCGAAGCTCGATGCCGAGCTCGCGCATGCCTGCATGGGGATAAACGCGGTCAAGGGGGTCGAGATCGGCGACGGGTTCGCCGCGGCCGCGCTCACCGGCGAAGGCAATGCGGATGCGATGCGTCCTGGGCGCCCGGATGCCGACGGCCCGCAATTCATGGCCAATCACGCTGGCGGGATCGCCGGCGGCATCGCGACCGGACAACCGATCCGGCTCCGGGTGGCGTTCAAGCCGACGAGCTCGATCCTGACCGCGGTGGAGACGATCACGCGCGGTGGCGAGGCGACCGAGCTCGCGACGAAGGGGCGCCACGACCCCTGCGTGGGCATTCGCGGGGTGCCGGTAGTCGAGGCGATGGTTGCGCTGGTGTTAACCGACCAGGCGTTGCTTCATCGCGGCCAGTGCGGCTGAACCGGGGAACGATCGCGGCTTTCTGCCCGTTAGTTCCTTGTAATTCAGGAGAATATTGATGCGTATCATGATTTCGATCGCCGCTGCAGCGCTCCTCGTTCCGACCGCCGCGATGGCACAGACGACCGGCACCACCGGCGCGTCGACGACCCAGTCGACCAAGGCCGAGAAGAAGATGAAGAAGGGCAAGGCTGGTAGCGCCTCGTCCAGGACGACCACCGATACGACGACCTCGACCACCGGCGATACCGGAACGATGTCGACGACCGGCGACACCGGGACGACCACGACGGCGCCGGGCGACACTACCGGCACGATGGGCACCGGCACGACCGGTACCGGCACGATGGGCACCGGCACGACGGGTACGGGCACCACGACGGCACCCGGCACGATGTCGGACACGATGACGCCGAACTCGACGACGCCCCAGGGTACCACGATGACCCCGGGCAGCACGACCTCGCCGGTTCCGCCGACGACTTCGACCCCGAACTAATCGGGTCGCCTCGAAAGCCGGGCGGATGCGAATCCGCCCGGCTTTCTTGCGTCCGGGCCAGATCAGTCGGCGAAGGGGTCTCGGACCAGGATCGTGTCCTCGCGCTCGGGGCTGGTCGAGACCAGCGCAACCGGGCAGCGGATCAGTTCTTCGATCCGGCGGATATATTTGATCGCCTGCGCTGGAAGCTCTGCCCAGCTGCGCGCGCCGGCGGTCGATTCCTGCCAGCCTTCCATGGTCTCGTAGACCGGCTCTACAGCCTCCTGGTCAGCCGCATGCGCCGGGAAGTAATCGAGCGTTTCACCGCGCAGGCGGTAGCCGGTGCAGATCGCGATCCGATCGAAGCCGTCGAGCACGTCGATCTTGGTGAGCGCGATGCCGGTGATCCCGCCGACCGCCGCCGATTGACGCACCAGCACCGCGTCGAACCATCCGCAACGCCGCTTGCGCCCGGTCACCGTCCCGAACTCATGCCCGCGCTGGCCGAGACGCTCGCCGATCTCGTCCTCCAGCTCGGTCGGGAACGGGCCCGAGCCGACCCGCGTCGTGTACGCCTTGGCGATGCCGAGCACGAAACCCACCGCGCTCGGCCCGAGCCCGGACCCGCCCGCGGCGGTACCCGCGATCGTGTTCGACGAGGTCACGAATGGATAAGTGCCGTGATCGATATCGAGCAGCACGCCCTGCGCGCCCTCGAACAGGATCCGCCGACCGCGCGCACGGGCTTCGTTGAGGTCGCGCCACACCGGCTTGGCGAAGGCGAGCACGTAGGGCGCGATCTCGCGGAGCTCGGCGAGCAGCGCGTCGCGGTCGATCGGCGGCTGGCCGAACCCGGCGCGCAGCGCGTCGTGATGCGCGGTCAGCCGGTCGAGCTGCGGCCCGAGCCGGTCGAGATGCGCCAGGTCGCACACCCGGATCGCGCGGCGACCGACCTTGTCCTCGTACGCAGGGCCGATCCCGCGCCGTGTCGTCCCGATCTTGCCCGCGCCGCTGGCATCCTCGCGCAAGCCGTCGAGATCGCGATGGAGCGGCAGGATCAGCGCGCAATTGTCGGCGATGCGGAGCGTTTCGGGCGTCGCGACGACGCCCTGGGTGGCGAGCCGCTCGATCTCGGCCTTCAGCGCCCACGGATCGAGCACGACGCCGTTGCCGATCACCGACGGGGTGCCGCGGACGATGCCGGAAGGGAGCAGCGACAGCTTGTAGGTCTGGTCGCCAACGACGAGCGTGTGCCCGGCATTGTGGCCGCCCTGGAAGCGGACGACCATGTCGGCGCGCTCCGCGAGCCAGTCGACGATCTTGCCCTTGCCCTCGTCGCCCCATTGCGCGCCGATGACGGCTACATTGCCCATGTCCGTGTCTCCCTAGAGGGCGCGGGCGCTGCCGCCAGCCCAAAGATGCGTGCAAAGCTGCGCCTCGGGG
>DATLME010000010.1:0-6416 GCA_035537395.1 Sphingomonas sp. | reverse complement strand
GTGCTGGTCGATGGCGATCGCTTCGCGGTGGTCGCCGACCGGATCGAGCCCGAGACGATCCTGGCGGCCGAACGCGTACCCGACTGGCTGAAGCGGTGACGCTCCACAGCCTGCCGCTGTTCGTCAGGCTCGAAGGACGCCCGGTGATCCTGCTCGGCGAGGGCGAGCCCGCGGCGGCAAAACGGCGGCTGCTCGAACGCGCCGGGGCAGTATTGGTCGGCGAGGAGTCCGAGGCGGCGCTGGCGGTGGTGGCACTCGACGCACCGGAGGATGCGGTGGCGCGATTGCGCGCGCGCGGGGTGCTGGTCAATGCGGTGGACCGACCCGATCTGTGCGATTTCACGCTGCCCGCGATCGTCGACCGCGATCCGGTGATCGTGGCGATCGGCACCGGGGGCGTGTCGGCAGGGCTGGCAGCGGCGCTGCGGCAGCGGCTCGAGGCGCTGATCCCGGCGGGGCTCGGCGCCCGTGCGCGCGATCTCTACGCGGCACGCAAGGCGTTGCGTCAACGCTTCCCTGACATGGGCGACCGGCGGCGCGCGCTGGGTGCGGCGATGGCGCCGGGGGGACCGCTCGATCCGCTGGCCTCCGAGGGGGATGTCGGCGGCTGGCTCGCTGGGGTCGACGCGGCAGCGAGCGGGCGGGTGCGAATCGTGCTCGAATCGCACGATCCCGAGGACCTGACGCTGCGCCAGGCGCGCGCGCTCGCCAACGCCGACTGCGTCGTCCACGGCGAGGACGTGCCGCGCGCGATCCTCGACCGCGCGCGGGCGGATGCGATGCGGATGGTCGCGGGGACGGAGGAAGTCCCGAGCGATGGCCTTATCGTCGAGATCGCGATGGCGTGACGCGGTGGTGGGCGATACTCGGGTGGGCGACTTTGGTACACAGCCGTCATGCCGGACTTGTTCCGGCACCCACGGTTGGTATTTCCCATCGACGGCAATTGCGCGGCAAGGTGGGCCCCGGAACCAGTCCGGGGTGACGGGACGTGCCGCTACACCGCTCTTGCGGTGCGCCAGGCCTGCGCGATCTCGGCAAGGCTGGCGGCCGCGTCGCGGAACGGCGCGGGGTCGCTGCCGATCGAGGCGTTGACGATCTGGCGGCGAGTGCCGGCATAGAAGCGCGAGAGCGTGGCGGAGACGTCGCCGCCGCGATCGTGGTCGAGCCCCGCCTCGAGCGCGAACAGGATCGCGGTGGCGCGGGTGACGCGCTCGCTCTTGGTCGCGAACTGGTTGTGCTGGACCGCCCAGGCCGCCGCCCGCAACGCGGACACGAGTTCCTCGT
This sequence comes from Sphingomonas sp., assembly GCA_035537395.1. Taxonomy (GTDB): domain Bacteria; phylum Pseudomonadota; class Alphaproteobacteria; order Sphingomonadales; family Sphingomonadaceae; genus Sphingomonas. Next base: position 5,129 of record DATLME010000010.1, on the reverse strand, counting down.
AGAGCAACTGGACGAGCGCGGGGCCGTCGGCCTGCGCGGTACGGCCGACTGCGTCGATCTGGCGATAGGTCTGATAGGGGTCGCGCAGCAGCGCAGTCGCATAGGCCATCAGCTGTCGCTCTTGTTCCAGGCGGCGATCTGGCCGGTGAGGAAGGTCTGGGTGGATTTATACGCCGCGACCTTCGAGCTCATGCTCGCGAACTGCTGGGTCAGCCGGGTCTTGAGCGCGGCGCTCTGGTCGTCGAGCTTTTCCTGCTGGCCGGCGAGATCGCCCTTGGCCTTGGTGTAGCGCATCTCCGAGGCGCCGAGCCCGAACAATACGCTGGTCGCGGCGGTCGAGATCTTGCCGACCGCGGCGGACAGCCCGTTCAACCCGTTTGTCGAAAACGCGAACATCGCCTCGACCGCGTCGGGCGCCGCGGCCAGCGCCTTGTTGAGTGCGGCGGTGTCGAGCTTGAGGGTGCCGTCGCGGTTGGTGCCGACGCCGATCGCGGCGAGGCTCGACGGGGTGCCGGGCGTGGCGCCGAGCACCAGCGTCTTGCTGGTCAGCGCCTTCAGCGAGCGCAGCAGCGTCTGCGCGGCGGGATCGCTGCGCAAGGCGCCGGTCTTCGCGTCGGTCTGCGCGGTGACGATCGCATAGACCTGGTTGAAGGTGTCGACGAAATCGGTGACCGCCTGCGACAGCGCGCTGCCGGGCGGCGTGCTCGACAGGGTGGCCGGAGTGGTTGTGGTCGCGTTGAGCTGGAGCTTCACGCCGTCGACAAGGTCGGTGATGGTGTTGCTCGCGCGTTCGACCGCGATGCCGTCGACGGTCAGCTGCGCGTTCTGTGCGATGCCGGTGATGCTGGTCGTCGCGCTGGTCGGATCGATCGCGAATTGGGCGAGCCCGGCGTCGGATCCCTCAGTCACGGCGAGGGTGAACGCCTTGGCGTCACCGGTCGGCCCGCGCAGCGACAGATAGGCGCCGCCATTGCCGTCGGCGATCACCGAGGCGGTCACTCCGGCGCGCTTGTTGTTGATCGCGGCGGCGATCCCGTCGAGGCTGGCGTCGACGAGGTCGATCGTTACCGCCGGGTCGCCCGTGCCGGCTGTGAATCCGGTCATATCGGCGCCGTCGCTGCTGTAGGTGGCCTTGCCGAAGCTGAGGGTGAAGCTGCCCGAGCCGATCGGAGCGGTGCGGTCGGCGATCACAGTCGTGGTGCGGGCGCTCTGCGCGGTGGCGAGGCGGGTGACGCTGATCGACGAGGCGAGCCCCGAGAGCTTGGCGCCGGGCAGGGCGGTGACGCCGAGCGCGCTGTTTGAGCTGATCGGCTGCGCGGCGAGGGTGCCGCCCTTCACCAGCGTGTCGAGCGCCGTGTTGAAGCTGGTCATCGCGCTTTTCAGCGTCGCGGCGCCGGTCAGCTGCGCGGTGAGCGCGTCCGCCTTGGCGGTGAGCGCGCCGCTGCGGTTGGCGAACTGCGCCTGGACGAGGTTGGTGACCAGCGACGCGGTATCGACCCCGGAGCCCGCACCGAGCGAGGTCAGCAGCGACTGCGTGGCCGAGGTGACGACGTTGCTCGTCGTGTTGGTGGTGGTGGTCGTCGTCATCGCCGGTCTCCGCTTGGATAGTAGAACGGCCGGGGCATCGAGACGTTTAGCCACTTTCCGTCATGCCGGGCTCGGTCCGCCATGATGGGAGAGGAGGGTCGGCGCATTCCTCGGTCGATCTCCTCGGATCGGCCTTTACCCTTTCGTCTTGCCGGACTCGTTCCGGCATCCACGACGCCGCGGGCTCGCCGGCCGACGGGGTTGGGCACGGTGGGTGCCGGAACCAGTCCGGCATGACGGAGAATCAAATCCGCGCGCCGTCCTCGTCGAACTTCGCGTCGTCGGGAACGGTAATCTCGGGCTGGGTGCCGCCTGCCGCGACGTTGAGCCCGAAGACGAAGGCGAGGACGGTGGCGATCGCGAGGTAGAGGTCGTCGCGGACCTCCTGTCCTTCGCGGCTGGTGTAGTAGACCGCGCGGGCGAGCAGCGGATATTCGAGCACCGGCACCGCGCCGTCGGCGGCGAGCTCGCGGATCGCCAGCGCGGTGGCGCCGCGGCCGCGCGCGACCACCACCGGCACCTGGTCGCGGCCGCGATCGTAGCGCAGCGCGACAGCGAAATGGGTCGGGTTGGTCAGCACGACATGCGCCTCGCCGACCGCCTGGCGAATGCTGCGGCTGGCCATCGCGCGCATCTTGGCACGCTGGTGGCCCTTGGCCTCGGCATTGCCCTCGCTCTCCTTGTGCTCGTCCTTCACCTCCTGCTTGGACATCCGGAGCTTGCGGAACAGCTGGAGGATCTGGATCGGCACGTCGAACCCGGCGATCGCGACCAGCCCCAGCGCCATCGCGAGCATGATCGTGTTGAAGCTGCTGCCCAGCGTCGCGACCGCGGTGCCGAGGTTCGACGAGGCGAGCCCCATCGTCATCCGCGTCGACGACCAGAGCATATAGCCGCCGATCGCGCCGAGCAGGGTGATCTTGAGCACCGACTTGCCGAGCTCGATCCAGCCTTGTGCGCCGAAGATCCGCTTCAATCCCGACGCCGGGTTGATGCGGTTCGCCTTGGGCGCCATCAGGCTGCCCTTGAAGCCGAAGCTGCCGAGCCCCGCCGAGCCGAGCACCGTGGCGACGACGCTGACCGCGCCGAGCACCGCGAGCGACGGGAACAGCTTCCACCCCGCTTCGACCAGCGGGCGCCAGGGCGAGAAATCCTCGACGTCATGGACATCGAACTGGAAGCTGGCGGTCATCACCGCCTTGCACGCCGCGACCAGCGACGGCCCCGACAGGATCAGCCAGGCGACCCCGGCGAGCACCACCAGCGCGGTCGAGAAATCCTTCGAGCGCAGGACATTGCCGTCGTCCGCCGCCTTTTGCTTGCGCTTGGCGGTTGGTGCCTCTGTCTTTTCGCCGAACTCGTCGGCCATCAGCCGATCACCAGCGATCGCACCGCGGCGAGGCTCTCGCTGACGATGACGAGCATGTAATCGCCCATTGCGGGGAAGGCGATCGCGAGCGCGACGACGCCGACCGCGAGGCTGGCGGGAAGCCCGATCGAGAACAGGTTGAGCGCCGGCGCGGCGCGGCTCATCATGCCGACGACGAGGTTGAGGCAGAGCAGCAGGAAGCCGACGGGGAGCGCCAGGAGCAGCCCGGCGAGGAACGCATAGCCGCCGAAGAACGCGATGTTGCGGAGCTGGCTCACCCCCAGCCAGGCGGCGCCCGGCGGCATGGCGTCATAGCTTTCGACCAGCAGCTGGACGAGGACGAGATGCCCGTCGACCGACAGGAACAACAGCGTCAGCATGATCGAGAAAAACTGGCCGAGCGCGGGGCTCGACCGGCCGTTCTGCGGATCGATCGACGAAGCGAAGCCGATCCCCATCGATCCGCCGATGATTTCCGACGCGATCATCGGCGCGGCGAACGCGATCTGGAGGATGAAGCCGATCGCGAAGCCGACCAGCGCCTCGGCGGCGAGCGACAGGAAGGTCGCGACCGCGAAGATCTGCGCGGGCGGGGTGATCGGGTGGGCGGCGAGCACGAGGATGCCGATCGCACCCGACAGCGTGACGCGGACCGGCAGCGGGACCGACACCGCGCCGAACACCGGCGCCGCGACGAAGGCCGCACCGATCCGCACCATCACGAACATCAAAGCCCAGAGCTGCGGTTCGATCGAGAGGCCGAAGCCCAGCATCCGCCTATTTCACCAGATCGGGAATGCGCTCGAACATGCCGATCGTGAAGTCGCTGAGCAGCCCCATGATCAGGCTGCCGAAGATCATGATCGAGACTGCGACCACGATCAGTTTCGGGACGAAGGACAAGGTCTGTTCGTTGATCGAGGTCGCGGCCTGGATCATGCCGAGGATCAGCCCGGCGAGCAACGCGGGGATCAGGATCGGTGCGCTGGCGAGCGCCAGCACCCACATCGTCTGGTTGGCGACCGTGAGGAAATATTGGGCGTCCATGATCGTCCCTCAGGTCGCGAAGCTGTTGGCGAGGCTGCCCATGGTCAGCGCCCAGCCGTCGACCAGCACGAACAGAAGCAGCTTGAACGGCAGCGAGATGATCGTCGGCGACAGCATCATCATGCCGAGCGACATCAGCACCGTCGCGACGACGAGGTCGATGACGATGAAGGGCAGGAAGATCAGGAACCCGATCTGGAACGCGGTCTTGAGCTCGGAGGTGACGAAGGCGGGGAGCAGGACCGCGAAGGGGATGTCCTTGGCGGACTGGTACGGCCCCGATTTCGCCAGCTCGGCGAACATCGTCAGGTCCTTCTTGCGGGTCTGCTTCGTCATGAACGCGTGGAGCGGGGCGCCCGCCGCGGCGATCATCTGGGTGCCCGCAAGCTGGCCCGCGGCATAGGGCTGGATCGCCTGGGTGTTCATCTGGTTGATCGTCGGCGCCATCACGAACAGCGACAGGAAAAGCGAGAGCCCGATCAGCACCTGGTTGGGCGGGGTCTGCTGCAGGCCAAGCGCCTGGCGGAGGATCGCGAGGACGATGATGATCCGGGTGAAGCTGGTCATCATCAACAGGATGCCGGGAAGGATCGTCAGCAGCCCCATGATGATGAGGACTTGCAGCGACAGCGACAGCGGCGCCGACTGGCCCGACTGTTGCGCGCCGCCGAGCTGGCCGAGCGCGCGATCGACCGCGTCGCCGACGCCCGGCACCGGCGCGGCCGGCGCGACCTGCGCGAGTGCGGGAAAGGCGAGGATCAGCGCGAGAAGGATGGCGAGCACGGCGAGGACCAGCCGGCCCTTGCTGGCCGGCGTTCGCGAGGCGCGCGTGCGGATCAGCGCAGGACCTTCGCCCTTGCGAGTGACGGTGAGGCTCACTGGTCGACCTTCTCGAGCAGGGTCACGCCGCCGCGTCCGACCGAGACGAGCAGCCGCTTGCCCTCGAAATCCAGCACCGCGAGGCGCAGGCCGGGCGAGATCATCATCGTTTCCTTGACGCTGATCAGCCGCGTCGACGGCTTGCCGGGCATGCGGCTCTCCAGCCGCCGCCACAGGTACAGACAGCCGATCATCAGTCCGCAGACCAGCGGCAGCAGGATCACCAGCTTGAGGATGTAGGTCCACA
>DATLME010000009.1:0-5783 GCA_035537395.1 Sphingomonas sp. | reverse complement strand
GTTCCACTATGGCCCCGAAGACCTTAACTACGAGGCGGGGCGGGTCTGGGCGAAGGCGCATCCGGTCTCGGTCAGGCGCGTCGTCGGCAATCATTTCACCTTCGGCGAGCCCGTGTCGCTCGATCTCGGCGACGCGGTCGATGTGGTGCTGATGCGGCAGGACCCGCCGTTCGACCTCGGCTACATCACCGCGACGCACCTGCTCGAGCGGATTGCGGACCGCACGCTGGTGGTCAATGATCCCGTCGCGGTCCGCAACGCGCCCGAAAAGATGTTCGTGCTCGATTACGCGCAATACATGCCGCCGACGCTGATCACCCGCAGCCTCGACGAGGCGCGCGCCTTTCTCGCCACTCATGGCGCGATCGTGGTCAAGCCGCTCCACGGCAATGGCGGCAAGGCGATCTTCAAGGTCGAGCGCGATGGCGCGAACCTGTCCGCGCTGATCGAGGTGTTCAACATGACCTGGCGCGAGCCGCACATGCTCCAGGCGTTCCTTCCCGACGTGGCGAAGGGCGACAAGCGGATCGTGCTGGTCGACGGCGTGGTCGCGGGGGCGATCAACCGGCTTCCCGGCGAAGGCGAGATCCGCTCGAACCTCGCGGTCGGCGGCTCGGCCGTGAAGACCGAGCTGACCGACAAGGAACGCGAGATCTGCGCGGTACTGGGGCCGGAGCTGAAGCGCCGCGGGCTGATCTTCGTCGGGATCGACGTGATCGGCGGCGAATGGCTCACCGAGATCAACGTGACCTCGCCGACCGGGATCGTCGCAATCGAGCGCTTCGACGGGAGCGACATCGCCGGGATGATCTGGGACGCGATCGAGGCCCGGCTGGCCGGCTAGTCCTCCGCGGCGATCCTGACCTTCAGGCCGTCGAGCGCTGGGCCGAAGGCGATCTGGCACGACAAGCGCGAAAACTCGTCGCGCTCGCTCGTCGAATCGAGCAGGTCGTTCTCGTCTTCGCTCATCTTCGGGAGTTTGGCCGCAAATTCCGGGTCGACATGGACGTGGCAGGTGGCGCAGCTGCAGCAGCCGCCGCACAGCGCAAGGATCTCGTCGATCCCCGCGTCGCGGATTACCTCCATCACCGAATGGCCAGCCTCGCCCATGATCTCGCGTTCTTCCCCCTCGCGGGTCACGACGATAAGCTTGGGCATGCTCGACTCCCTGAAAACCAATGCGGCCGCCCATGCAGCGAGCCGCCCGACCGATCAAGTAGGGGAAATCCGATGGGGCTGACCGCGGCGCAACTGACGGAGGCGCTAGACGCACTGGCGATCATCGAACCCGCGTTCGCCGCGGGGCTCGGACGGGTCGGCTATCCGGCCCCGCGGATCCGCGAGCCGGGCTATGCGACCCTGCTGCGCACCATCGTCGGACAGCAGGTCAGCGTGAAGGCGGCGGACGCGGTCTGGCGCAAGCTCGAGGCGCTCGTCGGCGATCCGACCGATCCGCACGCGATCGCCGCCACCAGCGACGAAGCACTGCGCACCTGCGGCTTTTCCCGCCAGAAATCGAGTTATGCCAAGAGCCTCGCCGAGGAAGTGACGAGCGGGCGGCTCGACCTCGCCAATCTCCCGGCCGACGACGAGGAGGCGATCGCCGCGCTAGTGCGGGTAAAGGGCATCGGTCGCTGGTCGGCGGAGATCTACCTGCTGTTCGCCGAGGGCCGCACCGACATCTGGCCCGCCGGCGATCTCGCGGTGCAGATCGAGGTCGGACGGATCCTGGGCCATGCCGAGCGTCCCAGCGAAAAACTGACCCGCGAACTCGCCGAACCCTGGCGTCCGCATCGCGGCGCCGCAGCGATCTTCGCATGGCATCATTACGGCGCGGGGGCCGACGCGGCGCCGGTCTAAGACCGGTCCACGAAACCATGTCGGCCGCCGCTTGTTGTCGTCGGGCAGCGCCGGATCCCGGTCGGGCGCTGGCGGAATCATTTCAGGAGATACGATATGGGCTTGTTCAGCAAGGACATCGTGACGTTCGAGGATCTGTTCCTGCACCAGCTCCAGGACGTCTATTACGCCGAGAACCAGATCACCAAGGCGCTGCCGAAGATGATCGAGAAGGCGACCGCACCGAAGCTGAAGCAGGGGTTCGAGGTCCATCTGCGTGAGACCGAGACCCAGATCGCGCGGCTCGTTCGCGTGTTCGACCTGATCGGTGAAAAGGCGAAGGCAGTCACCTGCCCGGCGATCGACGGCATCATCAAGGAAGCCAACGAAGTCGCTGGCGAGATCGCCGACAAGGCGGTGCTCGACGCGGCGCTGATCGCTTCGGCACAGGCCGTGGAGCATTACGAGATCACGCGATACGGCACGCTGATCGCATGGGCGAACCAGCTCGGGCGTACCGAAGTCGCGGCGATCCTGAAGGAAACGCTCGACGAGGAATATGCCACCGACGACAAGCTGACCGCGATGGCCACGCAGGCGATCAACGCGAAGGCGGAGGCGGTCACCGCCTGAGGCGGCACGGTTCGTCGCGCGTCCGTATCGACTCGCAACAAACCGGCAACAGCATGGCGCCAGGGCGATTGCGCAACCGAGCTTTTTCGGCTGTACTCACCCATGTCACTACGGGCCGCAGGCGGTTCCCCACCCCGGGGAGCCGCCTTCGGTTTTTCTGGCCGCGGGCCGTTCGATATGGCCGCCCCTGCGTTCTACGGACGCCGACACTGGCTTATCACAGTCACGGAAGCGCCGCGCTTGCGGCGCCGACTCTCGCCAGAATGACGCTCGTGGCAGCACGACCCATCCCCAACCCCGAAGCTGATGCGTATCACCCGCAAGGTGCTTGCCCGTTTCGGCCCCATCGGCCACAGCTTTGCGCGATGCCGCCTGCTTCCACCCCCCATTCCGGCCTGTCGCAAGGCGAAAGCTTCCGATCGGTCGGCGTCCCCAAGGGCGGGCCGTTCTGGAAGCGGCTGGGCGCGTTCATGGGACCGGGCTTCCTCGTCGCCGTCGGCTATATGGACCCCGGCAACTGGGCGACCGACATCGCCGGCGGATCGGCGTTCGGCTATACGCTGCTGTCTGTCATCCTGATGTCGAACCTGATGGCGATCGTGCTCCAGGCGCTGTCGGCGCGGCTTGGGATCGCGGCGGGTCTCGACCTCGCTCAGGCGTGCCGCAGATATTATTCGCGCCCGGTTTCCTTCGCGCTGTGGGTGCTCGCAGAGATCGCGATCATCGCGTGCGATCTGGCTGAGGTGCTCGGCACCGCGATCGCGCTCAAGCTGCTGTTCGGGATCGATCTCGTCTGGGGCGTGATGCTGACCGCGCTCGACGTGTTCCTGATCCTGGCGCTGCAACGTTATGGCTTCCGGCGGCTCGAGGCGTTCATCGTCGCGCTGCTGATCATCATCGCCGGCTGCTTTGCGTTCGAGCTGTTCTACGCCGCGCCCGATATGGGTGAGGTGATCGGCGGGCTGGTGCCGACGCCGGGGATCGTCACCGACCCGGCCAAGCTCTACCTCGCGATCGGCATCCTCGGCGCGACCGTGATGCCGCACAATCTCTATCTCCACTCCTCGATCGTGCAGACCCGCGCGTTCGAGGACAAGCGGGAGGCGGTAACCTTCGCCACGATCGACAGCACGGTCGCGCTGGGACTGGCATTCTTCATCAACGCCGCGATCCTGATCGTGGCCGCCGCGACCTTCCACACCGCGGGACGGACCGACGTTGCCGAGATCGAGGAGGCGTACAAGCTGCTGTCGCCGATGATGGGAGTCGGCGCGGCCAGCGTGGTGTTCGCGATCGCGCTGCTCGCATCGGGACAGAATTCGACGGTAACCGGAACGCTCGCCGGGCAGATCGTGATGGAGGGGTTCCTCGACATCCGCCTGCCGATATGGGCGCGGCGTATGGTGACGCGGCTGATCGCGATCGTCCCGGCGGTCGTGGTGGTGGGGATGGTCGGCGACGGCGGCGCGACGCAGCTGCTCGTCCTGAGCCAGGTCGTGCTGAGCCTTCAACTGCCGTTCGCCGTGGTGCCGTTGGTGACGTTCACCGCGCGCCGATCGATCATGGGCGAGTTCGCGAGCCCGATCTGGCTGCGGGCGCTGGCCTGGACGATTGCCGCCGTGATCATCTCGCTGAACGTGACGCTGCTCTGGGGCATGCTCTAAATACCCCGCTGTTCCGTTCGTGCGGAGTAACGACCGAGTAGCCAGCGCGGCCGGCGCGCGGCTACTCGATCCCTGCTCAGGACCAACGGGGTAGCTCCGTCATCCCGGACGTGTTCCGGGATCCACCGTGCCGCATGCGCCCGGGCCGTGGGTTCGAGGATCCGTGGATCCCGGAACGAGTCCGGGATGACGCGGGCATCGGGTCGGTTCGACCCTCCCGCACCACGCCGACGAGTACTTCCGTGCACCCTCTGGGAATGTCACCCACAACGCTGCTCGACCCCGACCCCAGGACGAACGGTAAAGGTGGCGCGCGGACGGCTCTTGCGCGCTTTATCGGTGACAAAGCCCCGCCCCTGTCGTCTAACCCGCGGACCGTCCATCATTCCGGATCGCTCGTGACCGCCATTGCCGCTGCCGCCGCTACCTCGACCAACCCTCTCGCAGACCGCATCGTCGACGCGCTGATCCACCGGATCGGCAAGGATCCCGGTGCCGCGCGGCCGCATGACTGGCTCGCCGCGACGATCCTCACCATCCGCGACGAGATCATCGATCGCTGGATGGCATCGACCAAAGCCGCGCATGCCGCGGGCGCGAAGCGGGTATATTATCTCAGCCTCGAATTCCTGATCGGGCGATTGCTGCGCGATGCGCTGTCGAACCTCGGCCACAATGACGCGGTGCGCGAGGCGCTGGCGACCTTGGGTGTCGACCTCGCCGCGATCGAGGAGATCGAGCCCGACGCCGCGCTCGGCAACGGCGGCCTCGGGCGGCTCGCGGCCTGCTTCATGGAAAGCCTCGCGAGCCTGGAGTTGCCCGCTTACGGCTATGGCATACGGTATGTGAATGGGATGTTCCGGCAGCGGATCGACGATGGCTGGCAGATGGAGCTCCCCGAAACCTGGCTGGCACACGGCAATCCCTGGGAGTTCGAACGACGCGAAAGCGCCTATTTCGTCGGGTTCGGCGGCGACGTGGTCGCGCACGACAATGGCCAGGTGCATTGGAGTCCGGGCGAAGCGGTCGAGGCGGTGGCGGTCGACACGCCGGTGGTCGGCTGGCGCGGCAAGCGGGTCAACACGCTGCGGCTGTGGACGGCCAACGCGTTCGATCCGATCAAGCTCGACAAGTTCAACGAGGGCGATTTCCAGGGCGCGCTCGCAGGGCAGATGCGCGCGGAAACGCTGACCCGGGTGCTTTATCCCAACGACTCCACCCCGGCTGGGCAGGAGCTACGGCTGCGGCAGGAATATTTCTTCTCGTCGGCGTCGATCCAGGACATCGTCCGCCGCCACGTCCAGTATTTCGGCGACATCCGCACCCTGCCGGAAAAGGCAGCGATCCAGCTCAACGACACTCATCCCGCGGTATCGGTCGCCGAATTGATGCGGCTGCTGATCGACCATCACGACATCGGGTTCGAGGAGGCATGGGATCTGACCCGCCGGACCTTCGGCTACACCAATCACACGCTGCTGCCCGAGGCGCTGGAAAGCTGGCCGTTGCCGCTGTTCGAACGGCTGCTGCCGCGGCACATGCAGATCGTCTATGCGATCAACGCCAAGCTGCTGCGCGAGGCCCGCGCGACCGCCGGGATCGACGACCGCGCGATCGCCGCGATCAGCCTGATCCAGGAGGGTGGCG
>DATLME010000008.1:0-10872 GCA_035537395.1 Sphingomonas sp. | reverse complement strand
TTGATCGAGCCGATATTGACGATCCGCCCCCATTTCCGCTCCCGCATGCCGGGAAAGGTCGCCTTGGCCATGTTGAAGCAGCCGCCGAGATTGGTGTCGATCACCTCTTTCCACGCCTCGTAGGTCAGCTTCAGGATGGTGCCATCACGGGTGATGCCCGCATTGTTGACGACGACGTCGACCGCACCGAGATCGGCCGCAACCTGCGCGCAGCCCGCCTGACACGCGTCGTAATCCGCGACGTCCCACTTGTACGCGCGGATCCCGGTCCGCTCGGTAAAGGCGGCCGCGCGCTCATCGTTGCCGGCATAATTGGCGGCGACCGTCATCCCCGCTTCCTGCAAGGCAAGGCTGATCGCCTCGCCGATCCCGCGCGTACCACCCGTGACGATTGCGACCCGTGCCATCCTGATCTCTCCTATGCTCGTTTTCGCGAGGCTAGGCCGGGCGCACCCAGCCTTCAAGCTCGCGTGCGATCAACCGCCGCAACATCGCCATGCCCGGAGCGCCATCGTTGAGGCAGGGAAGATAGGCAAAGTCGGTGCCGCCCGCCTCCACGAAGCTCTCGCGACCGCGAAGCGCCAGCTCCTCGAGGGTCTCGAGGCAGTCCGCCGAAAAGCCGGGGGCGATCACCACGATCTTGCGCTTGCCCTCGCGTGCCAGCGCTTCGAGCGTCTCGTCGGTGGCCGGGCCCAGCCACTTGGCCGGGCCGAACCGCGACTGGAACGCGACCACCAGATCGCGCCCGAGCGCGGCGCCGAGCAACCGAGCGGTCTTCTGGCAGTGGCAGTGGTAGGGGTCACCGAGCTCGAGCGTGCGCTTCGGCATGCCGTGAAAGCTGGTGACGATCGCGTCGGGGGTGAAATCGAGCGCTGCGAGCCCCGTCTCGACCGACGTTTTCAGCGCATCGATATAGCCGGGATCGTCATGATAGGGCGGCAACGTCCGGATCGCGGGCTGCCACCGCATCCCCGCGAGCACCGCGAACGCCTTGTCGTTGGCGGTCGCAGTCGTCGCTGCGCAATATTGCGGATAGAGCGGCGCCAGCAGGATCCGGACGCACCCGGCGGCCTTCATCGCCGCGAGCCGTTCGGGGATCGATGGATTGCCGTAGCGCATCGCCCAGTCGACCGTCACCGATTCGCCGAACGCGCCTTGCAGCGCCGCCGATTGCGCACGGGTGATCGCGGCGAGCGGCGACCCGTCTTCCCGCCAGACCAGCCCATAGGCATGGGCCGATTTTTTCGGACGAGTGTTGAGGATAATCCCGCGCAGGATCGGCTGCCACGCGATCGGCGGGATCTCGACGACGCGGCGATCCGAGAGGAACTCGCCGAGATAGCGTTTGACCGAGCGCACGTCGGGGCCGTCGGGCGTGCCGAGATTGATCAGCAGGACGCCGATTCGCGGCGGAATGATGGCGGGATGGTCGGCGGGCGGGGTCATCGCCCTGAACTAGGGTCGCCGCGCCCGATCGGCTACCCCGCGCGAAGCGGCAATCGACGGATCCGCTTGCCCGTCGCCGAGTGCAGCGCATTCGCGATCGCGGGCGCGACCGCCGGCACGCCGAGGTCGCCGACGCCCCCAGGGGCTTCGTCGCTGCGGATGATCTCCACCGTGATGTCGGGGGTGTCCGCAAGGCGCGGCAGCGCGAAGTCGGCGAATCCGCGGGCCTCGGCGACGCCGCCGGCAAAGCCCGTCGAGGCGCCGAGCGCGGTCGCCATTCCGAACAGGAGCCCACCCTCGATCTGCTGGCGGACCAGATCGGGGTTGATCATCCGCCCGCAATCGACCGCGGCGACCAGCCGGTCGACCACGGGGTGCTGGTCGTCGCCGATATGCGCCTCCGCGAGCACCGCGACATAACTGCCGCGAAAGCTGTGGCAGGCGATGCCCTGCCCGCTCCCCGCAACGCCGCCGTCCCAGCCGCCGAGCGCGGCCGCGGTGGACAGGCAGCGCGCGAGCCGGGCCTGCCCGCCGAGCATGCCGATCCGGTACGATACCGGCTCGCTGCCGCTGACCTGGGCGAGTTCGTCGAGAAAGCATTCGGTGAAGAAGGCGGTGTAGCCGTGCGCGCCGCCGCGCAGATGCCCGCCCGGCACGCCGATCGCGGCGGGGTGATGATCGATCGCGCAGGCCGGCAGCCGGTACGACGGCAGCGCGCCGGCGACCGCATAGCCGTCGGCACCGCTGTATCGCGCCGCGGCGCCGAGCGCAGGGGGCAGCAGCCGCGCAGCAAGCTCGCGTCCGGTCGGTGGCGCGGCGATCTGTGCGCGCCAGCCGAGCACCGCGCCGTTGGCGGCGAGACGGGCAGTCATCCGCGCGCGGGCGGCGGGCCGGAAGCGATCGTGGCGGGTATCCTCGCCGCGCGACCAGACCAGGTTGACCGGCCGCTTGAGCGTCACCGCGAGCACCGCGGCCTGTTCGGCGACGAGCGTCTCGAGCGCCGCGCCCGGTGCGCCGCCGCCGAGCATCGGGTGGACCACGACCTGCGCGTCGTCGATCCCCGCTGCCCTCGCCGCGGCGGCGCGTGCGAGCCCGGGCGCGGCGGTCGCCATCCAGAGCTCGAGGCGGCCGTCGCGATACGCCGCGGCCGCACTCGTCGTTTCGATCGCGGCATGGACGCCGAGCCCGACCTGATAATCGGCCGTGATCAAGCCCGGCCCGCGGAGCACCGCGTCGACGTCGCCGACGGCGCCGGTGCGGTTGCCGGGCTGGTCGAGCGCGGCGGCGAGCGCGGCATCGATCCGCGCGGTGTCGAGCCCCGGCCGCGGCGAGGCGAAGCGCGGCCGTACCGCATCGAGCGCGCGGTTCGCTGCCCACCACGTCGTTGCCGCCGCAGCGACCCAGCGCGGATTCTCGACGATCTGGAGCACGCCGCGGATCCGGTCGGCGGCGGCGCGATCGACTGCGACCAGGCGGCCGTCAAGCGGACCCTGCCGGATCGCGGCGTGGACCATGTCGGGCAGGCGGATGTCGCCGGTGAAGTTCGCCGAGCCGTCGACCTTGGCGGGGGTGTCGAGCCGCGGCAGCGATCGCCCGGCGAGCTTGCCCGCGCCCTGCACGCCGACTGGCAGCGGATCGGGGATCTCGCGCGTCGCGGCGTCGGCGGCGAGATCGGCAAAACGGATCCGCTCGCGGCCGTGCCGGACGAAGCCGGCCTCGACGGTGCACGCGGTCCAGCTGACGTCCCAGCGCGCCGCGGCCGCCTGGCAGAGCAGCGCGCGGGCGGCCGAGCCGGCCGCGCGGCACGGCTCCTCGAACATCCTGATCGAGGTCGCCCCACCGGTGAGCATCAGCGCGGCGCGTTCGGCAAGCGCGGTCCGGGCATCGGCAGGCAGCGCACCGAACGCGCCGCCGAACAGCTCGTCGAGCGCGAGCGGGTTGGCGTAGAGCGGGTTGAGCGGCGCGGCCTCGACCCCGACGGTGCGCCAGTCCGCGCCGAGCTCGTCGGCGACGACCTGCGCAAGCGCGGTATAGACGCCTTGGCCATGTTCGAGCTGCGGGACCGCGACGATGACGTGGCCGTCGTCGCCGATCTTGAGCCATGCGCCAAAGGCATGTTCGCCGGGGCTGGCGGTAAGCGTCGCGCGATAGTCGCGCGGCCACAGCGCCCAGGCGACCAGGAGACCGATCCCTGCCCCGCCGCCCACCAGCAATTCGCGTCTGCCGATCGTCGCCATCGCGTCGCTCTATCGAGCCGATGCCGACCGCGCCAGCCGCGAGGGGAGGCACGTCGACGGGGTGGTGGGCTGCCGGGCGAGACATTCCGCCCATGTTGCGCAAGAAAAGAGATACGGCCGGACCGGCCGGATGCTGCAACGGATCGCAAAAACGACAGGAACAGCGCGACAGGGATCCGCTCGATTGCACCCCATCTGGGTTACGATGCTTGCCGGACGATGCCGATCAGTGGCGCCGCGACGTGCCCGACGTGACGACGATTGTAGACGCATGCGCCGCCAAGATTTCGTTGCGGGCCTCGTCGTCGTTCGATTTGGCCAGGGATGTCGCGCCATTTTCCCAAAGTTACGATTTTGCGCCCATCGCAGGATTACTTCGCGATAGATCCTCGATACTGCGCGCATCCGCAACGGTGGTGGTCCGCTAAGCGCCTGCAAAAAATACATATTGAAAGCGAGCTTAGAGAATAGAAATCAAACGGCGCCGAAACGATCGCCAATTGGCTTACCGATTGCCTGTATTCTTGTATAAGCCGCTATACATCGTAATGGTCTGCAGAACTTAAACTATGTACGTGAATTCATGGGGCGAGGGGCTTGACGCCCGTGCCAAGGCGCTTACGGCAGTAGTCAGTCAAAGGAGCGAACGATGACTGAAGATAATACCGACCTTAATGCCGTCGAGCTGGCAACCGAGCTAACCATTGCTTGGTTGGGCAACCCGAACACTCGCACCTCTGCCGAAGACGTCCCGGCCTTTCTGGGCAAGATGCACGACACCGTGTCGGCCCTGCTCGGCTCGTCAACTGTGTCCGCAGATGCGCCCGCGGCGGCCGAATACACGCCGGCAGTGTCGGTTCGGAAGTCCTTGGCTTCCAAGGATCACATCATCTCGATGATCGACGGCAAGCCCTACAAGACCTTGCGTCGCCACCTCGCCACCCACGGCATGACGCCGCCCGAGTATCGCGAGCGCTATGGCCTGAAGGCCGATTATCCGATGGTTGCAGAGACTTACTCGGAAAGCCGCCGCGCGATGGCCAAGAAGATCGGCCTGGGTCGCAAGCCCGGCGCGCGCAAGGCCGACGCCGCCCCCGCGGCGAACGGCCGCAAGCGCAAGACCGACGGCACCGAATAGGCCGACCGGCGCCAGGTGGTTCGACAAGGGCTCGCTTCCAGCGTGGAGGCGGGCCTTTTGCTTATCGGCCGAACACGCCGCGGCGGTAGAGCAGGGTGATCGCGACCCGGCGGTTGCGCGGATCGAAGCGGTCGTTCGCGATCATCGGCTCGCGGTCGGCGACGCCTTCGATGCGTTCGAACCGGTTTTCCGGCAGCGCGCCGAGCGCCAACCGGCGCCGTGTCGCCTCGGCGCGCCCTGACGACAGCATCCAGTTGTTCATCGCGCGCGGGTCGCCATACGGGACGCTGTCGGTGTGCCCACGGATCATCAACGCATTCGGCATCGGCTTCACGGAGGCCGCGATCAGTCCGATCAGATCGGCCGCCTCGCTGGCGAGAGTCGTCGTGCCGAGCGCAAACATCGAATAGTCAGCATCATCCACCAGATCGATCCGGAGCCCATCCTGGGTGGGCACGAAGCGGACATGGCTGGCAAGCCGCGCAAGCTGTTTCGACGACATGATCTCGCGGCTGAGCTGGCGACGCATCGCCTCGAAATTCTTGCGGTCTTCGGCCGCGATGGCTGCGCTGCTGCGCAACGACCCCTTGTCGCCGGTGCCGTCGCGCGCGCCCGCCCCCGGTGGCGACGGCATGCCCACCGACGCGATCTGCGCGGCGGCCGCCTTCGGGCCGAGCTTGTTGTTGCTCATGATCGATTCGCCGCCGAGCACACCGCTGCCCCCCATCCCGACCGATCGGGTGTCGATCAGCGTCGGCGCGAAATAGTCGGCGATGCCCTTGCGCTGCTTTTCGGTGGTCGCGCCAAGCAGCCAGAGCAGCAGGAAGAACGCCATCATCGCGGTCACGAAATCGGCATAGGCGACCTTCCAGGCGCCGCCGTGGTGCCCGCCATGACCTTCGATATAGATCTTCTTGACGATGATCTTGGGGGGCTGGTTGGTGCCATGGGGTGCGCGCGCGGCCATCGTCAGCTACTCGCCGCCGTCACTTGCCACGCAGGCCGTCGAAGACTTCGGCGAAGCCCGGCTGGTTCTTGTGCGCGATCCCCGAACGCGCCGCCTCGATCACGAGCGGCTGGGGATGGCCGTGAAGCGAGGCGATGATGATCTGCTTGACGACGTCGTAGATTGCGCCGTCCGCGTCGATCACCTGCTTCAGCCGGCCGGCGAGCGGCGAAACGATGCCGTAGGCCAGCAGCACCCCCATGAAGGTCCCTACCAGCGCCGACCCGATCATCCCGCCGAGCACCGCCGGTGGCTGGTCGATCGAGCCCATCGTTTTCACGATGCCGAGCACCGCCGCGACGATACCGAGCGCGGGCAGCGAATCGGCGAGGCTGGTCAACGTCGTATGCGGCCCCTCGACCTCGTGGTGATGGGTCTTGATCGCATGATCCATCACCTCCTCGACCGCGTGGACGTCGAGCGTGCCCGACGACACCACCACGAGGCGCAGCGTATCGGCGATCAGGTTGATCAGCGTGTGATCGGCAAGCAGCTTGGGGTATTCCGCGAACACCGCGGAGGATTTCGGATCCTCGACATGCGGCTCGAGCGCGATCGGCCCGTCCATCCGCAGCATCTTCATCAGTTTCGACACGAGGAAGATCGCGTCGAGATAATCCTGCTTCTTGTACTTGGGGCCCTTGAAGACCTTGGCGAGTCCGCCGCCCATCGCCTTCAACTCGGTGGTCGAATTGCCGATGATCAGCGCGCCCGCTGCGGCGCCGCCGATGATCAGCATCTCGTGGGGAATCGCGTGCATGACGGGGCCGAGCGCGCCGCCGGTGATGGCGAAGCCGCCGAACACCATGGCGAGCAGAACGACGAGGCCGATGGCAGGAAACACTTAGGCAAACCCCCGTGATGCCGGCGACGCCGACGGCTTAGGGGACTGGATTAACCCGATATCCTGTGCATTCGGTTACTATGCGCCCGATCACTTGATATAATTGAACAGGGTCAGGCTCGACAGCTTGCTGAAGCTCGCTTGCGTCGCCGACAGGATCGTCATCGTTTTCTGCAACTGGGTGATCGCGGTCGCGACGTCGGTATCCTCGAGCGCCGAACGGACCGTCTCGCGGTTCACCCCGGCGCTGGTCTGCTGCGCCTGTTCGAGATCGACCCGCGCCGCCCGCGCGCCCATCGATGCCTGTAGCGTGCTTACCTGGAGGCTCGACCGATCGATGTCGGCAAGCGCGGTCGTCGCCGCCGCGTCGACATTGCCGCCAGCCTTCAGCGCCGCCGAGAACTGGGTCAGCGCAGTGAGAATGTCGGTGCTGCCCGACTGGAAGATTCGTGCCGCGGTCTCGCTCGGCTGCACCGTCTGCGATTCGCCGATCGGGATCGGGGTCAGCGGCGTCGAGGCAAAGGAATAGCCGCCCGCCGTCTTGGTCACCGCGGCAGTACCGTCGGTGCCGCCGAACAGCGGCTGGCCGCGCGGGTCGCGGGTGTTGCCGAGCCCGAGCAGCGACTCGACGATCTGGTCGAGCTCGTCGGCGATCGCCTTGCGGCTGCTGTCGTTCTGGGTGCCGGTCCGCGCCTGCAGCGTCAGTTCGTTCGCGCGCTGCAACTGGTCCGAAACCGCCGACAAGGTGGTATCCGCGCTCGACAGCAGCGACGCCGACAGGCTCAGATTGGCGGCATAGCCGTCCGCATCGGCGCTCGCGCGCTTCAGCGTCGCGAGGCGCTGATAGGCGGCGGCATCCTGCGATGGCGTCGCCAGCTTCTTGCCGGTCGAGATCTGCGTCTGGAGCGAATCCGCCTGCACGGTCAGCCCGCGCATCGATTGCGCCGCGCGATCATAGAAGGCGTTGGTCGGGATCTGCATGGCGCCTACCGGATATCGAGGATGGACTGCATCGTCTCGCGCGCGACCTGGATCACGCGTGCCGATGCCTGATAGGCTTGCTGGAAGCGGAGCAACTCCACCGCCTCGTTGTCGAGATCGACCGCAGACACCGCGTCGCGCGCGGCGATCGCGCCGTCGCGGATCGAGCCCTGCGCGTCGGCGACCTGCTGCTTCTGCGCGAGCGCGGCGGCATTGGCGGTGATCAGCGTCGTCGTCCGCCCCTCGAAGTCGCGGGTGGTGCGGACCGTCTGCAACGCCGCGAGGTTGGAGGCGTCGCGGGTTCCTCCGCCCGCCCCCGCGGCGGCGATCCCGCGTGGATCGGTCATCACCACTCGCAAATCGGTCGGCGTCGCGCCGGTCGCGAACAGCGGCGCGCCGGCGACGCCGTCGAGCGTGCGGCCCTGCGCCTGGACCGCGTTGACCTGCGTCGCGAAGTCCGCTGCCACCGCGTTCAGCGAGGTGCGGGTTTCGGCGATTCGCTGCGCGCCGTCGACGACGCCGGCGAGCGCACCGCCGAGCGGCGAGAAGGCCGCGGTGGTGCCGGTCCGCTGGACGACGAACGACACTGCGCCGGTCGCGCCGCGCAGATAGGCGACCCGTCCTTCGGTATTGCCCGCGACCAGGGTCGGCCCGCCGCTACCGCCGATCGTGACCGTCGACCGGCCGAGATCGTCCATCCGCACCGACAGATCGGTCAGTCCGCTCATCTGTTCGAGCACCTGGTCGCGCTGGTCCATCAACTGCGCAGCGCTCGCGGTACCGGGAGAGCTCCGGCCGAGACCGTCGTTGATCTTGGCGAGCTGGGTCGCGAGCGCATTGAGCGTCTGCACGCCTTGCTGTCCGCTCGCGTCGAGCTCGGTCATCGTGCGATCGAGCGCGATGCCGGTCTGCTGGAACCCCAGCGCGGTCGAGGTCGCGGTCTCGATCAGCACCGCGCGCGACGGGATCGAGGTCGGATCGCCCGACAGCGTGCGCGCCGCGGTGAAGAAGGCGGTGAGCTTGTCGCTCAGTCCGTTGTCGGTCAGCCCGGTCTCGATCCGGTCGAGCCAGGTGGCGGCGGCCGCGGTGCGGCCGAGGTCGCTCGACGACTGGCGCACCGACGCGGCCTTGAACATGTCCGCGACCCGGCCGATCCCGGCCACCGCGACGCCGTTGCCGCTGGTCACGTAGCGCGCGTTGATCGATCCCGACGTCGCCGAGACCTCGCGCAGCTCGGTCGTGCGGCGCGTATAGCCGGCCACCCCCGTATTCGCGATATTCTCGCCGACGGTGTTGAGCGCTGTTTGATATGCGCGGACGCCCGAGGCGCCGATCGAGAGCAAGTCGCTCATTTCGGCGGGTCTGACGTGGCACGGTTAAGATCGGGTTGCGATTTGGAAAGGAAGTCGGTCATCGCCTTGCCGATGCCGAGCGGGGTATGCTCGGCCATCGCCTTCGCGACCTCGCCATCCTGCATTTCGGTGAAGGTATCGAGGGCCTTCGACTCGAACAGCGAATCGGTCAATTTCGCCTGCCGCATGCTTTTCAGCATCATGCCGGTGAAGATCGACTCGAACTTCTTGCCGGCCTTGTCGAGATTGTCGCTCGACTTAAGCCGGCTGGTGTCGGTGCCGGTCTGGACCGGTGCGATCTGTGGGGTGGCGGTGATCGGCGTCATAGCACGATCAACTCCGCCTTCAGCGCTCCCGCCTGCTTCAGCGCCTCGAGGATCGCGACGAGATCCGCAGGCGACGCGCCGATCGCGTTGACCGCCTTCACCACGTCCGCGAGCCTGGGGCCGGGAGCGAGCAGGAACATCGGCTTCTTCTCCTCTTCGACCGCCACGTTCGAGCGTTCCTCGACCGCAGTCTGGCCCTGGCTGAGCGGTGCCGGCTGGCTGATCCGCTGGTTCTCGTCGATGCGCACGGTCAGCTTGCCGTGTGTCACCGCGGCCGGACCGACCCGTACCGCAGAGTTGATAACGACCGTTCCGGTCCGCGCATTTACAATTACTTTTGCCGAGGGCTCGGCGGAGGTGACGTCGAGGTTCTCGATCGTCGACATCAGCGTGGCGCGAATGTCGGCACCGAGCGGCGCGCGGACCGCCACCGACACCGCGTCGAGCGCCTGCGCGGTGCCGAAGCCGAGCTTGGCGTTGATCACGCCGGCGACGTTCTGCGCGGTGGTGAAATCCGCGCGTGCGAGGTTGAAGGTCAACGTCGGCGCGCTGTCGAACCCGGTTGCGACCGCGCGTTCGACCGTCGCGCCCTCGGGAATGCGGCCGCTCGACGGGATGTTGACGACGATCTTGGAGCCGTCGGCGCCTTCCGCGCCGAGCCCGCCGACCGCGAGATTACCCTGCGCCATCGCGTAGATCTGACCGTCGGCGCCGAGCAGCGGCGTCAGGATCAGGCTGCCGCCGCGCAGGCTCTTGGCCTTGCCCATCGACGCGACGGTGATGTCGAGCCGCTGTCCGGGCTTGGCGAAGGGCGGCAGCTCGGCGGTGATCAGAACCACTGCGGCGTTCTTCATGCCGGGATTGGCGCTCGGCGGCAGCTGCAACCCGAACCGCGACGCCACCGCCTTCAGCGACTGCACGGTATATTCGAGATTGTCGTCGCCGGTGCCGGGCAAGCCGACCACCACGCCGTAGCCGGTGAGCTGGTTCGAGCGGATTCCCTGAAAGCCGCCGAGATCCTTGATCCGGTCGGCGTACGCGGGGGTGGCAAGCAGGCAGGCGATCAGCGGCGCCGCCATGCGCAGACGCTTCGAGCGCACCCCCGCCCCCGTTTGCTTCGAGCGAAGTCGAGAAGCCTGCGCCACGCAGGCCTCGAACAGGTTTCTCGACTGCGCTCGAAACGAACGGAGGTAGGTCAACATCGCGCGCATCCTCAAAACGGGCTCAGGACCGAGAAGAAGCGGCTCAGCCACCCCTGTCGGCTGGCGCGGGCAACGTCGCCCTTGCCGGTGTACGAGATCTGCGCGTCGGCGACCCGGGTGGAGAGAACGCGGTTGTCCGCGCTGATATCGGCGAGGCGGACGAGCCCCTTGATACGGACATATTCGTCGCCGCGGTTGAGCGTCACGCGCTTTTCGCCGCGCACCAGCATGGTGCCGTTGGGATAGACCTCGGCAACCGTCACGCTGACCTCGCCCGACAGCGAATTGGCCTGGTCGGTCGATCCCTTGCCGTCGAAATTACGCGCGCCGCTGGCGCTCG
>DATLME010000007.1:0-11496 GCA_035537395.1 Sphingomonas sp. | reverse complement strand
CCACCACCACCTGGCAGGTCAGCGGGATCTGGGCGCCCGTGCGCGACGTGCGGTTTCGCGCCACCTATTCGCAGGCGGTACGCGCACCCAATATCAGCGAACTCTTCGCGCCGAGCAGCGGCACCTTCGGGCGGGTCAACGATCCGTGCGACAAGGACAATCTCGCTCGCGGAACCGCCTATCGCACTGCGAACTGCCAGACACTCCTCGCCGCCGAGGGGCTGTCTGCCGATGAGATCGCCAACTACGATCCCAGCAGCAGCCCGACCGCAACCGGAGCGGTCGCCGGACGGACCGGCGGGAACCGCGATCTGAAGGAAGAGATCGCAACGACATGGACAGCGGGTGTCGTCATCCAGCCGCGCTTCCTGCCGGGGCTGATGATCGGGGTCGATTGGTACAACATCGTCATCCGGGATGCGATCAACACCGCGAGTCTGCAGACCCTGGTCAATCTCTGCGTCGATCAGCCGAGCACCGACAACGTCTATTGTGACAATGTCTCGCGCGACAATGGCACGGGATATGTCGACGATTTCTACGTCGCACCGCAGAACGTCGCATCCTATCGCACCCGGGGCGTCGATTTCCAGGCGAACTACCGCTTCGATCTGGGCTCGATCGGGGCGGTCAACGCTAAGCTCGTCGGCAGCTATCTCGATCGTCTCGATTATGTCCCGACCCCGGGTGCGGTTCGACAGAACGACCTGCTTGAAGAAAGCGCGCCGCAATATAGCGGTACGTTCGATCTGACCTGGACGAGCGGGCCGGTGACGTTGAACTACGGGCTCGCCTACAGCAGCAAGACACGTCGCTACAGCGAACAGACCCTGGCCGCCGAGCCCGACATCGCGGATCCGGATTATCTCTACTATCGCGAGAAATGGGAACACGACGTCCAGGCGTCGATCGCGGTCGGCACGGATTACACCTTCTACGTCGGCGTGAATAACCTGACGGGGCAGATTGGCGATGTCGACAATTCCTATCGGCCATATTCCTATGTCGGTCGGTCGATCTACGCCGGCGCGCGGTTACGCCTGCCGGGCCTGTAGCGGCCGCCGGACGCTCGCCGGCGCCCGGGTCGTTCGCTTTACCCTGTCGGTGCTTCCCCGAAGGCACCGACTTCGCCTAGGGTAGGGTGATGCACTCGCACCGACGCCGCCCGAACCTTCCGCGATGATCACCCTTGGCGTAGGCGCGGCGCTGATAATCGGCGCGATCATGTTCGCCCTGCTCGGCGGCGCAGGCTATCTCCTCTTCCTGGGGCTGTTGTCCCGTGCCGAGGCGGCGCGGATCGTTGAGGCGAACCGCGAGCTCGACGCGGTGCGCCAGAGCGCGCCCGCACTGGCGATGTTGGTCCGCGCCGATGGCCGGCTCGACATGCCCGCGCGGATGGCCGACTGGCTCGGCCTGCCCGCCTCGCCGCGGTTCCTCGCCGATCTCGGCGGGGAGGGGCACGGCCTGTCCAGCGGCGATGCCGCGCTCGTCGCGGCCGACGTCAACGCGGCGCAGCGTGCCGGGCGCAGCTTCGTCCGCGCGGTGACCCCGGTCGGCTCGAATCGCTCGATCACGCTCCACGGCAGCCGCGCTCCCGGGGATCTTGGTGCCACGGGCGCGGTCGTCGTATGGGCGTTCGATGCCACCGAGAGCGAAGCCGAGATCGCGCGACTGTCCGCCGAATCGGTCCGCCTGTCGGCGGCGTTCGAGGCACTGACCGGGCTGATCGAGGCGGCGCCGCTGCCGATGTGGTACCGCGGCCCCGACCTGAAGCTCGCGATGGTCAACTCCGCCTATGTCCGTGCGGTCGAGGGGGCCAACGCCGCCGACGTGGTCGCACGCGGGCTTGAACTCGTGGAGGGCTCGGGTCGCGGAGGGCCGCTCGCCGGCGCCGCGGTCGCCCGCGAACAGGGCCGCCCGCACGCGCAGATCCTTCCCGCCACGATCGACGGCGAGCGGCGCTCGCTTCAGGTCCACGACGTGCCGCTGCCGACCGGCGGCATCGCGGGCTTCGCGGTCGACATCGAGGATCTGGAACAATCGCGCGCCCGGCAGAAGCGCTTCGCCGATGCCCAGCGCGCGATGCTCGACCAGCTCTCCGCCGGCGTCGCGCAGTTCGGGCTCGATCGTGGCCTGGTGTTCTGCAACCAGCCGTTCCGGCGGATGTTCGCGATGCGCGCCGAATGGCTCGCCGACCGCCCCGAGTTCGACCGCGTCATCGAACGGATGCGCGAGGCGGACCGGCTCCCCGACGTTCGCGACTTCCCGGCCTGGAAGGCGGAGCGGCGCGACTGGTTCGTGCTAACCGACGAGGCGGTCGAGGAGAATTGGCACCTGCGTGGGGGCACCCATCTGCGCGTCGTCGCGCAGCCGTTGCCCGATGGCGGGCTGCTGCTGATCTTCGAGGACCGCACCGAGCAGGTCCAGCTCGCCAGCGCGCGCGATACGCTGCTTCGGGTCCGTTCGGCGACGTTCGACAATCTGTTCGAGGCGCTGGGGGTGTTCGCCGCCGACGGCCGGCTGCAGTTGTGGAACAACCGGATGCGCGCGGTCTGGGGCTTCGAGGAGGAATTCCTCGCCTCGCACCCCCGCGTCGATGCGTTTGCCGACGCCGCAAAGGACAAGCTCGCCACCCCCAGTCGCTCGGTGCTGATCCCGGAACTGGTGCGATCGGCGACGATCGAGCGCCAGCAGCGCGGCGGCCGCGTCGCGTTCGCCGACGGTCGCTATTTCGAATTCGCCGCGGTGCCGCTGCCCGACGGCAACGCGCTGTTCACGATGCTCGACATCACCGACAGCCGCCGCGCCGAACAGGCGCTGCGCGACCGCGCCGATGCGCTCGAGGCAGCGGACAAGGTGAAGACAAATTTCGTCGCCAACATGAGCTACGAGCTGCGCACTCCGCTGACCTCGATCAGCGGGTTCGCCGAGATGCTGCACGGCGGCTATGCGGGCAAGCTGCCCAAGGAAGCCGATGTCTATGTCGAGGCGATCCTCGAATCGGTCGAACGGCTCGGGCTGCTGGTAGACGACGTGCTCGATCTCACCCGTGGTGACGAGGCATCCGAAGAGCTCGAACGCGAGGACGTCGATCTCGCCGCCGTCGCCCGCACCGCCGCCGATTCGATCGCGTCGATCGCCAAGCGCCGCAAGCTCGATTTCGCGGTCGAGATCGCCCGCTCGACCGGCCGGGTCAACGGCGACCCGCGCCGTCTGCGCGAGACGATCGAGCATCTTCTGCGCCACGCGATCTCCGCGACGCCCGAAGGCGGCCGCATCCTGCTGCACGCCGACGGAAGCGCCACCAGCGCACGGATCGTCGTCTCCGACGACGGTCCCGGCATGGACGAGGCCAGTCTTGCCGCCGCCTTCGATCGGTTCGCCGAGCCCGCGATCCGGACCGGCGAACGCGCACTCGGACTTGGCCTGCCGCTCGCCCGCCAGTTCGTCGAAGCGCATGGCGGCACGATCGAGCTGGTATCCGAACCCGGCGCGGGCACCCTGGTCACGGTCGAGCTGCCGCGGCGGTGATCCGGCTGGCCGATCCGCAGGCGACGGAGGCGTTCGGCGCGTCGCTGGCACCGCTGGTTCGTGCCGGCGACGTCGTCACGCTGAGCGGCGAACTCGGCGCAGGCAAGACCAGCTTGGCGCGCGGGCTGCTCGCGGCGCTTGGCCTGGCGGGGGAGGCGCCCTCGCCGAGCTACGCGATCGTCCAGCCCTATGCGCCACCGGAGGTCGCCCTGCCGGTGCTTCATGTCGATCTATACCGGATCGACCACGCCGATGAGATCGAGGAACTCGGGCTCGACGACGCCCGCGCCGACTCGGTGCTGCTGATCGAATGGCCCGAGCGCGCGCCCGGCTTCTGGCCCGACGCGCTGGCGCTCACGCTCGCGATCACACCGGACGGCGCACGCGCCTTGACAGCCGCGGTGCCGACGGGTTGGAGCGCGCGATGGCCGACATGATCCCACCGGCGGGTGCCGCCGCGTTTCTTGCTGCTCACGGCTGGCACGGCGAGATCCTGCCCTTGTCGGGCGACGCGTCGTTCCGGCGCTATTTCCGCGTGTTGTCGCAGGGGCGCAGCGCGGTGCTGATGGACGCGCCGCCGCCGCACGAGGATCCCAAGCCGTTCCTGTCGGTCGCCGAATGGCTCGCCGCGCGCGGCTTCGCGGCCCCCGTGATCCACGCCGCCGACCCCGAGGCGGGGCTCGTCCTGCTTGAGGATTTCGGCGACGCCCGGATGCGCGAAGCGGTCGACGAAGACGCGAACGACGTCGAGCCGCTTTATGCCGCCGCGACCGATATACTGATCGAACTGGCGCAGCAGCCCGCCGGGCCGTTCGCACCCTATGATCGCGCGGTGTTGCAGCGCGAGGCGGCTTTGCTCGTCGACTGGTATTGTCCCGCGGTCGGGATCGATGCCGATCAGGCCGGCTATGCCGCGGCGTGGGATCTGGTGCTGGATCATGCGACCGCGGCCGCGCCGGTGACGGTGTTGCGCGATTATCATGCCGAGAACCTGATGCTGGTCGGCGAATCACGCCGCCTCGGGCTACTCGACTTCCAGGACGCATTGGTTGGCCACCCGGCCTATGATCTCGTCTCGCTGCTGCAGGACGCCCGCCGCGACGTCGCTTCCACGACCGAGGCGGCGATGCTCGCGCGTTACTGTGACGCGACTGGAGCGGGAGACGATTTCATGCGCGCCTATCATGTCCTCGGCGCGCAGCGGAATGCCAAGATCATCGGCATTTTCACGCGGCTGTGGCAGCGCGACGGCAAGCCGCGCTACCCGACGCTCTGCCCGCGGGTGTGGCGGTATCTCGAACATGATCTGGCCCAGCCGGTGCTCGCACCGGTCGCGGCATGGTTCGACGCCAATATTCCGGCTCCGCTTCGCGGCGATCCGCTGGCGCTCGCGTCCGCGCTCGCACCCGCAGCCACCTTCGCCCCATGACCCGGCAACTCGCGCTCCGGCCGCGCCCGCGTGGCGAGGTTCCCACGACCGCGATGGTGATGGCGGCAGGGCTCGGCAAGCGGATGCGGCCGCTTACCGCGACACGCCCCAAGCCGCTGGTCGCAGTGGCGGGAAAGCCGCTGATCGATCATGTCTTCGAACGGCTGATCGCCGCGGGCATCCGGCGCGCGGTCGTCAACGTCCATTATCTTGCCGATACGCTCGAGGCGCATCTCGCCGGCCGCTTTCCGGAGATCGAAATCCTGATCTCGGACGAGCGCGCCGAGCTGCTCGAAACCGGGGGCGGGCTGGTCCGGGCGCGAGGCCTCCTCGGCGACGCGCCGATCCTCGTCGTCAACAGCGACAATCTCTGGCTCGACGGACCGATGGACGCGATCAAGCTGCTCGCCTCGCGCTGGGACGACGATGCGATGGACGCGCTGCTGCTCGTCGTGCCGCTCGCGCGCGCCCACAACCATCGCGGTACCGGCGACTTCGTGGTCGCGCCCGACGGGCGGATCACCGGCCGTCGCAAGCCGGGTCGGGTCGCTCCGTTCGTGTACACGGGTATCCAGATCCTCCATCCGCGGCTGATCGCCGATTGCCCGGCGGGTCCGTTCTCGCTCAACCTGTTGTGGAACCGGGCGATCGCGGCGGGGCGTGCCTTCGCGCAGGTGCATCAGGGGCTCTGGTTCGATGTCGGCACCCCCGCCGCGATTCCCCGGACCGAAGCGATGCTCGCGGATGGCTGACGCCGCGGAGCGAAACGAACGGCTCCAGCTCTACACCATACCCGCCCACCGCGGCTTTGCCGACGCGCTCGTCGCCGGCCTCATGCGCCGTGCCGGTTCCGAGCCGCTGGCGCTCGCCCGCGGGCTCGTGCTGCTCCCGAACAATCGGGCGGTTCGTGCGGTTATGGAGGGCTTCGTTCGGGCGAGCGGTGGTGGCCTGCTGCTCCCGCGGCTCGTCGCGCTCGGCAGTCCCGATCTCGGCGAGGCGGTGGGTGCGGCGCTCGAGGCTGCGGACGCCGACGCGCCGCCGCCGCCCGCGGTCGCGGCGTTGGAACGGCGCCTGATCCTGGCGCGGCTGGTCGGCGAGGAGCGGCAGCGCAGCGGTGCGCCGATCGACGCCGCCGAGTCGGTCCGGCTGGCCGGTGAACTCTGTCGCACGCTCGACCAGCTGCTCGTCGAGGAGGTCGATCCCGAACGGCTTGCCACGCTCGACCTCGGCGTCGAGCTCACCGAACATTGGCAACGCGCACTGTCGACCTTCTCGGTAGTGCTCGATCGCTGGCCGGCCGAGCTTGCAAGCATCGGCCGGATCGATGCGGCGACGCGGCGGCGCCTGTTGCTCGACCGGCTGACCGAGCGCTGGCGCGCGGCACCACCGCCAAGCTTCGTGTGTGCTGCCGGTATCACCGATCCGGCACCCGCAGTCGCGCGCTTGCTCCGGTGCATCGCCGCGATGCGCGATGGCTCGGTGGTGTTCGCGGCGCTCGATCCGGCGCTGCCCGACGAGGAGTGGGACGCACTAGGCCCGCATGCGCCGGATCCGTCGACCGGGCTGACACGACGGTCGATCGAGACCCACCCGCAATTCCATCTCAAGCTGCTGCTGGAGCGGATCGGCGCGGCGCGCGGGGAGGTGGTGCCCTGGCGCGGTGGTGCCGACGCGCCCGATTCCGGCGCCGCGCGCGGCCGGGCGATCGCCAACGCGCTCGCCCCGGCGCGCTTCACCGGCAAATGGACCGCGCTCAAGTCCGAGGATCGGCGCCTGTCCGGGGTCGAGGCGCTGGAGATGGCCACGCCGGCCGAGGAAGCGCAGGCGATCGCGCTCGCGCTGCGCGGGGCGCTCGAGCAACCCGGGCAGACCGCCGCGCTGGTGACGCCGGATCGCGCGCTCGCCCGGCGCGTCGCCGCGCACTGCGCGCGGTGGGACATCGCGATCGACGACAGCGCCGGCGCGCCGTTGTCGATCCTGCCGCCGGGAACCCTGCTGCTGGCGCTGGTCGAGGCTGCGGCGCAACGCTTCGCGCCGCTGGCCTTGCTCGCGCTGCTCAAGCACCCGCTGGTTCGCAGCGGCGATGCCCGCCTCGACTGGCTCGACGGGGTGCGCGGCGTCGATCGCGCGCTGCGGGGGCCGCGTCCGGGGCCGGGACTGGCGGGGCTCGACGCGCATCTGTCGAGCGCATGGTGGCCCGAGGCAAGGGCGCTGCTGGCGCCGATCGAGGCGGTGTTCGCTGTCGGCGGCCAGCCGCTGGCGCCGCTCGTCGCGGCGGTGCGCGAGACCGCGCAGGCGCTGTGCGGCGACGCCTTGTGGGCGGGCGCTGCCGGGCGCGCGGCGGCAAGCTTCCTCGACGATCTGGAGCAGCACGCGCCCAGCGGGCCGGCCACGATCGACCCGCAAGGCCTCGCCCCGATGCTGCGCGGGTTGCTCGACGAGATCGCCGTGCGCCCGCCACAGGGCGGCCATCCACGGCTCGCGATCTACGGGCTGATCGAGGCGCGACTTCAGTCCGCCGACCTGATGATCCTCGGCGGGCTGAACGAAGGCGTCTGGCCCGGGCGTCCGGCGCCCGATCCCTGGCTCGCGCCGCGCATCCGGGCGACGCTCGGCCTGCCCGGGCTCGACCGCGCGATCGGGCTCGCCGCGCATGATTTCGGCCAGGCGCTCGGCAACCCGACCGCCCTGGTCACGCGGGCGCGGCGCGACGCCAAGTCGCCCGCGCTCGCCTCGCGGCTCTGGCTGCGGCTCCAGGCGATGGCGGGCGACCGCTTCGTCCGCGCGACGGCGACCGAGGCCTGGGCGCGCGATCTCGATGCTCCCGGCGAGCATCTGCCCGCGGCACGACCCGCGCCAGTGCCCGACGCCTCGCTCCGCCCCACCCGCATCTCGGTCACCGAAATCGACCGGCTGAAGGCCGATCCATACGCCTTCTACGCGCGCCGCATTCTCGGCCTCATGCCGCTGGACCCGGTCGATGCCGATGCGAGCGCGGCGTGGCGCGGCACCGCGGTCCACGCGATCCTCGAACAATGGTGGCTGCTCGACGGTTGCGCGATCGACGCACTGCGGCCCCGCGCGGCGGCGATGCTCGACGACGTCGCCGCGCACCCGATGATGCGCGCCTTGTGGGGGCCGCGGCTGATGGAGGCGATCGACTGGATCGCGCAACAGGTCGCCGATCAGGCAGCGCAGGGCCGGGTCGTCGCGCGCGCCGAAGGTCGCGGCGAGATGAGCGTCGCTGGCATCGTCCTGTCGGGCCGCTACGACCGGATCGATCGGCTCCCCGAGGGCGGGCTCGCGATCGTCGACTACAAGACCGGCAAGCCGCCCTCGGCGACTGCCGTCCGCGCAGGCTATAGTCTCCAGCTCGGCCTGCTCGGTGCCATCGCCGAGCGAGGCGGCTTCGAAGCGGTCGCAGGACGCGCCGACGCGTTCGAATATTGGTCGCTCGGCAAGGGCAAGGCCGGCTTCGGCTACATCGCGACCCCGGTCGATCCGCTCGGCAAGCAGGACCGGATCCCGACCGCCGACTTCACCGGGATCGCGGTCGCCAACCTCGTCGACGCGGTCGGTCGCTGGCTGACCGGGGACGAGCCGTTCGTCGCCAAGCTGGTGCCCGAATATGCGCCCTATGCCGATTACGACCAGTTGATGCGCCGCGACGAATGGTATGGCCGTGAGTGACCTTCCCTCCCGAGCGCTGCCACGGCTGAAGGGCGCCCAGGCAGCCGCCAGCGATCCGCACGCGCATGTCTGGCTGTCGGCCTCCGCCGGCACCGGCAAGACCCAGGTGCTCGCTGCGCGGGTTTTCCGGCTGCTGCTGCGCGGCGTCGATCCCGGCGCGATCCTCTGCCTCACCTTCACCAAGGCGGGTGCCGCCGAGATGGCGCAACGGATCAACGATCGGCTTGCCGCCTGGGTGCGGATGCCCGCGCCCCAGCTCGCGACCGATCTCGACGCGCTCGGCGAACGCGCCACCCCCGAATTGCAGGACCGCGCGCGCACCCTGTTCGCCAGCGTGCTCGACGCGCCCGGCGGCGGGCTCCGGATCCAGACCATCCATGGCTTCTGCCAGGGGCTGCTCGCCGCATTCCCGGTCGAGGCGGGGCTCACCCCCGGATTCCGCCCGCTCGAAGCACGCGAGGAAGCGTTGCTGGCACGCGAGACGCTGGCGACTTTGCTCGCCGATGCCGAGCGCGACGGCCGCGTCGCGCCGCTCGACACGATCGGCGCGCTCAGCCGGCGGATGGGCGAGGGGGGTGCCGAATCCTTCCTGCTCGCCTGCGCCCGCGCACTGCCTGCACTCGAGGCGCTGCCGTCGGGCATCGGCCCATGGCTCCGCCGCGCGCTCGATCTGCCGCAAGGCGACATCGCCGCTGCGATCGCCGAGGGCTGCGACGCGATCGACGAGGCCGCGGTGCGCGCGGTCGCCGAGCATAACCGTGCCTGGGGCACCAAGGTCGGCCACTCGCGCGCCGACGCGATCCACGCCTGGCTCGAGGCTTCGGCGGAGCAGCGCGTCGACCGCCTCGGCGACCTCCACACTGTCTGGGCGAAGGCCGATGGCGACCCGCGCTCCTCCGCAAAGGGGCAGGCGCCCCAGCACCCCGACTATCCCGAGCTTGCCGCCGCGCTGCACGGCACCTGCGCCGACCTGCTCTCGCTCGGTATCCGCGCCGCCTATGCCGATCTGCTCGCCGATGCGCTCACGGTCGGGCGCGACTATGCCCGCGCCTATGCCGCCGCCAAGCGCCGCGTCGGAGGGGTCGATTTCGACGACCTGATCGCGACCACCGTGGCGCTGCTCGATCAGCCGGGGATCGGCGAATGGGTCCGCTACAAGCTCGACCAGGCGACGGAACACGTCCTGATCGACGAGGCGCAGGACACCAACGCCGCGCAGTGGCGGATCGTCCGCGCGCTTGCCGACGAGTTCTTCGTCGGTCGCGGCATCTATGCCCCCTCGACGCGGACGCTGTTCACGGTCGGCGACTACAAGCAGGCGATCTTCGGCTTCCAGGGCACCGACCCGGTCAATTTCGATGCCGCCGGCATGCATTTCGGCCGCCGCGCCGCCGACGTCGCGGGCGACGACGACTGGCCCGACAGCGAGCGCGGATTGCCGCTGGCGCGCTTGTCGCTCACGCACAGCTTCCGCTCGACCCGTCCGATCCTCGAATTCGTCGACGCGGCGATCGAGGCGGTCGGCGAGCCCGGGCTCGGCATCGCCGCTGCGGTCGAGCCGCATGCCAGCGAGGTTCCGGGCCCCGGCATCGTCGAGCTCTGGCCGGTGGTTACCGTGGGCGGCAGCGACGAGGACGAGGAAGCCTGGGTCGACGACGCGGTGCGCGCGCAGGCCGGCGCGATCGCGCGTACCGTCAGGCAGTGGCTCGATTCGGGTACGATGCTCGGCAGCAAGGGTCGGGCGCTGCGTCCCGAGGACATCATGATCCTCGTCAAGCGCCGCGGGGAGCTCGCATCGCTGCTGGTCGCCCGGCTCTACGCGGAGGGCGTGCCCGTCGCCGGGGTCGACCGCCTGCGCCTGAACGCGCCGCTCGCGGTGCAGGATCTGCTCGCCGCGATCCGCTTCGTGCTGCAGCCCGACGACGATCTTTCGCTTGCCGCGTTGCTGGTGTCGCCGTTGCTGGGCTGGACCCAAGACGAGCTGATGGCCGCCGCGCCACGCGAGGCGGGGAGCCTGTGGCGCCATCTCGGGCGTACCCAGCCGCGCGAACGCCTCGCGCCGCTGCGTGCGCTGCTCGCGCGCGCCGATATCGCGACACCCTATCGCTTTCTGGAGGACATGTTGTCGGGGCCGCTCGACGGGCGCCGCAAGCTGCTCCGCCGGCTCGGCGCCGAGGCGCGCGATCCGATCGAGGAACTGCTCAGCGCCGCGCTCGCGTTCGAAACCGGATCGACCCCGTCGCTCCAGCGCTTTCTCGACTGGTTCGACCGCGGCGATGTCGAAATCGTTCGCGACCCCTCGGCGCCGCTCGACGCGGTGCGGGTCATGACCGCACACGGCGCCAAGGGGTTGCAGGCACCGGTGGTGATCCTCGCCGACGCCACCGTCGATCCGAGCGCCGCGCCGCGGACGCTGGTAAAATGGTCCCCCGAACCCGGTGATCCCGCGATTCCGGTGTTCCGCCCCCGCGCTGCAGAGCGTGGCGGGCCGCTCGACGCCGCGATCGCCGAGATCGAACGACGCGAACTCGCCGAGCATTGGCGGCTCTTCTATGTCGCCGCGACCCGCGCCGAGGAGCGGCTAGTGATCGCTGGGTCGCTCGGCACCCGCAGCAAGGGGGTGCCACCGGTATCGAGCTGGTACGCAGCCGGGTCGCGGGCGTTCACCGCGCTCGGCATCGCCGACGACCCCGGCCCACGCGTCTTCACCGGAACCGTGCCGCACGCTCCGGTTCCGATCCGCACGGCCAAGCTCGCGGCGCCACCGCCGCCGATCGCGCTGCCCGGCTGGGCGCGCCAGCCCGCGCCACAGGAAACCCGACCGTCGCGTCCGCTCGCACCATCCG
>DATLME010000006.1:0-7059 GCA_035537395.1 Sphingomonas sp. | reverse complement strand
CAGGCCCTCGGCGCGGACGCCGGCGTTGATGCGCTGGATCCACAGACCACGGAAGGTCCGCTTCTTAACCTTGCGATCGCGATACGCATATTGGCCGGCCTTTTCGACGGCCTGCCGCGCGATGCGGATCGTGTTCTTGCGACGGCCATAATAGCCTTTTGCCTGCTCAAGGATGTTCTTGTGCTTGGCGCGGGTGGTTACACCCCGTTTGACGCGTGCCATAGTCTAATCCTTTCCGCTCAACCGAGGCCGTAAGGCGCCCAGGCCTTCACTGCTGCGGTGTCGGCCTTGGCCAACACCTTGGTGCCGCGGTTCTGGCGGATATACTTGCCGTTGTGATGCAGCAGGCGGTGGCGCTTGCCGGCGACGCCGTGCTTCAACAGGCCGGATGCGGTGAGCTTGAAGCGTTTCTTGACGCCGCTCTTCGTCTTGAGCTTGGGCATTTTCGTCCTTTCGATAACGAATTTCGCTAAAAACCGCCGCGGCAGCCCACACTGGCCGGGCAATCTGTTCCACGCGAAGTTCGAGGAAGCGGGGCCGTTAGCGCAAGGCCGCGCGAAACGCAATCGCCGTCAGGCGTGCGGCACCGCGTGGAGCGCCTCGAGTACGTCGTCGGTCCGCGCCGGATCGCCGATCGCCAGCACATGCCCCTCGCTCGTGCTGGTCAGCGGATCGCCGTTCCAGTCGCACATCCGTCCGCCCGCACCCTCGACGATCGGCACCAGCGCCGCGAAATCATAAAGTTGCAGTCCCGATTCGCAGACGATGTCGAGATGCCCGCTCGCGAGCAGCCCGTAATTATAGCAGTCGCCGCCATAGACCGGCCCCTG
The DNA here is from genome assembly GCA_035537395.1 of Sphingomonas sp. GTDB lineage: Bacteria > Pseudomonadota > Alphaproteobacteria > Sphingomonadales > Sphingomonadaceae > Sphingomonas. The sequence continues at coordinate 6,229 of DATLME010000006.1, read as the reverse complement.
CCGCGCGTTGCCACCGGATACCGCCGCGACCAGCGCCATGTAATGCGGCACGTCGCCCTCGCCGAACAGATGCGGGCTGGTGGTCGCGATGATCGACCCCTCGAGCGCGACGCAGGTGCGGGTGCGAGTCGGCGCACCGTTGAACAGCGTCGGCCGGCCCGCGACACCGACCCATCGCTCGCGCTGAACCGGCTGGTCGATCAGGCCGAGCACCGGCCAGCCATCCTCGACCAGCGCGATCAGCGTGCCGAAGATCGCCCGGCCGACGGTGAAGCTGCGGGTGCCGTCGATCGGGTCGAGCACCCATTGCCGCCCGGTCACACCGTCCTTGGTGCCGAATTCCTCGCCGACGATGCCGTCGCCCGAGCGTTCGGCGTCGATCAGCCGGCGCATCGCGGTTTCCGCGGCACGATCGGCGAGCGTCACCGGCGAACGATCCTCCTTCAGCTCGACGCCGTGCTCGCGACGAAAATAGGGGCGGATCGCGGCGCCGGCAGCGTCGGCCAGGCGGTGGGCAAGATCGATATCGGCTTGGGTCACGGGCATCGGCGATGCGGTATCGCCAATGGACGCAGCGGGCAACGACGCCTAGCTTGGTGCGGTCCTATTCGGAGTTTCCCATGCGCTATATCGCCGCTGCCGCCCTGCTCCTCGCCTCCCCCGCTACCGCCGCACTGGCGCCTGGCGCAAAGGCGCCAGATTTCGCCACTCGCGGCGCGATCGCGGGCAAGGTCTTCAATCTTCGGCTTTCCGACACGCTGAAGAAGGGCCCCGTGGTCCTGTACTTCTTTCCCGCGGCGTTCACGGGCGGCTGCAATGCCGAGGCGCGGGCGTTCGCAGAAGCGATCCCCGCCTTCAAGAAGGCCGGCGCGACCGTAATTGGGATGTCGGCCGACACAGTCGACACGCTTGCAAAGTTTTCGGCCGAGAAGTGCGCCGGCAAGTTCGCGGTCGCAAGTGCCGGGCCGAACGTCATCGCCGGCTATGATGTCGCGTTGCCTCAGAAGCTTAACGGTCGCTCGATCACCAGCCGCACCAGCTATCTGATCGGTCGCGACGGCCGCATCCTCTTCGTCCATAGCGACATGGACGCAAGCAAGCATGTTGCGTTGACGCTGGAAGCAGTACAGAAATCCGTCCGAAGCTGATGGATAGGAAACGCTAAACTAACCACTCGTGGTTTAGTCGTCGCCTCTCGCAATAGGGTGGCGGATGAACGCGTCGAGTACGGCACGAACGGCAGGGGACGCGCAGGACGATCTGTTCGATCGGATCGGCCGCTTCCTTGCCGATCATCGTCTCAGCCCCGATCCCGCGCATTACAGCTTCGCCCATCAGATCCTGACCGAGCCGGACGGCGCCATCGCCCGCGCGGTCGACCGGCTCAGCGACGGCGGTATCCGCCTCACCCGGCGTGACATCGAGCAGCTCGGGGGCACCGTCGTCGTTGGACCCGGCCACGCCGCGCCGACCGACCCGCAACAACAGGGCAGCGACGATGCCGACCGGCTCGTCGTACAGACGCAGGCACAGGTCGAAGGATTCGCGACCCTGGTTCGTGCGATGCACGACGAGACCGCGGATTTCGGTCGCGATCTGGAGCAGAGCGCAGCCGCCATCCATCAACGGCCGGGGATCGAGGGGATCGACGAGATCGCGCGGATAACCGGCGCGATGATCGGCCGCATCCACGACGCCGAGGCGCGGCTCGCGCGCGCCACCGACGAGACCGACGTGCTGCGCGAGAAGCTCGCCGAAGCGCATCTTGCCGCACGCCGCGATCCGCTGACCGGCTTGCCGAACCGCCGCGCGTTCGACGAAGCCTTTGCCGGACGGGATCCGACGCTCGGCACCTGGTGCCTCGCGGTGTGCGACATCGATCGATTCAAGCGCGTCAATGACGAGCATGGCCACACCGTCGGTGATCGGGTGTTGAGCGTGGTCGGCCAGACGATCGCGACCGCGTGCGCCGAGCATCTCGTCGTGCGCCACGGCGGCGAGGAATTCGCAGTGCTGATCGGCGGCCTCCCGCTCGACGACGCGGCCGCGCTGGTCGATCGCGCCCGAGCCGAGGTATCGGCGAAGCGCTTCCGCAATCGCGAGACCGATCGGGCGCTCGGCGCGGTGTCGATGTCGGTGGGGATTACCCCGATCCGCGCGGGCGAGAGCGGCGGGCAGGCCTTCGACCGTGCGGATCGCCTGTTGTACGCGGCCAAGACCGCGGGTCGAAACCAGGTGCGCGCCGGCTAGCGCGAGCTCCTGCCGACACCCGACACAATCGGCCGACATCTGGCAAGTTGCGCCATGTGGGCCGGCAATTTACGCCACCTCAAATGCCCGTTGATGGCAGGATCTAGATAGATCAACGACTTACCGAAACTGGCACGCAGGATGCAAAGCTTCTGGCATCGGCAGGGAACGTCCCCGCCGAGGACCCAAGGAGCAAAACAATGACCTACCGTTTCGAAGCCGCCCAGCGCGTCGCCCTCTCGCTCGTCAGCGCCCTGTTCTTCGCGACCGTCGCGATCAGCGCTGCGGTTCCCGTCCTTCCGGTCGCGTGATCGCGACCGGCCCGGAGATCACGTCATGCTACGCAGCTTCCTGATTGCGGTCGCAGCATTTGCGACCACGACAATCCTGATCGTCGGCCAGAGCAGCGCGACGATCGGTTGACCCGGCGCGCGACGCTTCGGCGTCGCGCCTGCCCCCTTTCTCTCAGGCCCGAGCCACGGCGCCGATCGGCCCCACCGGCGCTTCCTCGCCGCGGCTATAGGTCCCGATCAACAGTCCGGCGGCCAATACATGCCCCGCCATCGCCTCGATCATCGCGGTTCGGCCGGGATTGGCCCCCGGGTCGCCCGCATCCGCCGCCAGCGCGAACAACTGAAAGGCGTAACGATGCTCGCCATGCCCGGTCGGTGGATCGGGCGGCAACCAGCCTTCGCGGAAAAAGGAATTGCGACCGACATCATGGGTTTCGCCGCCACGATCGGCGACGATCTCGCCTTCGGCGAGCCGCCCTGCATCGGCGGACAGCCCCCAGATCGCGGCGTGGACCAGCGGCGACGGCGATGGCGCGTCCGCGTCCTCGACCAGCAGCGCGAGGCTCGCCGTGCCCGCGGGCGGACTGCCCCAGACGAGGGGCGGGGATTGCCCCGTGCCGTCCGCGGTGAAGCGCTCGGGTAGCCGCGCCCCATCGGCGAAGGCGGGACTGCTCAGCGACAAGGCGGGAAAGGACGTCCCCAGTTCGGGGCGCACGATCGCCAGCTTGTCGGTACCGGCGCGCAGGCCGGCGAGCGCCTTGCCGAGCCAGGCGGGGACATGTTCCAGCATCAGCCCACCGGACAATCGCCGGGGCGAACCACCGGCTTGTTGCTGCCCGCATACCAGCGGCTGTTGGCGCCGTCCGCGGCCTGATGGTGGCAGGCGAGCCCACCGGTGCCGTTCGCGCGCACTAGGAAGGTCCAGTTGTTGTCGCTGCAGTTATGCGGTTCGCAGCCATGCGCGCCGATCCGGCCGTTGCTTGCGAAGATCGGCGTCGCGGTCGCTTCGCGGTTCGTGATCGTTCGGCGAAAGCCCGGATCGGGCACCGCCGCGATCAGCGCGTTCGCGACTTCGGTGCGGTCGAAAAAGCCGACGCCGTCGACCGGATCGCCTGGATATCGCCCGACATAGGCGCTGAGCGGATTGGACTGGGCCTGTCCCGGTAGCGGCGCGGGCGCCTGCACCGCGGGCGGCACGAACCCGGTCGCGGTGTTCGCCGCCGGTGCGCCGTCATCGCCACTGCCACACGCGGCGAGCAGCAGGCATGCCGTGATCGCCATCGCGCGTCCCATATTCAGGTACATGCAGATCTCCCGCTCGTTACGGGGGCAGAACGCATTCGGTCGCCCGCGGTTGCCGATCGTCGCCTAGAACAGCCGTCCCCCATCGGGAACCCCGAGCGTGGGCGTGATCAGCACCACCTTGCCCTCGCTATCGGGGAAGCCGAGCGTGAGCACCTCCGACATCATCGGTCCGATCTGGCGCGGAGCGAAGTTGACGACCGCGGCCACCTGCCGGCCGACCAGCCCGGCGACGTCGTAATGCTCGGTGATCTGGGCCGACGATCGCTTGCGACCGATCGTCGCGCCGAAATCGATCACGAGCTTGATCGCGGGCTTGCGTGCTTCGGGGAAGGGCTCGGCAGCGACGATCGTCCCGACGCGAATGTCCACCTTCAGGAAATCGTCGAACGCGATGATCGGCGCGACCGGTGCCGCAGGATCATGCGCGACGTGCATCAGAAATCGACATTGTCATAGTGTGCGGGCGGATTGATCATCTCCATCCGCTCGGACAGGAGCGGGCGGAACGCCGGCCGGCTCTTGAGCCCGCGATACCAGCGCGCGGTCTGATCATGGCCCTTCCAGTCGATGCCGCCGAGATAATCGGTAACCGAGATCTGCGCCGCCGCCGCAAGATCGGCGAGGCTCATCGTCGCCCCGGCAAGCCAGTTCCGGTGATCGAGCAGGTAATCGATATAGTCGAGATGCCCGACCGCACCCTTCATCGCGTCGCGCAGCCCGCGTGCGTCGGGCGCCGACCGATTGGCGATGCGCTTGACGACACGTTCGTGGAGCAGCAGCTGCGTGACGTCGCGATAGAATTGGGTGTCGAACCACGTCACCAGCCGGCGGATCTCGGCGCGGTTGGCCGCGGTACCGTTGATCATCGCCGCCTTGTCGACGGTCTCCTCGACATATTCGCAGATCGCGGTTGAATCGATCAACGGCGCGGACGCGCGGGCGACGTCGACCATGACCGGGGTCTGGCCGGCGGGGTTCATGTCGATGAACTCGTCGCGCCGTTCCCAGGGATATTCCTTCACCAGCTCATAGCCGACGCCCTTCTCGCCCAGCAACAGCCGGACCTTGCGAGAAAAGGGGCACAGGGGAAATTGGTAAAGCTGCCACATCATCACGCTGTAGCGGCGCGCGAGGGCGGGCTGCAAGGGGCAGAGGGTGATCTAAGCCGCTACAGCTACACCGTCACACCGGACTTGTTCCGAGCTCCACCAAGCTGCTTGCTCGACACCAAATCGAGCGGGGACCTTGCCGCACAGTAGATCCCTGAACGTGTCCGTGGTCGACGCGAGTTCAAGCTACTCCGCGGCCACCGCCTCCACCTCAAGCTCCTCCGCATCCACCAGCGGATGCGGCAAGCGCGTCAGCATCTCCTTCGGCACGACCTGCCAGAAATCGCCGATCACGCGCGGCCAATCCTCGACAAGGCTCTTGGACCATTTGCTGTCGGTCTTGGTCGCATGCTCGGCGACCAGATCGTACAACGTGTTTTCCCAATGTTGCGACGCGACGCGGTGCCAGATGATGCTGTCCGGGTTAGCGCTTCGTTCGAAGCTCGCATCGGGATCGTAGACGAACGCCATCCCGCCGGTCATCCCCGCGCCGAAATTCTGCCCGACCTTGCCGAGCAACACCGCGACCCCGCCGGTCATATATTCGCAGCCATTCGCGCCGCAGCCCTCGACGACCACGATCGCGCCCGAGTTGCGGACCGCGAAGCGCTCGCCCGCCTGCCCCGCCGCGAGCAGCCGTCCCGAGGTGGCGCCGTAAAGCACGGTGTTGCCGAGAATGGTGTTGTCCTGGCTCGCCAGCGGCGAGCTGACCGCGGGACGCAGGATGATGATCCCGCCCGACAGCCCCTTGCCGACATAGTCGTTGGCGTCGCCGAACACCTCGAGGGTGATGCCCTTGCACAGGAACGCGCCGAGGCTCTGCCCGGCCGAGCCGCGTAGCCGTATCGTGACATGGCCGTCGGCGAGCTTCGACATGCCGAAGGTGCGGGTGACTTCGCTCGACAGACGGGTACCGACCGCACGGTGGGTGTTGCGCACCGAGTAGGTCAGCTGCATCTTTTCGCCGCGCGAGAACACCGCGGCCGAATCCTTGATGATCTGCGCGTCGAGGCTGTCGGGAACGTCGTTGCGGAAGGTCGACAGGCTGAACCGCCGCTCGGCGTCGGTCGCATCGACCTTGGCGAGGATCGGGTTGAGATCGAGATCGTCGAGATGCTCGGCGCCGCGGCTGACCTGGCGGAGCAACTCGGTTCGACCGATCACCTCGTCGAGGCTGCGGACACCCAGACGGGCGAGGATGTCGCGGACCTCCTCGGCGATGAAGGTCATCAGGTTGATGACCTTTTCGGGAGTACCGACGAACTTGTCACG
>DATLME010000005.1:0-3659 GCA_035537395.1 Sphingomonas sp. | reverse complement strand
GTCGATCCCGACGACCGTATTGCCCATGCCAACGCCTCCGCCGAACAGCTGCTCAACCTGTCCGAGCGGATCATGACCGGCCAGCCGCTCGCCGCGATCCTGCCGCCGCCGACCGGCAGCGACGGCCGCGACGGGCAGGGCGTCGCCATCTACGACACCGAGATCGCGACCTCGCGCGGCAAGATCCGGGTGGATTTTGTCGAGGCGCTGATCGCGGATCATCCGGGCTGGCGGGCGATCTCGTTGCACACCGCCGCAACTGCGCGTGGGCTGGGTCATGCCGCCGAGCGCACCGGCGGCGCGCGTGCCGCGGTCGGGGCCGCGGCGATGCTCGCCCACGAGATCAAGAACCCGCTTTCGGGTATCCGTGGGGCCGCCCAGCTGATCGGCGCGGGCGAGCTCACCAGCCTGATCACCACCGAGGTCGACCGGATCGCCGCGTTGATCGATCGGATGCAGGATTTCAGCGATACCAGGCCACTGCCGCTCAGCGCCGAGAACATCTATCCCTTGCTCGGTCACGCGCGCAGCCTGGCACTGGCAGGGTTTGCGCGGGGGGTGGTGATCGAGGAGCGCTTCGATCCGTCGCTGCCGCCGGCCTGGATCAATCGCGACGCGTTGCTGCAGATCGTCATCAACCTGCTCAAGAACGCGCGCGACGCGGTGCACCAGGTTCGCGCGCCCCGCATCGTCATCGCCACGGCCTATCGCCACGGCATGGCGGTCAGCGCGCAACCCGGCCGCCCGCGCGTGCCGCTGCCGATCGAGATCTGCGTGATCGACAACGGCCCCGGCGCACCGCCCGAGATCGCCGACCATCTGTTCGACCCGTTCGTGTCGGGGCGCCGCGAGGGGCAGGGGCTCGGGCTCGCGCTGGTCGACAAGCTCACCCGCGACATGGGTGGCATCGTGCAATATGCCCGCGAAGGAACTCCCGAGATGACCATGCTCCGCCTGTTGCTGCCGAGGGCTGCGTCGTGAGCCGGATTCTCGTCGTCGACGACGATGCCGCGATCCGGACCGTGGTTGCGCAGGCGCTGCGGCGTGCCGGTCACGAGGTGATCAACGCCGAGTCGCTCGCGCAGCTCGATCGCGCGCTGGCGCTCGGCGTTCCCGACGTGCTCGTCACCGACGTGGTCCTGCCCGACGGCGACGGGATCGAGCGGATGAAGGAGATCACGGCGCGGCTGCCGAGCTTGCCGATCATCATCCTGTCCGCACAGAATACGCTCACCACCGCGGTTCGTGCCGCCGAGGTTGGCGCGTATGAATATCTTCCCAAGCCGTTCGACCTCGACGATCTGACCCGTGCGGTGGCGGGGGCGCTCGCCCGGTCGACCGCGGCCGGCGGCGAATGGGTCGGCGAGGACCATAGCCTGCCGTTGATCGGGCGATCGCCGGCGATGCAGGACGTCTACCGCGTGATCGCGCGCGTGGTCTCCAACGATCTGACGGTGCTGATCTCGGGCGAATCGGGCACCGGCAAGGAGCTGGTCGCGCGCGCGATCCACGATCTGGGGCACCGCGCCGCCGCGCCGTTCGTGGCGATCAACATGGCGGCGATCCCGCGCGAGCTGATCGAGGCCGAGCTGTTCGGCCACGAGCGCGGGGCGTTCACCGGCGCGGCGCAGCGCAACGCCGGCCGTTTCGAGCAGGCCGCGGGGGGAACGCTGTTCTTGGACGAGATCGGCGACATGCCGATGGAGGCGCAAACCCGCCTGCTCCGCGTGCTGCAGGCGGGCGAGTTCACTAGCGTCGGCGGCGCGCGGTCGATCAAGAGCGACGTCCGGATCGTCGCCGCGACCAACCGCGACCTGACGGTACAGGTCGCAGCGGGGCTGTTCCGCGAGGACCTGTTCTACCGCCTCAACGTCGTCCCGATTGCACTGCCTGCCTTGCGCGACCGCGCGCAGGACGTGACCCTGCTCGCACCGCATTTCCTCGCTCGCGCCGCCGCGCAGGGATTGCCGCGGCGTGAACTCGCTGCTGACGCCATGGCGGCACTCGCCGCGCACGACTGGCCGGGCAACGTCCGCGAACTGGAAAACCTGATGCGCCGCCTTGCCGTTCTGGCACGCGACGAGGTGATCGATGCGCCCGCGATCCGGGCCTTGCTCGGCACCGTGCGGCCCGCTGCCGACGCCGGCGATCCGGGGATCGCGGAAGCCGTTCGCATGCTCGTCGAGCGGATCGCGCGCGAGCGTCCAGGCGCGCTCGACGACGGTACGCTCTACGATCGCGTGATCAGCGAGGTCGAACGCCCGTTGATCGAGGCGATGCTCGCCCGGCACGGCCACAACCAGCTTCGCGCCGCCCGCGCTTTGGGGATCAACCGCAACACGCTGCGCAAGCGGCTGGACAGCTTGGCGATCGCAGCGGGGCGAGACGAGCCGGACGGCATGCGCGACGATCGGCGATAGCTGCGGGCATTATGTGCTTTTCGTGCAACAATCCTCGTTGTACGGCAGCAACGATGATTGCGTCGCCGACGCCAGATACAGGCGCTGAAGAGCAAAGCCGCCGATTTACGATCACGCCCGCGGTCGAGGGTCTGGTCGTCGTCGTTGCGGTGGTCATCGCCTTCGCCAGCTACCTCGTCGTCGTGAACGAACATTCCCCGCAACGGCTGATCGCACCTCCGCTCGTCGCCTTGCTTCTCGTCGCGAACCTGGTGTCGGGCGTGGCGCTGATGATGCTGCTCGGCCGTCGGGTAGCCATGCGCCGCGCCGCGCGATCGGCGATCGGTGGCGGCGGACGGCTGCATGTCCGGCTGGTCGGGTTGTTCTCGATCGTCGCCGCCGTACCGATGCTGCTGGTGGCGATCTTCGCCTCGTTGCTGTTCCAGTATGGCGTCCAGTTCTGGTATTCGGACCGCGCGCGCGGGGTGCTGGAAAACGCCACCGTGCTGGCGCGCACCTCCTACGATCAGCAGTTGCGGCGCTGGGAGGAGGCGACCGTGACGATGGCGGACGACATGTCCGTCTACCTCCGCGACAATTCGATCGACGCCCGCTTCGCGTCGTTTTTCTTTCAACAGGTCTATTATCGAAGCCTTTCCGAAGGTGCGCTGGTCGCTGTGTCGCCGACCAGCGGCATCCAGACGATGGCGATCGTCAATCCCTACGAAGCGGACCTGACGAAGCAGATCCCGAGCAGCGCCATCGCGCAGATCCGCGCCGGCCGGCGCAGTGTCGTGACGGTGACCGGCGATCGGATCCAGACGCTGACGGCATTGCCTGGGTCGGACCAGCTCTTCCTCTACGCAGCGCGGGTCGAGAACACGAAGAAGATGACCGCACAAACCGCGCGAGCGGAGGCGATCGTCAAGGATTATCGGGCGTTGCTCGCTCGCGCGCGCAGTCTGCAGTTGCAGTTCAACGCCGCATTGCTGTTCGTATCGCTGCTGATCGTAGGCCTGTCGGTCTGGATCGCGCTGGCGGTCGCCGATCGACTGGTCAGGCCGGTCGAGGAGCTTGTTGCGGCTGCCCGGCGGGTCGCGGCCGGCGATCTCCGGGCGCGGGTGCCGGATCCCCGCAGCCGCGACGAGGTCGGCACCCTCGCCAAGGCCTTCAACCAGATGACGATGCGGCTCGAGGAGCAGAATACCGAGCTCGTCACCGCCAACGACCAGCTCGACAGCCGGCGGGCGTTGATCGAGG
>DATLME010000004.1:0-7063 GCA_035537395.1 Sphingomonas sp. | reverse complement strand
GGCTCTGGAAGGGCGGGCGCGAAGTCAGCTAGACGCGAGCCGTGCGTCGGGCTTGCGCAGCCAGTGCGCGGTCTGGTCCCCCGCCCCCGCACGGACGAAGCAGTCGCCCCCGGTCGCGCGGTACCGCCGGCACAGCGCGTCGGCGTCGCCCCGCGTGAACCCGCCGACCGAGACGCGGTAGAAGGATCCCTTGCCCGACCGGAAAGCAACGCCCTCCGGCACATGACCCGACAGCGCCGCGAACCGACGGGTCGCTTCGCTCCAGCCGTTCTTGGCGACGCCTGCGTTGTTGTAAGCGCCGATCTGGACGTACCAGTGTCCCTTGGTCGCAACCGCCGAGCGCGCAGCCGCACGGGCGAAGACCTTGGCGGGGATGCGTTCGGCCCGGATCAGCGGGGTCGGCAAGGGTTGGACGATCTCGCGCGACGGCGCGAAGTTCACTTTGGCAAGCATCGTCGGAACCGCGGCGACCGCGGCGACCGCGGGCAGCGGCGCCGGAACGGCAACGATCATCGGCGCCGATGATGGCGCGACCGCCACGGCAACCGGCGCAACCGGCACCGGGGCAGCGGGCGCGGTCACGACGGGAGCGGCGCCGACGACCATCGGGGCGACGCTCGCGGGCGCGTTCAGCGCCAGCGCGACTGGCATGCCGTTGTCGGCAGAGACGGAGACGCCGAGCAACGACGCGATCTGGTCGGACGCTGCCTGGGGCTGCACGAACGCTGCCCATTCCTCGATCCGGCGATCGACGTCGGCGGGCGACATGTCGGCGGCGGCGACGACCCGCGCCATGTTCCAGTGGCCGGCGAGCGCGAAGGTCAGCGCAAGGTTCTGCCGCAGCTTGGCGTCGGCACCGGGCGTGCGTGCCGCCTGGGTCAGCAAGGCCACGCCGCGGGCGGGATCGCCGGCCAGTGCGATTGCCAGCCCGAAGTCGGACGGCGAGATGATTGCGGCATTGGTGTCGAGCGTGTGCCGCGCCGCGTTCCAGTCGCCGGTCGCGACCCGGGCGAGCGCCTGGTTGAGCGCGGCCTTGCCGTTGCCCGGCGACAGCGTGAGTACATCCGCGAACGTCTGCTGCGCCGAGACGAAGCGGCCGCCCTGGAGGTAGCTTTGCCCGAGCAGCATCCGGTAGGCTGCCGTCCGCGGCGACAGCGCGACGGCCGCTTCGGCGAACTGGATCGCAGCGACGCCGTCGCGCTTGGCGAGCGCCTTGGTTGCCTTGCGCGCGTTCTCGGCAGCGGCTCGCTCGGCGAGCAGCGTCGAACGGTCGCTCGCTGCAGCCAATCCGTTGCCACCGCCGGCGGTGCAGCCGACCATCGTCCCGCCGAACACCAGCGCCGACAGGCCGAGCGAGAGAACCATCCGGATCTTCATCGAATTACTTCCTTCTTAGCGCTTGCGCGTCGCTGGCGGCAGCTGCGCGACCAGCGCATCGACCTCGCTTACCGATTGCAGCAGCGCGTCGAGCGCCTCGATCACCAGTTGCTGTGCCGACCGATTCGTCACCGCGCTGGTAAGCCGCAGGCGCAAATGGCGTTCGGCGTCGAGCCGCAGCGTGAACGCCGCCTTGCCTGCATGCGCGGTCTCGCGCCGGAGCCGGGTAGCCGTAGCCACCGACACCGACTTGACCACCGCCGGGGCTGCGATCAGCTCCTTCAGGGTTTCGCGCTCGACGAGCACCTGCGGCACCGGGGCAACGACGTCGGGCGCTGCCTCGACCGCGACAGGTGCGGGAACGGCGACCGGGACCGCGACCGGTTCCGGTACCATTGGCGCAGCATCGCCGACGCCCATGTCGTTCCAGCCCAGATCCTCGAGCCCCTGCCCGACCCCACTGAAGCCACCGAACCCCTGGCTGCGCATCGCCGGCCTCGCCTGGCCCTTGCGGGCAAGCAGGCTCGACGAGAGCGATCCGATCTTGGCGCTGCCCAACATCGCGGCGCCCTTCAACCGACGACCCGGCGACCGAAGCCGCCGGCGGTGCTGCGCTGTGCGAAGCCTGCACCGGCGCTCGGCACGGTGAACACGGTTCGACGGAAATTCTTCTCGAGCCGATCGGCGATATAGGTCCAGAGCGCTGCGACTTCGGCCGCCGACTTGCCCTTGGGATCGCACTCCATGACGGTGCGGCCGTCGATCATCGACGCCGCGAAATCGGTGCGCTGGTGCAGCGTGATCGGCGCGACGGTGCCATGTTGCGACAGCGCGACCGCGGCATCGCTGGTGATCCGCGCCTTCGGCGTCGCGGCGTTGACCACGAAGATCAGCGGCTTGCCGGCACGGTCGCACAGGTCGACGGTGGCGCCGACGGCGCGCAGGTCGTGCGGGCTCGGCCGCGTCGGGACGACGACCAGCTCGGCGACGTTGATGACGCTCTGGATCGCCATTGTGATCGCCGGCGGCGTGTCGATCATCGCCAGCTTGAAGCCTTGCTGACGCAATACCTCGAGATCGGCGGCGAGCCGCGCCACCGTCGTCTGGGCGAATGCCGGATATTCCGCCGTACGTTCGTTCCACCAATCCGCCAGCGATCCCTGCGGATCGATGTCGATGAGAACGACGGGACCGTGACCGGCCATTTGTGCCTGCACCGCCAGGTGCCCCGACAAGGTTGTCTTGCCCGAACCACCTTTTTGCGATGCCATCGCGAGAACGCGCATAGGACCTCTGAACTCCCGCTAACCGAGGGGAGGATTGCCACGCAGGGCGCTAAGAAGCCGTTAACGCCGATTGGTCATAAGCGGGGCACAGGATGGTAAAGCTCGACTTTGCCATCGCAGCGGATCGGCGGCATGATGCCGACAGGGCAAGACTGCGGGGGTGGGACGATGCTGCGGACGAGGGTGCAAACGGGGCGTGCGACGCGGTGGACGATCGCGGTGGCGGGTCCCTTGTTGATGGCGCTGGCAGCGCCGGTATCCGCGCAGGTGGTCAGGCCCGGCGACGTGAAGGCAGGCGTCGATGCCTGGGGCCGCGGCGACTACCGGACCGCGGTCGACAAGTGGCGGCCGGCCGCAATCGCCGGCGACGCCGACGCGCAGTTCAACCTCGGCCAGGCGTACAAGCTGGGTCGCGGCGTGCCGGTCGATCTCGCGCTGGCGGAAAGCTGGTTCAACAAGGCCGCGCTGCAGGGGCATTTGCAGGCGCAGGACAATTACGGACTGGCGCTCTACACGTCGGGCCGCAAGGCCGAGGCGGCGCCCTGGCTCGAAAAGTCGGTCGCCCGCGGCGAGCCCCGCGGCGAGCTGGTGCTTGGCACCATGTTGTTCAACGGCGACGGCGTGCAGCGCGACTATCCGCGCGCCTATGCCCTGATGACGCTCGCGTCGCAGAAGGGCCTCAAATCGGCGTCCGAGACGCTGGCGCAGATGGACCAGTTCATCTCCCCGGCGGATCGCCAGCAGGGGCAGCGGCTCGCGGCGAGCGCCAGGACCCAGCAAGCGGCGGCGGCACCCGTGCGCACCGCAGCGGTCGCACCACGACCGGCGGCCGCGCTACGCCCGGTGGCGACAGCGGCTGCACCGGCACCGCGGCCGGCCAGCGGCGGCTGGCGCATCCAGCTCGGCGCATTCCGCGATCACGCCAACGCCGCCGCATTGTGGACGCGCCTGCAGCCGCGGCTCGGCTCGGCGCAACCATTCTACGCAACAGCGGGCGCGGTCACCCGCCTCCAGGCCGGCGGCTATGCGTCGAAGGCGGAAGCGCAGCGCGCCTGCGCCGCGTCGGGGAGCGCGTGCATGGTCGTGGCGCCCTGAGCGCCTACCGCACCCATTGCGCGCGCGGAATGCCCTGCGCGTAGAGTAATGCCGTGAGATCGGCGTGGTCGATCCGCGCCGCCGCTGCGGCAGCGACGATCGGCTTGGCGCGATACGCGACACCGAGCCCGGCGACTTCGATCATCGCGAGATCGTTTGCCCCGTCCCCGACCGCGAGGCTTGCGGCGGGGTCGAGCGCGCGATCCGCAACCGCCGCGAGAAGCGTCTCGCGCTTGGTCGCCGCCCCGACGATCGGCTTGGCGACGGTGCCGGCAAGCCGCCCGTGTTCGATCACCAGCCGGTTCGCGATGGCGCGATCGAAACCGATTTCCGCGGCGACCGGCTCCGCAAAGCGCGTGAAGCCGCCCGAGACGAGGATGGTTCCGGCCCCCCTCGCCCGCATCGTCCGCACGAGTTCGCGCGCGCCGGGCATGATCGTCACCCGCTCCGCCAGGCAGCGCGCGATCACATCCTCGTCGAGCCCGGCGAGCAGCGCCACCCTGGCATCGAGCGCGGCCTCGAAATCGAGTTCGCCGCGCATCGCTCGCTCGGTGACGTCGGCGACCTCGGCCTTGATCCCCGCATAATCGGCGAGCTCGTCGATGCATTCGACCGTGATCATCGTCGAATCCATGTCGGCGACGAGCAGTGACTTGGCGCGGCCCGCGACCGGCTGGACCACCACGTCGGTAGCGGGGACTGCGCCCTCCAGCGCCGTGCGCGCGTCACCGGGAGCCAGCGCGAAGACGAGATCGGCGGCCTTGCCGACATCGATCCACCCGTGCGCCGCCGGCGCGCAGCCCGCCGCCGCGAGCCGATCGAGCGCGGCCGAAATGTCTCCTTCAGCCAGGCTTTCGCCTGCTATGAGCGTCGCGGTGAACATCCGATCTCCGAAGCCAAGCGTCGCGCTCATCGCAGGGCCGACCGCGAGCGGCAAGTCCGCGCTCGCGATCGGGGTGGCCGAGCAACACGACGGCGTCGTCATCAACGCCGATGCGAGCCAGGTCTATGCCGACCTGCAGATCCTTACCGCGCGCCCCAGCGCCTTGGACGAAGCGCGGGTGCCGCACCGGCTGTTCGGCCATGTGCCGGCTGACGACGTCCACTATTCCGCCGCGCGCTGGGCGGACGAAGCCCGCCGCGAGATCGCGACCGCGGTCGACGCCGGGAAGCTACCGGTGATCGTCGGAGGTACCGGGCTCTACCTGCGGACGTTGATCGACGGCATCGCGCCGGTACCGCCGATCGACGAAGCGGTCCGGGCCTCGGTGCGGGCGCTTCCTGTCGCCGTCGCGCATGCGATGCTTTCGGTCGAGGACCCCGACGCTGCGAGCCGGCTGGCGCCCGCCGACACCAGCCGCGTCTGCCGCGCGCTGGAGGTGATCCGCTCGACCGGACGGCCCCTCGCCGCATGGCAGGCGACCCGCACTGGCGGGATCGCGAGCGAGATCGCGCTGGTCGCGACGGTGCTGCTACCGGACCGTGCTATGCTGATGACGCGGATCGACGAGCGCTGCATCGCGATGGTCGAAAACGGCGCGATCGACGAGGTGGCCGCGCTGCTTGCGAGGCACGACGTGCCCGACGATGCGCCGGTCCGCCGCGCGATCGGCGTGCCGGCGATCGCCGCCATGCTCGCCGGGAGCATCGACCGAGCGGCTGCACTCGAGCGGCTGGCGCTCGACACGAGACGCTATGCCAAGCGCCAATATACCTGGTTTCGCAATCAACCACCGTCCAGCTGGTCAGTAGCGAACGATTCGATCTCCGTAGAGCGTTCTTTCGCATCTTTATTACATTGAGCTGGGTTGACGCGCAGTTTTTTGACGGGTAGCCGCCCTGCCGACCAATACCGACAAGAAGGAATCGATCATGACCGAGAAAAGCGGAGCCGACATCCTCGTCGAGGCTTTGTGCGATCTCGGGGTCGAGGTCGTGTTCGGCTATCCGGGCGGCGCGGTGTTGCCGATCTACGATGCGATGTTCCGGTCGAAACGGCTGAAGCATATCCTCGTCCGCCACGAACAGGCGGCGACTCATGCGGCGGAGGGCTATGCGCGCTCGACCGGCAAGCCCGGCGTGGTGCTCGTCACCTCCGGGCCCGGTGCGACCAATGCCGTGACCGGGATCACCGACGCGCTGATGGATTCGATCCCGATGGTGGTGATCACCGGCCAGGTGCCGACCGCGCTGATCGGCACCGACGCCTTCCAGGAGGCCGATACGGTCGGCATCACGCGGCACTGCTCGAAGCACAATTATCTCGTGAAGGATCCAGCGCAGCTCGGCGCCGTGATCCACGAGGCGTTCCACATCGCGACCAGCGGCCGCCCCGGCCCGGTGGTGGTCGACATCCCCAAGGACGTCCAGGTCGCCTCGGCTCGCTACGTCCGGCCCGGACCGATCCAGCACAAGACCTATCGCCCGGCGCTGAAGGCGGATCGTTCGCAGATCGAGCAACTCGTCGACATGCTCGCCGCTGCCGAGCGCCCCATCTTCTACACCGGCGGCGGCGTGATCAATGCCGGGCCGGCGGCAAGCCAGATCCTGTGCGAGCTGGTCCGGATCACCGGTGCGCCGGTGACGTCGACGCTGATGGGCCTTGGTGCCTATCCGGCTTCGGGACCCGCATGGCTCGGCATGCTCGGCATGCACGGCACCTACGAAGCCAATATGGCGATGAACCAGGCCGATCTGGTGGTCGCGATCGGCAGCCGGTTCGACGACCGCGTCACCGGCCGGCTCGATGCGTTCAGCCCGCACAGCCGCAAGGTCCATATCGATATCGACCGGTCGAGCGTGAACAAGAACGTCCGCGTCGACCTCGCGATCATCGCCGATGCCGGGCACGCGCTCGAGGACATGGTGCGGATCTGGAAGGCGCGGCAGCACCCGAAGCCCGACACCAGTGAATGGTGGCATCGCATCCAGGGCTGGCGCGCGGTCCGCAGCCTGGACTTTCCGGAGGACGTCGCGGGCATCAGCAATGCGGGCGAGATCATGCCGCAGCGCGCCGTGAGACGCCTGTGGGAGGCGACCCGCGCGCGCAATCCGATCATCACCACCGAGGTCGGCCAGCACCAGATGTGGGCCGCGCAGCATTTCGGGTTCGAGTCGCCCAACAAGTGGCTGACCTCGGGCGGGCTCGGGACGATGGGCTATGGTTTGCCCGCCGCGATCGGCGCGCAGCTCGGCAATCCCAACGCGCTGGTGATCGACATTGCTGGCGAGGCGTCGATCCAGATGAACATCCAGGAGCTGGCGACCGCGACGCAATACCGGCTGCCGGTCAAGATCTTCATCCT
>DATLME010000003.1:0-5729 GCA_035537395.1 Sphingomonas sp. | reverse complement strand
CCGACGACTTTACCGATCTCGAACCCGACGACGACGATCGGATCGCGATCAAGGACGACGAATATACCGGTACCGCCAGCCTGGCGTTCGGCGGCAAGCCGGTCGGCCTGAAGGTGGGGATCGATCTTCTCCGCAAGAAGCGCAAGGGGCTCAATGACGGCGACTTCCTGAGCGGAGCGTTCGCGATCTCGGAAACCCGCTACGATCCCTATGCCCGGCTGATGCTCGAGCCTACTGCGGCGGTCAGCATCGATGCGGGGCTGCGCTACGAGATCACGCGCCGCACCGTTTCGGGCGAGGCGGTGGCGACGACCCGTTATGCGGCTGAAACGCTAAATCCCTCGCTTCACCTGCGCTTCGCCCCGACCGCTGCGGACCAGTTCCGCGTCTCGGTCGCGCGCACCGTACGCCGGCCCAATTACGACTTCATCTCGCCCTACCAGGACGAGGAAAGCCCTGGCGACGACGACGCGACCCGCGGCAACGCGGCATTGAAGAACGAACGCGCCTGGGGGGTCGACATCGGCTACGAGCGCCGGGTCGGCGGCAACGGAATTCTCGGGGTCAATGCCTTTTACCGTACGATCGACGACATCATCGAACTCGTGTCGCTCGGCGAGAACCCCGACAATCCAGATGGGCAGCTCTTCACCCCGCGGAATATTGGTACCGGCAAGACCTGGGGCCTCGAAGTCGATGTTTCGGCACCGCTCACCGCACTCGGCGCCCCCGACACCGGGGTCTTCGCCAACTACACCTATCTCGACAGCGAAGTGACCGATCCGTTCACCGGTGCGCGGCGGCAGTTCAACAATCAGCCACACCACATCTACAATGTCGGGTTCATCCAGACGCTACGCGGCCCGAATGCGAGCGTCGGCGCGACCGTGTCGGGGCGGAGCAAGGCATCTGCGTCCAATTTCGACGAAACCGTCGACCTTCGCTACGGCGCCGATCTGGAGGCGTTCGCCGAAAAGCGCTTCGGCAAGAGCTTCGTCTTGCGGGTATCTGTGCAGGACATCCTCCGCCGCACCAAGAGCGAGGAATTCCGCAAATATGACGGTGACAGCTACGCCGAGATCCTCGCTAGCCGTGCCGCGGGCGATGTCGACGAATATGAGCTGGAGCGGGAGCGTGCGGGTCCGCTCTATCAGGTGACGCTGCGCGCCGCGTTCTAGCGCGAGCGGCGGTTGGCAGTTGCTCGGGCGAGGCTCGGTGCAGTGCTGCCGGACGGCGTCGCGATCGACGGCCAACCGGCAGCGCTACTCCAACGGTTAGTTGCTGTCGGCGTCGTCGTCGTTGCCGCCGGTAGCGACAAGCACCCCGACAACCAGTGCCGCGAGGATGCCGATGCTGATCAGCGTCGTGGTGGGCACTTCGGCGCCGAGCTTGTTCGTGCCGCTCGTGGCGGCGCCCACGCGTGCCTTTGCCAGCGACAGCGATGCCGCCGGGTTGGCGGTTGCCGCGGTTGCTGCCACCGGCGTTACCGTCATGGCAAGGCCGGCGACCGCCGCAGCGATCCCCTTGATCGTCTTCATTGTCCTGAACTCCCTGGTCACGAGACCGACCGCATAGTCATGGTTTGTGACAATCGCGTCAACGCGGGGGCAGCAAAATGTCGAACGGGTTGCCCTTCGGCAACACGCGGGGTACATCGCTGACATGGCACGGCCGCTCCGCGAGGGGCGGCCCTTTCTATTTTCGGACGGAGTTTCCCCGTGGCCCAGCCGCTCATGCCCCATGCGACCGCTTCCTGGATGGTCGACAATACCTCGCTCTCGTTCGATCAGATTGCGGATTTCTGCGGTCTCCACATCCTTGAGGTGCAGGCGATTGCCGACGATACCGCCGCGACGAAGCTGACCGGGCGCGACCCGGTGCGCGCGCACGAAGTCACCCAGGACGAGATCGACAAGGGGCAGGCGGATCCCGAACATCGACTCCAGATGATCAAGGGGCCCGACCAGGTCCGCCGTACCAAGGGTCCGCGCTACACCCCGGTGTCGAAGCGCCAGGACAAGCCCGACGGCATCGCCTGGATCATCCGCAACCATCCCGAGATCACCGACGGCATGATCAGCAACCTGATCGGCACGACGCGGACGACGATCGCGGCGATCCGCGATCGCAGCCACTGGAATATCGCCAACATCACCCCGAAGGATCCGGTGACGCTTGGCCTGACGACGCAGCGCGAGCTCGACGCGGCGGTCGCCAAGGCGGCCAAGTCCGCCGGGATCGAAGCGGCGCCGACCGATCACCGCCTCGAAGGCGATCGCACCGCGCTGATCGAACAGCTGCGCGCCGAGCGCGACCAGCTCGCCCGCGACATCGAGAATGGCGGTCGCGAACCGATCAGCGACGCCAACGCGCTGTTCGGCGATCCGTTCAAGCGGAACTGACGCGCCGACCTCGTCGTCATGCCGGTGTACTTCTAGCGGCACTGGCAGGATAGGTTGCCAACCGCTACCGACACGCGATGTCCCAGCCCGATGCCGCCTATGCGCCCGACGATAGTTTCACCGCGACCAGCCACAAGGGGCTGACCTATCCCTTTGGTGGCGGCGAGCCGGCGCAGGGCGCGGTGATGACCGTCGCGCCGGGCGTGCGCTGGGTTCGCTTGCATATTCCCGGGCCGTTGCGGCACGTCAATTGCTGGCTGCTCGACGACGAGGGCGGGGTCGCGCTGGTCGATACCGGGATGAATACGGTCGACGCACGCGACGCGTGGAAGACGGTGTTTCGCGGCCCGCTCGCGGGCGTGGCGGTGACCCGGATGATCGGCACGCATTTCCACCCCGACCATATCGGGCTCGCCGGGTGGATGTGCGCGCACCATGATGCGCCGCTGGTGATGACGCGCGGCGAGTGGCTGACCGCGCGGATGCTCGTCGCCGACGCGCGCGACGCGGTCCCCGACGAGATGGTCGCGTTCTGGCGCGCCGCGGGCTGGGACGCCGCGCAGATCGAGCATGCCAGCGCGCGTGGCTGGGCGGGGTTCCGCAAGATCGTGACGCCGCTGCCGCTCGGCTATGTGCGCATCGCCGACGGCGATACCCTGCGCGTCGGGTCGGTCGACTGGCGCGTCGTGGTCGGGTCCGGGCACAGCCCCGAACATGCGTGCCTGCTCGACGAGGCGGGGGGGGTGCTGATCGCGGGCGACCAGGTGTTGCCGCGGATCAGCCCGAACGTATCGCTGGGCGTCACCGAACCCGATGCGGATCCGCTCGGCGAATGGTTCGCCTCGATCGCCAGGTTGCGTGCGCTGCCCGCGGATCTGCTGGTGCTGCCCGGGCATGGCGATCCGTTCACCGGGCTGCATACGCGGCTCGCGGCGATGGATCGCGAGCATCGCGAGCGGCTCGACGAGCTTGCGGTGTTCCTTGCCGAGCCGCGTCGCGCGATCGACTGTTTCGGCCGGCTGTTCCGCCGGGCGATCGGCCCCGACATGCTTGGTATGGCAACTGGCGAGGCGCTTGCCCATGTCCGGCGGCTCGAGGTCGAGGGCCGCGCGGCGCGCGAGGATCGCGATGGCGTCTGGTGGTGGCGCGCGAGCTGAGAGGCGGTTAGGCTCGCCCCAACGATATGGGAGAGCCTGCATGACCGAGCTTCGCGACCGCGCCGTCGAACTCTACGACGCCTTCACCCATGAGCATCACGATCGCCGGACGCTGCTCCGGCAGATGACCGCGCTGGCAGGATCGGTGGCGGCGGCCGAGGCAATGATCATGGGCATCGCGGCGTCGCCCGCGATGGCGGCGCTGATCGACCCGGCCGATCCGCGGCTCCGCACCGAAACGATCACCTCCACCGACGCAGGCAAGCCGTCCCGCGCCTACGTCGCGGCCCCGAAGCAACCGCGCGGCAAGCTCGGCACCGTGTTCGTGATCCACGAGAATCGCGGGCTCACCCCCCACATCCAGGACGTCGCACGGCGGGTCGCACTGGCGGGCTTCACCGCGATCGCGCCCGATCTGCTCGCGCCGCAGGGCGGCACGCCGGCGGACGAAGATCGCGCACGGACGCTGATCGGGACGACCGACTATGATGTCGCGCTCGCACAGGTGGCGTCGATGAGCGCGCGCGCACGGGCAGATCGCGGCGCCACCGGCAAGGTCGGGATCATCGGCTTTTGCTGGGGCGGCGCGTTCGTCAATCGCTTCGCGCTCGCCGCGGGACCGGCACTGGCGGCCGGCGTGAGCTATTACGGCCCGGCACCCGCCGCGGCCGAGGCGACCAGGATACGTACGCCGCTGATGCTCCACTATGCCGGCAAGGACTCGCGCGTCGCGACTACCGGCGAGCCGTGGATCGCGGCGCTGAAGGCGGCGGGCAAGCCCGTGGAAGCCTACACCTATTCCGGCGTCGATCACGCGTTCAACAACGACACCTCGGTTGACCGCTACAATGCCGAGGCCGCCAAGCTCGCCTGGGGCCGGACGACCGGCTTTCTCCACAAGCATCTTGACGCCTGAGCGCTACGATGTTCCACTTTCGTTCCCGATGACTCGGAGAGACCGCGATGACCCTGACGTTTTACACAAACCCGATGTCGCGCGGTCGGATCGCCCGGTGGATGCTGGAGGAAGTCGGGGTCGCTTACGACACGGTGATCCTCGATTACGCTGCGTCGATGAAGGAGGACGCCTATCTGGCGGTCAACCCGATGGGCAAGGTCCCGGCGATCGTCCACGACGGCAAGGTCGTGACCGAAGGCGCGGCGATCTGCGCGTATCTGGCCGAGACCTTCCCCGAAGCCGGCCTCGCGCCGACCGCAGAGGAACGGGCGGACTATTATCGCTGGATGTTCTACGCCGCAGGGCCGGTCGAGGCGGCGGTGACGAACCGGGCGCTCGGGGTGACGCCGTCGCCCGACCAGCAACGCATGGTCGGCTATGGCAGCTACGAGACGATGGTCGATACCTTCGCCAATGCGGTCGCGGCGCAGCCCTATTTCGCGGGTAATCGCTTCACCGCGGCCGACGTCTATGCGGGGTCGCAGGTGATCTGGGGCATGCAGTTCGGGTCGCTGCCCAAGCTGCCGGTCTTCGAGGAATATGTCGCGCGGGTGACGCAGCGCGACGCCTACAAGCGCGCAAGCGCGATCGACGATGGGCTGATGGAGCCGCAGGGCTAGCCGACGGCGGCGCCCGTCGTTTGACCCTGGCGAGGCCGTGGTGCGGATGCAGGTTTCTCGACGTCGCTCGAAACTAACGAAAAGGGGCGGGATCGGACGGTGTCGGTGCTTGGCCAAATCCGTTCGTTTCGAGGGAAGTCGACAAACCTGCATCACTCTACGCTGAGCTTCCCGACAGCGAGCCAGACGAACGATCCGCCATGCGATCACGTGGATACTCCCCGCTAGCCGCGCCGGCCGGCGATCCGCGACGGTAGCTCCCTGAGGATCCTCTCCCGCGCGGCGCGTGGCAGACTGCCCCAGGCTGCGATCTCGTCGAGCGTGCGGCCGCAGCCGAGGCAGACGTCGTCGGCGTCGAGCGTGCATACCAGCGTGCATGGCGAGTCCGCGGCAGCGGCGGGCTCCACAATGCCTCCACGCTCGCTCACGACTTGCCGATCAACCGCCGATCGTCGCCTTCAGGAATTCGGGCAATGGCCCGTTCCAGCCATCGTCCGGAGCGTCGTCGCGCGACTCGCGGCGGGGCCGCCGATCGTCGGCGCGCGCATCCCGGCGCGGGCGTTCCGAACGCACGGGCTCCTGCCGCATGGGC
>DATLME010000002.1:0-3105 GCA_035537395.1 Sphingomonas sp. | reverse complement strand
GCGTCTATGCCGATGCGGTGTTCGGCAATGCGCAGCCGACCGCGATCCTGATCGACTGTTCGACGATCGACGTCGCGACCGCCAAGCGCGTGGCGGATGCCGCGCAGGCCAAGGGGCTGGTGGCGGTCGACGCGCCGGTCTCGGGCGGGATCGGCGCGGCCAATGCGGGCACGCTGACCTTCATGGTCGGGGGCAGCGCCGAGGGCTTCGCGCGCGCCGAGCCGTTCCTTGCGGACATGGGCAAGGCGGTGATCCACGCCGGCGCGCGCGGCGCCGGGCAGGCGGCGAAGATCTGCAACAACATGCTGCTCGGCGTGACGATGGCGGGGACGTGCGAGGCGTTCCTGCTCGCCGAGCGGCTCGGGCTCGACGCGCAGAAATTCTACGACATCGCCAGCGTCTCGTCGGGGCAGAGCTGGTCGATGACGACCTATTGCCCAGTGCCCGGGGTCGGCCCCGAAACGCCCGCGGATCATGACTATCAGGGCGGCTTCGCGGCGGCGCTGATGCTGAAGGACCTTCGCCTGGCGATGGAGGCAGCCGAGGGCAGCGACGCGCCGACCCCGATGGGCGCGAAGGCGCGCGAGCTCTACGAGGCTTTTGCCGAACAGGGGCATGGCGGCCTGGACTTTTCCGCCATCATTCGCATGTTGTCGCAAGTGCAGGCCGATGTCGGCGGGGGCGTAGAGAAGACCTTAACGCAATAGGCCCAGTCTATCGGTCAAAGACCAGGGGCGGGGACATGATCGATTATCTGCGGGATGCCGATCGGCTCGCCACGCTGCGCGATTACCAGCTCGTCGACACCCCCGCCGAGGCCAATCTCGACGCGATCGTCGCCGATGCCGCCCGCTATCTCGGCACGCCGATCGCGATGATCTCGCTGGTCGACGACCAGCGCCAGTGGTTCAAGGCGAAGCACGGCACCGATCGAAGCGAAGATCCGGTCGACCACTCGATTTGTGCACGCGCGATCTGCGGCGACGACCTTTATGTCGTCGCCGATGCAAGCACCGACGAGCGCTTCAGCCATTTTCCTGGCGTGTGTGCCGACGGCGGCATCCGCTTCTATGCCGGAGCCCCGCTCAAGATGCGCAACGGCGCGAGGCTCGGCACCTTGTGCGTGATCGACGTCGCCCCGCGTGGGTCGCTCGATGCCGCAGAGCGTTTGGCCCTCGAAGCGCTTGCGCGTCGTACCGTCGCCGCATTCGAGCTGCGACGCGACCTGCTCGACGCCGTTTCTTCGGAAGCCACGCTCGAAGCGCGCGAGCAAATACTGCTCGCCGACGCGAGCAAGCTGCTCGCAAGGGCGGCCGCCATGCTCGACCTTGTCGGCGCGAGTGGCGTTGCCGCGCATCTCGAGCATGTCATCGCTCTGGTCGATGATCGGCGCACGCCTGCGAGCCCCGCATGTAGCGTTTGACCTGCCCGCGTCCTGCTCTAGATCTTCCCGAAACGGGGAGGCGGGACGGTGGCGCAGACGGCAGCAGCGACGGACGATGGCGGCGGCATGGCCGAGCCTTCGGCCAAGGAGATTCGTCTCGTCATCGGCGCCTCGTCGCTCGGTACCGTATTCGAATGGTACGACTTCTTTATCTACGGGACGCTGGCCGCCTCGGGAATCATCGGACGTACCTTCTTCCCGGCCGGCAACGAGGTCGTGCAGACCCTGCTGGCGTGGGCCGGGTTCGCGGTCGGGTTCGGCTTCCGTCCGCTCGGCGCGGTGCTGTTCGGCTATCTCGGCGATCGGCTCGGGCGCAAATACACCTTCCTCGTCACAATAACGCTGATGGGGGTGGCGACGGCCGGTGTCGGGCTGGTGCCTTCTGCCGCGTCGATCGGCTATCTGGCGCCCGCGCTCGTCCTGCTGCTGCGGATCATGCAGGGACTGGCCCTGGGGGGCGAATATGGCGGTGCGGCGATCTACGTGGCCGAGCACTCCCCGCGCGGCAAGGCGGGCTTCTATACGAGCTTCATCCAGGCCGGGGTCGTCGGCGGGTTCATCCTGAGCCTCGCGGTCGTCCTCGCGACCAAGGGCGTGCTTTCGGCGGAAACCTGGGAGGCTGGCGGCTGGCGCTTCCCGTTCCTGTTCTCGATCCTGCTGCTCGCGATCTCGTTGTGGATGCGCCTCAAGCTGTCGGAGAGCCCGGTGTTCCTGCGGATGCGCGCGGCGGGCGAACGCGCAGGAAATCCGCTGGTGGAAAGCTTCACCTATCCGGGCAATCTGCGGCGGATGCTGGTGGCGCTGTTCGGCATCGCCGCGGGGCTCACGGTGATTTGGTATACCGCGATGTTCACGGTGCTGTCGTTCCTGCAGACGACGATGCGGGTCGACGAGACGGTCGCGCAGCTGATCACCGGCGCGGGGGCGCTGGCGGGGCTGTTCTGGTTCGTCCTGTTCGGGCGGCTTTCCGACCGGATCGGTCGCAAGACGCCGATCGTGATCGGCTATGCGCTGACGCTGGTGCTGCTGTTCCCGATCTTCTGGACGATCGGCGCCGCGGCCAATCCGGGGTTGGCGCGCGCCGCGGAGCGGGCACCGGTGGTCGTTGCCGGGCCGAACTGCGCCTATAGCCCGTTCGCGACCAGCCAGGCCGATGAATGCGGCCAGCTACTCGACTATTTCTCGAAGAAGGGCGTACCCTATTCGAAGCGCGTGACGCCGGTGACGGTGGTCGCGATCGGCGGGCGCCCGGTGGCCGACCACAGTCCCGCCGCGCTCGACCAGGCGCTGACCGCCGCCGGGTACGACCTGAGCAAGGTCAGGCCCGCGGGCAGCGATCTCCTCGTCATCTTCGCGGCGATCCTCGTGCTCGGCGCGCTGTCGGGGATCACCTATGGACCAGTGGCGGCATTGCTATCGGAGATGTTCCCGCCCGCGATCCGCTACAGCTCGCTGTCGATCCCTTACCATCTCGGCACCGGTTATTTCGGCGGCTTCCTGCCCTTCATCAGCCAGTACATTGTCGCCAAGACGGGCAATCCGTTCGCCGGCCTCGGGGACACGATTGCGGTGGTCGCGATGGCGCTGGTGGTCACCCTGCTCTGGCTCCCGGAAACCGCGGGCAAGGAACTGGAATGACCGCGGCCGCCCCGCTATCCGGA
>DATLME010000001.1:0-13343 GCA_035537395.1 Sphingomonas sp. | reverse complement strand
TCGTCACCAGCGTGCGATAGCCGGCCTCGGCGGTCTTGCGGCATTCGACGATCAGGTCCTGGACCTGTTCCTCGACCGGCTTGATCTCGACCGGCGGATCGATCAGCCCGGTCGGGCGGATCACCTGCTCGGCAAAGACGCCCCCGGTCTGCTCCATCTCCCAGCTGCCCGGGGTCGCCGAGACATAGGTGGTCTGCGGGCGCATCGCGTCCCATTCGTTGAAGCGCAGCGGGCGGTTGTCGATCGCCGAGGGCAGGCGGAAGCCGTACTCGGCTAGGGTCAGCTTGCGGCGGTGATCGCCGCGCGACATGCCGTTGATCTGGCCGATCGTGACATGGCTCTCGTCGACGAACAGCAGCGCATTCTCGGGCAGATATTCGAACAGGGTGGGGGGCGGTTCGCCGGGCAGGCGACCGGTGAGGAAGCGGCTGTAATTCTCGATCCCCGCGCAGCTGCCGGTCGCCGCGATCATCTCGAGGTCGAAATTGGTGCGTTGTTCGAGCCGCTGCGCCTCGAGCAGCTTGCCTTCGCCGACCAGCTCCTTCAGCCGCTCGGCGAGCTCGTGCTTGATCGCCTCGCCCGCCTGCTTGAGCGTCGGGCCGGGGGTGACGTAGTGCGAGTTCGCATAGACGCGCACCGAATTGAGGCTCGCGACCTTCTTGCCGGTGAGCGGGTCGAACTCGGTGATCTCCTCGATATCGTCGCCAAAGAACGAGATGCGCCACGCACTGTCCTCGTAATGCGACGGGAAGATCTCGAGATTGTCGCCCTTCACGCGGAAATTGCCGCGCTGGAACGATGCGTCGTTGCGCTTGTACTGGAGCGCGACGAGCTTGCGGACGATCTCGCGCTGGTCGACCGTCGTGCCCTTCTTCAGGTCGAAGATCATCGCCGAATAGGTCTCGACCGAGCCGATGCCGTAGAGGCACGACACCGAGGCGACGATGATCACGTCGTCGCGTTCCAGCAGCGCGCGTGTGGCGGAGTGCCGCATGCGGTCGATCGACTCGTTGGTCGAGCTTTCCTTCTCGATGTACGTGTCCGACCGCGCGACATAGGCCTCGGGCTGGTAGTAATCGTAATAGCTGACGAAATACTCGACCGCGTTGTCGGGGAAGAACGACTTCATTTCGCCGTAGAGCTGCGCCGCCAGGATCTTGTTCGGCGCGAGGATCAGCGCGGGGCGTTGCAGCTCCTCGATGACCTTCGCCATGGTGAAGGTCTTGCCCGACCCGGTCACGCCGAGCAGCACCTGGTCCTTCTCGCCTTCCTTGGCCGCCTGCGACAGCTCCGCGATCGCGGTCGGCTGGTCGCCAGCGGGGGTGTAATCGCTGACGATCGTGAATCGCTTGCCACCTTCCGCCTTGCTTGGGCGGGACGGACGGTGAGGGATGAAGGCTTCGCCGGTCTCGGGTTCGTCGAGGCTGGTGCGGATCTGGATGGCCATGCGGCGAATATGGGTCGGCAGGCGCGGAATGGCAACGAAGCGGGAACGTCGGCAGTGACGGCGATGTCATTCGGGCCTGTCGGCGGCGACGTTCTGGGGTTCTTTGCGCCCTTCCTTTCGTCGCACTCTTGCAACCGCCGGGATCATGCAATGTGCAGCCGGTCGCGGGCATGGGCGACTCCGCTCCTAGCCGTGCCGTCGATTGTTCCTCAGTCGTCGCCGTCCGTGCCAACAGGTGCACGATGAATCGGCTTGCGGCCAAAATGCGCCGCGACCATCTTCAGATGTCGATCAGCGAGATGCCTGCCCGCCGGAGGACCGTCGGGATAGTAGTAGTTGATGGTGAAGTTACCGTCCTCGACGATCAGGGCGAAGGCCATCCACTTCTTGTCCGATGGCGCATCTCGCCATAATTTGTCGATCAGTTTAGATATATCCGCACCCGTACTGATCACCTGTATATGACGTTCTTTCTCGGCATATAGCGCCAATGAATGCATGCCCTCCTCGGCTTCTACGTACAGCAGTAATCGATCCCGATCGTTCGTCGAGTAGTTCAATGCCAATCTGGCGATCCTTCCAACGAGACGCGCCGCCTTCTCCAAAGGATCGATCATGCTATCGCTCTTTCTATTTCTAGAATTTGTAAAATACATATGACCGTCGACTACCTAGTATTAGCTTACTCGCGAGCAGTATCTTTGATTGGTCAATTATAGTGGACCGGCAGATCACCATACCGTTCGGTGAGAACGAGCTGACGCCGTTCTTGTGAACTTTGCTCGTTATCAAGGGAGTCAGGGTAGAAAAATTCGAGATCGAACTCCCCGTCTTGGATGATCATCAGGAAACCTGCCCACTTACTATCGTCCGGCGCTGAGTACCAGAAGTCCATTACAGCAGTCGAAAACGGGATTTCTGGCTCCACCCATACGATATCATCCCCCAGACGCTGAAATATAGATAGATCAGTCATGCCGGCTTCTGCTTCTATATATACTAGAATTTCATCGTTATCAGTTCGGGCATAGCTAAGCGCGAGCGACGCGATATGGCTAGCCTGTTCTCCGATATCATTGTTATGATCGCTCATCGTGACTTCCCCGAACTATTTGGGAATAACCTACTGGTTCGTTTCCCATCGATTTCGTAAACTACATATATTATCGAAGGACGTTTAGACGCACCCTCGTAAACTGCGTCAATTTCTATAACAACCTTCTTCCCAGCTGTTGCAGCCTTGGCTATCTCGTTCTCGAACTTCGCATAGGCACTGCGATTGAAGTTACGGTCCTGCGCGAAGTGATTGTACGCGTCGCGCGGACCGTTTAATCGGTGTGCCACGAAATGGCCGCCGTCGTCGGTCTTCAGCCTATCACTCCCGCCCGCTTGAGCCTGCGCCTGCTTGCTCCTGGCCTCGGTCGGTTTGTCAGCAGTGACGATACCTCTCACCCGGAGCGTCCGACTGCTTGTATCGATTCCGTAGCGGTAGCCGTTCTTCGACTCGACACGGAGGGGTGCCGGCTTGTCGGCGCGCTGGAAAACGCGCGTGAGCGGCGCATCGACCGGTCTGCCGTGCTTCTCATCGCCCTTGCCATACGAGTTCGGTCGAAACGGAGGCTTGCTCCTTGTTCCCGATGTCCCGCTCCGCTGTCCTTGCGGGGATCCCTTGGGATCATCAATCGGCCAACGCTCTCTGGAGGTCGCACCACCGCCACCGAATGATCCCCCGCCACCCAGTTGCCCCGCACCCTTGGCGAAATGATTGCCCTGGTTTGCAAAGGTAAACCTGCCGTCGTCCGGGTCGTGCCAAGGGTTGAATTTCACTTCGACGCGGTCGCCTGCCGGATGGCGGAACTTCAGACCGGTCCTCAGGAACAGGTCGAACGACGATCGATATCGGCTGCGCGTCTCGTGCTCTTCGTTTGCCACCTTGCCTCTCCCCCAATGGAGACGACAATCTTGCCATGGCGCTGGAACGAAACAAGAACGTAGCACGACCTCGCGGCGTTCCGCACGACGCGAGTCCGCTGGTGCGCTGGGCAGTGATCGGGCTAAGCAGTTCGCGGCGCGGGCGTCCGACCTGCGCGCATCAATGGAGGAGATCGACATGATCGGCTATGCGACACTCGGCAGCAACGACATCGACCGGGCGCTGGACTTCTACGACGCGCTGTTCGCTTCCGTCGGGGGCAAGCGACTGATGCAGATGCCGGACGAGCGCAAGCTGACCTTCTACGGCAACGGGCCGGGCAAGCCGATGCTGGCGATCGGCAAGCCGTATGATGGCGGCACCGCAACGTTCGGGAACGGCACCATGGTCGCGCTCGCGGCTGATTCGCGCGAGCAGGTCGATCAGATCCACGCCAAGGCGGTCGAACTCGGCGGTGCGGACGAAGGCGCCCCGGGCACGCGCGGGCCCGACGCGATGGGCTTCTACGGCGCCTATTTCCGGGACCTCGATGGCAACAAGTTCTGCGCGTTCAAGATGGGGTAAGCGCTAGCGCAGCGCTTCCACCGCAGGCGTTTGCAGGCATTTCAGCAGCGTCGCGCGGTCGACCGGGTCGGTGGCGGTGGGCTTGGCATAAGCGGGGATCTCCGTCGGCACGCCGATCGCAACCGGCTCGAAGCCGGTCTGGCCGGTGCAGCGCATCGCCTCGGCCAGCATAAGCGGCGGCGTGTCATAGGCTTCGTAGGACAGGCGGAAGGTGCCCCAGTGGATCGGGATCGCGCGCGCGGCGCCGAGCCGGCGAAAGATCTCGACGGCATCCACGGGTCCAATATGGGTGCCCGATTCCATCTGGCCGGGCACGAAGCGAAACGCGCCGATTGGGATCAGCGCGAGGCGGATGGGGCCGAGCGCGGCCGCTTCGGCAGGCCAGCGGCCATCACCCATGCCGGTGTCGCCCGCGAAGAACAGGTTGCCACCCGTGGGCAGGCCGACGACGAAGCTCGACCACAGCGCCCGGTTGCGATCGGTAAACCAGCGGCTGCCCCAATGATGGTTGCGGGTGACGGTGACGGTAACCCCGGCCGGGCCCGCGGGCGCGGCGGCGGACAGTCGCCCGTCGGCGAAGCTTCGCGTCTGGCCCCAATCGAGCGCGGTCGCGACCGCACCGGTCTGCGCAATCACGCTGTCGTTGCCGAGGCTCGTAACGATCGCGGGTTTGTCGCGCTGCCACAGCCGCTTCAACGTCGCCTTGTCGAGATGGTCGTAATGATTGTGGCTGACCAGGATCAGATCGATGCGGGGCAGATCGTCGAACGCGATGCCCGGTGCCGCGACCCGGCGAGGCCCCGTGCCGAGCGGCCCGGCTTTCTCGTTCCAGACCGGATCGGTGAGGATGTTGAGGCCTTGGGTCTGCACGAGCACGCTTGCATGCCCCACCCAGGTGACGACCATGCGTTCGCCCAGGATGCGCGCGGCGGGCTTGGCCGAGGCGACGGCCACCGTGGTCGGCCATTCGGGCCGGCCGTCGCTGCCGGTCAGGTACCGCCAGAAGAATGCGGCGCGGCTGCCACCGCCCGGCGGGCCCTGGCCGGTGTCTGCATCGCCATCGGGATTGAAGAAGCGGGCGCCGTCGAAATGGTCGCTCGCGGGTCCGCGATAATAGATCCGGTCGAGGAACCGCGGCACGATCGTGATCGCCAGGGCGGCAAGCACGACCAGCAACAGGATCAGGCCGCCGACGATCTTCAGGGCTGTGGTCACTTAGATCCTTCGTGTCGGCAGAGGGTGCTCAACGCGAGCGAACCGCGTCGGTTCAGTTCGTGACGAGACTTGTCCGCGCCCCCGCGCTCGCGCACACAGCGGAACAGGGCGGCGCGGACCGCCATGGCACAGGGGAACGGCATGCGCGCTTTCGGTATCGGTCTATTGCTGGCGGCGGCTGTGATCCCCGGCGCGGCACAATCCCGCACGGTGATCGTCGAGGAACGGTCGATCGACGAGCTGCAGGCGATGATGGCAGCCGGCAAGGCGAGCAGCGTGGATCTGGTGCGTGCCTATCTGAAGCGGATCGCCGCGATGGATCGCAAGGGGCCGACCTTGCGGTCGATCATCGCGATCAATCCCGAAGCGCTCGCCCAGGCCCGGCGGCTCGACGCCGAGCGCAAGGCTGGGCGGGTGCGCGGCCCGATGCACGGCGTGCCGGTGCTCATCAAGGACAATATCGAAACCGCGGATCCGATCGCGACTACCGCCGGCAGCCTTGCGCTGCGCGACAACGTCACGGGGCGCGACGCACCGGTGGTTGCGGCGTTGCGGGCGCAGGGCGCGGTGATCCTGGGCAAGACCAATTTGTCCGAATGGGCCAACATCCGCTCGTCGCGATCGATGAGCGGGTGGAGCGCGATCGGGGGGCTGGTGCGCAATCCCTATGCACTTGATCGTACCGCGTGCGGATCGTCGAGCGGATCGGGCGCGGCGATCGCCGCAAGCTTCGCGGCGGTGGCAGTGGGCACCGAGACCGACGGTTCGGTGGTGTGCCCCGCGTCGATCAACGGGCTGGTCGGGCTCAAGCCCTCGATCGGTCTCGTCAGCCGGACGCATGTGGTGCCGATCAGCCATAGCCAGGACACGCCCGGGCCCATGGGGCGCAGCGTGCGGGACGTCGCGCTGATGCTGTCAGCGATGGTTGCGGCCGACCCAGCCGACCCCACCACTGCCGGCGCGGTGTCGCGCGACTATGCCGCGGGCCTGTCGACGAGCGCATTGTCGGGCCTGAAGATCGGCGTGGTCCGGCCCGAGATGACCGCCGACCTGACCGCACGCTTCGATGCCGCACTGGCGGTGCTGCGTGCGGCGGGGGCGGTGCTCGTCGAGGTCAAGCGGCCGAAGCTTGAGGGGCTCGGCGATGCCGAGTTCAGCGTGCTCAAGTCAGAGCTGAAGGCGGATCTGAACGCCTATCTGGCAACGACACCGGCGGCGGTGCGGACCCGGACGCTCGACCAGGTGATCGCATTCAACGAGGCGAATGCCGCGGCCGAGATGCCGTTCTTCGCGCAGGAAACCTTCGAGGATGCGGCCAAGACCAAGGGGCTCGACGATCCCGACTACAAGGCCGCGCGCGCGAAATCGTTGCGGCTGGCCGGGGTCGAGGGGATCGATGCGATGCTGAAGACTGCGGGTGCCCAGTTGCTGGTCGAGCCGAGCTACGGCGCGGCATGGCTCAGCGATCCCGTCCACGGCGATCAATATGGCGGGCCGAGTGCGAGCGAACTGCCCGCGGTTGCCGGCTATCCCAATCTGACGGTGCCGATGGGGCTGGTCGACGGCCTGCCGGTCGGGCTTTCGTTCATCGCGACAAGGAACGGCGAAGCGACCGTGCTGGGAGCGGGCTATGCCTATGAGCAGCGGGCCAGGGCGCGGGTCGCACCGCGGTATTTGCCGACCACCGACGCGGGGCCGGGGCTGAACGGAACCACCGGGGCTCGGTGACCGCAGACTCCGATCGGCTCAAACCCGCGTGGTGCCGAAGCGGAAGCGCTTGGCCCAGCGGCGTGCGAAGCTGAACTGCCACAGCATCAGCATGGGAACCACGATGGTTTCCATGCCGAGGCCGAGGAGGTGGCCGGTGGAGGGCGTGCCGACCAGCAACAGCGACACGAGCCGCGCCAGCCCGCCGACGACCACGAGCCCGCCGAGCAGGCGGAAGCGGCCGCCCTTGCGCTCGATGAACGGAATGCAGCTGAGAAAGCCGAGCCCGGTCGCGAAGAAGATCCCCGAAATGTAGCGAAAATGGCTGTCCAGATCGACCGGCAGGGCGGCTGCCTTCGCGAACGGCGCCGGCCCCTGGAGGATGCCCTGGCCGCCGACGATCAGCGGCAGCAGGCATGCGACCGCGACCACCGCCTGGAGGAGGCGTTTCTCGATCATCGGTCGGGCTCCAGCAGTTCGGGGCGGATGTGGATGGCGCGCAGCGAGATCCTGACTTCGATCATGAACGACACCAAGGCGGCGATCAGCAGCACCATCGCAAGAATGAACGACACCGCCACGATCGTGCCGAAATGCAGCTTGGCGAGTTCGGCGACGAACAGCAGCGCGACGACCAGGCAGGTCATGATCGCGCTGGTCACCGACAGGAACAACGCGGCGTTGATGATCGACATCCGCTTGTCGAGCAGCCGGAGCTCGGTGACGTGACGGTCATGCTCGACACCGCTGGAGCGCGGATGCAGCGCCTCCAGCGCTCGCGCCCGATCGATCACCCGCGACAGCCGTCCGGCGAGCACGTTGAGCAGCGCGCCGATACCCGCGAGCATGAACACCGGCGACAAGGAGAGCTGGATCGTCTGAGCAATCGTGGACACGGCGGGAAAGGTCGGCATCCGATCGTGCATAGGCGCGACGGGCTTCGATCGTAAGAGGGCACGCCGCGCCGTGCCTCCACGCTATCGTAACCGTGGCAGGCTAGATCGGCGGACATGACCAAGCCGATGCGTCTCGCCGAGTTCCAGATCCTGCCGCCCCGCGTGCGTGGGCATGTCTCGGACGGCCTGGCGGTGGCAATCGACCGCGTCGCCACTGCTGCCGCGCCGAGCCACCGTTTCCTGCGGTTCGGCTGGTATGCCGCCGCGCTGGAGGCTTATGGCGGCGCCGCACGGACGCTGGTCGTCGACGAGGAAGGACGTCCGACGCTGGCGCTGCCGTTCGTCGATGTCGGTCCACGTGTCCTCGGGTTTACCGCGGTTCCAGGATGTTACTGGCCGTTCCGCAGTTTCGTCCTGAGCGAAGGGGCGGGCAGGGCGACGATCCGGGCGGCGCTCGCCACGTTGGCGACCACGGTCACCGCGCTGCGAATCGGACCGCTGGACGACGACGACGCCGCGGCAGGGCCGTTGCTCGCTGCGGCGCGCGCGGCCGGCTGGGGCGTGCTCGATCGTTTCGTCGCCGATAGCTGGCGGTTTGATCTCGGCGCGGCGCGGCGCGGCGGCGAATGGCCACGCGGCTCGACGCTGCGCAAGAACCGCTTCCACGAAAAGCATCTCGCCGATCATGGCGCGCTCGAGTGGCAGTCGTTGCGCGGCGGCGAGGTGGTCGCGGCGTTCGACGCGTTTGCCGCGGTCGAAGCGCGGAGCTGGATCGGCGCGCGCACCGACGGCAGCGATGCGAAGTTCACCGCCACCGGGCACGGCGCGTTCTGGCGTGCCGCTGCGCTCGACCCGGGGGTGGCGGCGATGCTCCGCGGCGCGTTGCTGCGCGTGGACGGGGTACCCGCCGCCTTCTCGTTCGACATCGAGGCGGGCACCACCCGCTATGCCATCGCGAACAGCTATGATCCGGTCTTTGCAAGGTGTTCGGCCGGTAAGCTGCTACAATATCGCAACCTCGTCAGGGCGGCCGACGACGGCGTCGAGACGATCGACTGGGGCGCCGGCGACAGCGGCTACAAGCAGGTGATCGGCGCAACGCGCGGTCCGGCGCTGCGCGACTGGCTGCTGCTCCGCCCGGGGCTGCCGGCGGGGGTCGGCCGCCTCGCCGCGGGTCTCTGGCGGCGTTCGGGCCGGCAGCCGGTCGCGGCCGGCGGCCCGACCTAGCGCGACGGATCGATCAGGAACTTCTCGCCCGTGGCGCGGCGGGCATAGGCGGCAATCACTGCGGGATCGAGCGCCTCGGCGAGCGAGATCACCCGCGTGTAATGGCTCGCGAAGGTCGTCTTGAGTTCGGCGGCGACCCGCGCCCGCAACTCGGCGGTGCGCGCCGGGCCGACCCGCGCGAGGAACGGGGTCAGCAACCAGCCGCCGATCCCCCAGGCGAGCCCGAAATTGCGATCGATGACGGTGGGCCGGACATCGAGGCTGCCATAGATATACGCCTGCTTGTGGACGCTGGAGCCGTAGCGGCTGTAGCTCGCCGCCTTGCGGTTGGCGGCCGCCTCGATCGCGGTGAGGATCCGGTTGACGAGGTCGCCGCCGCCGATCGCGTCGAAGGCGATCGTCGCCCCGGTTTCGCTCACCGCGTCGGCGAGGCGTTCGGCGAAGTCAGGGATGCTGCTGTCGCAGACATGGGTCGCGCCCGCGTCGCGCAACAGCCGCGCCTGTTCGTCGCTGCGGACGATGTTCACCAGCGGCACGCCGTCGGCGAGGCAGATACGGTTGAGCATCTGCCCGAGGTTGGACGCGGCCGCGGTGTGGATCAGCGCGCTGTGACCCTCGAGCCGCATCGTCTCGATCATGCCGAGCGCGGTGAGCGGGTTGACGAACACCGACGCGCCCTCGGCAGCGGTGGCGTCGTCGGGAAGGACGAAGGCGTCCGTCGCGCGCACTGTTCGATACTGGGCGTACATCGCACCGGCGATCAGCGCGACGGTCTTGCCGACGAGGTGTTCCGCGCCCTCGCCAGCCGCGACGACGGTACCCGCACCCTCGTTGCCGACCGGCATCGGCTGGTCGAGCCGCGCCGCCATTGCGGGCATGCGCTGCGGCGGGATCGTCGCGGTCGCGCTCGGCGCGGCGGCGGTGCCCCCGGCGGCAAGCGTGGCGAGATCGGCCGGGCCGGTGAGGAGGCCGAGGTCGGACGGGTTGATCGGCGCCGCCTCGACCCGCACGACGACCTCGCCGGGGCCGGGGGGCGGGGTCTCGACGGTCACCAGCGTGAGTTCGAGCTGGCCGGCCGAGGTGACGCAGGAGCGTAGCTGGAGTCCGCTGAATGTCTCGGCCATCGGTGATCCTCTCTCGGTGCTTCCACGCTGCTGTGGCGAGATCGGCAGGACGGGGCAAGAGGCGACCCCCGTTCGACATCTCGCGCCGTCGTCAGGTCGTGTAGCGGTCGCAGGTCGACGGGGTGGCCGAACTCACCGGATTGTAGAGCTGCCGGAAATCGCGATTGTTACGCACGATCATGTTCGCGGTGTAGTGGACCCGGTATGGCTGCATCAGCCAGGGGGTCAGCGGACGGTAGGCATAATTGATCTCGACGAAGATCAATCCCGAGCCGGCGGGAGCGTTGACCAGCGCGCCTGCTTTTCCCATGCCGCCGGGCAAGTCCGTGCCTTTGTCAGCCGCGAACTCCGTCTTGCCGGCAGAAACGGTGGTCGTTCCGTAGTGGGAAGCATAGGCGGGATCATTGTTGGCGCCGACGCATCGCTGCCAATGGATGCGCTGGACGGGCGCGGTATCGTAGCTCTGCTTGACGTTCTCCAGGCTGGAGACGGTGATCCGTCCGCCGGTCGTGAGATTGAAGCTGGCGCCCTGGAGCCGAGCGGCTTGCAATACGTCGTTGACGTCGCCCTCGCGGAGCTGCTCGACGTTCGACGACAGGATCTGGCCGGAGCGCGAGGCATTGTCCGCCAGGTTGAGCGCGATCTGGCTGATCCGCATGTTGACCAGCGACTGGTTGCCGAGCTCGATCCCGTACAGACCGAGCGACAGCACGATCGGGGCGGCGAACGCGAACTCGACGAGTGCGTTGGCGCGACGGTCCAGGCCGAACCGGGCGGCGATATGTGCGGGCGTGACGCAGGCGGGGGAGATCAAGTGCATCGCTGTTTCACCGTGGTCACTGGCTGGGTCGCATAAGGCTGGTTCTTGATCAGCGTCTGCGCGGTGATCGTCTGGCTCTTGCTCCACCCCATCATCCCGGCCATCGGGAACAATCGCGGATAGGTCACCGTGAAGGTGTAGAGGGTGACGTCGTTGGCGCCGCCCTGGCCGGTCGCGCCGGGTTCGGCATCCCATTGCGAGTTACCGTTGACGTCATCGTAGCATTCGCCGGCATCGCGTTGATTGTTGGCGTTTACGTCCGTGAAGCGTTCGGGTCCAACGACCGCGAAATTGGCGTAGCTGAACCGTTTCGAGCAATAGGTGCCTGCGGCCGGCGTCACCGCGCATGACGGTGTCGGGGTGATCATGATGGTGTCGATCATCGCGAGCACCTTGCCGTCGATCTGCGCGGTCGCCTGCGCGCCGCCCTGGATGCCGGAGTCGCGGCCGGCCTTCTGGATCGCACCGGAAAGGATCTCCTTGGCGTAGACCTGGTAGAGCAGGTCGCCGAGCCCCATCAGCATCAGCAACATGACCGGCGCGACGATCGCGAACTCGATGATCGTGACGCCACGCCGATCGCGCAGCAGCGCACGCAGCGTGGCGAGCGGCGGGCGCCTCACTTGGACACCCGCAGCATCGCGACCTGCTTGGCGATGGTCTCGAACGCCGCGTCGAGCTTGTCCTCGTCGTCTGCGTAGAAGGCGTCGTTAGGGGTCGATGCGCAGCTTGTAAGCTCGTTGGTCAACGTTTGCCCGAAGGCGACGACATAGACCTTTATGCCGCGCGCCTTCGCGGCAGCGCATTCGGCGACGAAGCGCTTGTTGTGGTAATTGGCCTGGTTGCCGCTACCCCCCGAGACACGCTGATCATACTGTTCGATACCGTACAGGCCGTAAATCCAAGGGTTCGGGGACATGTCGCCGTCCGTCATGAAGACGATGTAGCGATTGGGCGGATTGCGGCCGGGCCACGCCGCGGTATCCGCGGCAAAAACGCCGTTGGGCGCGATCATCCGCGTGCCCCAGATCATCCCGGTGTCATGATAGGTCCCGCCCTGCGCCTTGAAATCGACTGCGTTTACATAGTCTGACACCTGCGTGCGGGTCATTTCTCCGAGCCGCCGCGCGGGCTTGCCACACGATACCAGCCCGGTGCTGATGTTGTTCAGCAGCAGCATGTTGGTGTAGTCCGCGAGCTGGTTCGTCGCGGTAGTGTTGCCGTAAGGGTTGGTCGAGCTGCCTGTGAAGTCGCGCGACGCCGAACTGCTACCACGGTAGTAGATCACGTCGTTCCACATCGGGCGCCACAGCGTATCGGGATCCGATGGATCGGGCAGCAGGTCGGGATTGAGATCGTTGGGCAGCGCCGCCTGGTTGAAACTGGTTGCTCCGGCCGTGGTCTCACGCTCCTCGACACAGCCCTGCCAACGGCTCGTGGTGTTGGTCACTCTGGTAGGATCGTCTACGGGAATGCCTGTCTTGAACACGGAGACGTCATGGTTGACCTTCTCGTAGCGCCAAAGGGGGCTTAACTGCTGTGTCCTGGTGACGCAGGTACCGCCGTCAGCGTTGGACCAGGCGCTGGTCACCAGTTCTGCATTGCCTGCGGTGGTGTAGTAGGAAACGGGGTTGCGGCCCGTCGCGCGCGCATTGCACGTCGCCTGAGAGGTCGACGTGGTTGTGACAAAGTTGTCGGAGCGCGTAGTGTCGCCGACTACCCGACGCGATTGATAATCGGCATTGTTGACGATCGCAGAAGCGGGCAGCAGAAATCCGACGTTGACGGTCGACGTATAGGTGAGGAATCCATAGCGGATGTGCGTCGAAGGATCGACGTTCGCCGCGAGACTGTCGTAGAACTTCAGCACCGCACTTCGAAGCCCGACGATCTTCGAAGTGCTCTTCTCGTTGGCGTAATAAGACGTGCCGGTACCGTCCGGGCGTGAATAGCTAGTGGTACCCGGCGTGCAGCTCGCCTCGTTGGCGGCGCACGCCATTGAGGCAGTGGTGTCGAGGATGAACATGATATCGCTATCGGCGACGTCGTAGCGCGCTTCGCACGACACCGTAATCGTCTGCGACGGCGATCCGAACATCTTCATGATCGTCATCGGCACTGCCATCGACGCGGTGCCCGCGACCTGGTTGTCGGCCGTCTTCGTCGGCGTAAACGGAAAATTCTTATCGGTGGCAGTGAACACGGGCGTGCCCAGCAATCCACTCGGGAAGTTGCTTGCGAAGAAGGTTTTCGCATGATCGACGGCGTCGTCGTCCAACGTCTTCTTGTTCGTATCGAGCATGAACTTGCGGCCGGCGAGCGCACCCGCGTCGCACGCCTGCTGGAGGCGGACCTTCACCAGGTACAACCGGCCCACATCGACCGCCGAGCCGGTCAGCGCAGACAGCGG